>NZ_JBMPPI010000011.1:0-178596 GCF_049340245.1 Undibacterium sp. TC4M20W
CATGGAGACGATGTAAATTTACCCACCGCTCTATCACCGAATGATGGAGATCATGCTTATCGGCAAGCGCTCTATATCCTCCTTTATGAGCAAGATACTTCCGCACTATTTTCAACTTGAACTGCTCATCGTATTTAGTCATGAAAAAACCCCAAAAGTTGGTGTCCAACTTTTGGGGTTCAGTTCACTTGAGTCCGCTTTTTGCATTCCGGCTTCAGTTACTTTTTCAAATGCCGCAATGCCAGAGTCAAGGCCATCAATTGTATGGTCGCAGCCAGAAAGAAAGGTGCACCCAGCAAGATACTGCCTTTGGGAAAATGGCTGACTTGCCCGACGATCGACGTCCCTATCAGCGTGGCAAAAACGCTCATGATACTGGCCAACGCTGTCAGCGATCCCATGGCCAGTCCTTGCGAACGTGCATCGACGGCACGCGAGAAAAATCCTTGCAAGGCAGGCCCGGCAGCAAAGGCCAGCACGTTGCACAGGATAAGCACATACATCATCCAGCCCTGGTTCGCCAGGCCATAACAAGTCAGTGCCAGAGTCGAAGAGGCCAGGCCTATCAATACTGCATTCGCATCGCCAACGCGTTTGATATAAGACCCCAGGAACACGCCCTGCATGAGTACGCTGGAAACGCCGACCATGAACAGTGAAAAACCATTTTGCATGGGTGTCCAGCCAAAGCGCAATTCTGTCGATAAAACCCAAGTGGTTTGCAGAGTAAATTGAGCAAACATGGTCAACGCATAGACCCACACCAGTGCGCCTACACCACGCAAATGCGCCAGCCCCCGCAAACCGGCAAAGGGATTCGCGGCAGAAATATGAAAGTCCTTGCGGTGGTCGGCAGGCAGGGATTCTGGCAGCGAGAAATAACCATACACCACATTACCCAGCGATACAGCGGCAGCCAGATAAAACGGGTAATGTATATGCGCCTCACCCAGCAAGCCACCAACAACAGGCCCACAGATAAAACCGAGGCCAAACATCGCACCTATTTTACCCAGTGCCTTGGCGCGGTTTTCTGGTGTCGATACGTCGGCAATATAGGCATTTGCCACGGACAGATTACCTGCAGTAATACCGCCTATGGCACGCACCACCAGCATCCAGTAAATGCTGGTGACCTGAGTCAGCAAAAGGAAATTCAAACCGAGGCCGAATACACAGATCAATAACACCGGGCGGCGGCCAAAGCGATCACTGAGTGCGCCTATCATAGGAGCAAAGACAAATTGCATGACGCCATACACAGCGACAATCGCGCCATACCAGTAAGCCTGGCTGTCTGCCTGCAAGGTATAACTAGCCACCAGCCGTGGCAAGACCGGGATGATGAGACCTATGCCAAGGATGTCGAGGAATACCGTGATCAATACAAAACGTACATTGGTCGGCAGCGGCTTGGCAGCATCTGCCTGTTCAGAACTTGTCATACCAGACATCCTTTTAGCGGAATTTACGTAGCCTAATAGTATATGATTACCGTCAAGTACAATTGCACGGGAGCCATTATGGCTTTGTTTGATCACTTTCTCATCATTGCCTTGCTGGTCGCCATCAGCGCATTTTTTTCCATGTCCGAGATTTCACTGGCGGCTGCGCGCAAGGTCAAGCTGCAGATACTGTATGCAGAGGGCGAGCCACGTGCGGGCAAAGTGCTGGCACTACAGCAAGAGCCGGGACATTTTTTTACGGTCGTACAAATCGCCCTGAATGCGGTCGCCATACTTGGCGGTATCCTTGGTGAACAAGCCCTGACACCGTATATCCTGAAAGCTCTGGTCGCTATCTTTGGCATGACCAGTTGGGTAGAGACTGTCAGCTTTGTCACATCCTTTTTGTTCGTGACCTCGATTTTCATTTTGTTTGCAGACCTGATGCCCAAGAAGATTGCCATGATTTCGCCAGAGACCGTGGCGATGCTGGTAGTCAGCCCGATACTTTTGTGCGTGCGCCTGTTCAAGCCCCTGGTCTGGGTCTTCAATGGCCTGGCCAACCTGATGTTGCGTCTGTTTAATTTGCCGACGACCAGGAATGAGCAAATCACTTCAGATGAAATTTACGCCATGTTTGATGCCGGTGCCGAAGCAGGGGTGGTGTTGCAAAGCGAGCACCATATGATAGGCAATGTGTTCGAGCTGGAAAGCCGAACCGTGCCATCAGCCATGTCGCAGCGCGACAGCATTGTCTATTTCACTCTGCAAGATACTGATGTGGTCATACGCCAGAAGATCGCCGAGCATCCGCATACCAAGTTTTTGGTATGTGATGGCAATATCGACAATGTGGTCGGCTATGTCGAGTCCAAGGATATCTTGAAGCGGGTGCTGACCAACCAAGCATTTACCAAGGTGCAGGAATTATCCATACGCACAGCTCTTGCCGTGCCTGATTCGCTGACCCTGTCTGAAATGCTGGAACAATTCAAGGGAACGCGCGAAGACTTTGCTGTCATCTTCAATGAATATGCCCTGGTGGTGGGTGTCATCACCCTCAATGATGTGCTGAGTACCCTGATGGGCAATCTGGTTCACCCCTTCCTCGAAGACCAGATCGTCCAGCGTGATGCCAATTCCTGGCTCATTGACGGTGCGACAACAATCGAGGATGTCTGCCGCGCTCTCGACATCGATAGCTTGCCTGAGCAGGGAAGCTATGAGACCATTGCCGGTTTCATGATGACGATGCTGAAAAGGATACCCAAGCGCACTGATTTTGTCATGCTGGGGGCTTACAAATTCGAAGTCGTCGATATTGACCACTACCGCATAGATCAATTGCTGGTCGTCAGACTCGATGATGCGGCCGATACCAGCAAATCACCATAATTATTACTGTTTTGCTATCTGGTTTCTTCAGCATCAGGTCTTAACCCATTTTTATCACCGTCAACAGCAGCTTCTGCAAAGCTGCTGACTTACCCGTTTTTATCAGGATTTTCATGTCGCACGCTTGTGGAGTAGATTTTGGCACCTCGAATTCAACTGTTGGCTGGCACAGGCCGGGCCAGCCTGCGCTGTTAGCGCT
Organism: Undibacterium sp. TC4M20W; assembly: GCF_049340245.1. Taxonomy (NCBI): domain Bacteria; kingdom Pseudomonadati; phylum Pseudomonadota; class Betaproteobacteria; order Burkholderiales; family Oxalobacteraceae; genus Undibacterium; species Undibacterium sp. TC4M20W. Next base: position 3,040 of record NZ_JBMPPI010000011.1, read on the forward strand.
GGAAGAGGGCAAAGTCACCCTGCCATCGGTGGTATTTTTCGATGTGGAAGATGAACAAGTCAGTTATGGCCGGGCGGCGCTGAGCAATTATCTGGCTGGCTATGAAGGCCGTCTAATGCGCTCGATGAAGAGCTTGCTGGGCACCAGCCTCATGGATGGCCAGACTGAGGTACAGGGCAAGTCCGTGCCTTTCCGCCATTTGCTGGCGCAATTTATCGGTGAACTCAAAGCACGTGCAGAAAAATCTGCGGGCTGCAACTTTACCCAGACTGTCATAGGCCGGCCTGTGCATTTTATCGATGATGACAGCAAGGCCGACAAACTCGCACAAGACACGCTGGAACAAATCGCCCGCGCAGCAGGGTTCAGGGAAGTGCAATTCCAGTATGAACCAATTGCTGCCGCCTTTGATTATGAATCACGCATCAGCAAGGAAGAACTGGTACTGGTTGCCGACATAGGCGGTGGTACCTCAGACTTTTCGCTGGTGCGCCTGGCGCCGGAACGTGCCCACAAAATAGACAGGAAAGACGATATCCTCGCCAATGGCGGCGTCCACATAGGTGGCACTGACTTTGACAAATACCTGAGTCTGAACCATGTCATGCCGCTGCTGGGCCTCGGTGGCCGCCTCGGCAGCCAGATCGAAGTACCTTCCAGCTATTATTTCAACCTGGCAACCTGGCACACGATTAACCTGACGTATACCCAAAAAGTCTGGCGTGAATTACAAGAAGTTTATCGTGATATCAATACGCCGGAATTGCGCCTGCGCTTTGAACGCCTGCTAAACCTGGTCGAAGAACGCGATGGTCACTGGCTGGCTATCAAGTCGGAAGAAGCCAAAATCTTATTATCAGATCAACAAGCGATAGACTTGCCACTCGAGCGTCTGCGCAGCAAACAAGCAAGCCCCGTCTGCCATCTGGCACTGGACCAGCAAGGTTTGCAGGCCTCGATTGCCCATCTGACCAGCAATATCGGCGACACCGTCAATACCGTACTGAACATGGCAAACCTGAAACCGGAACAGGTCGATACCGTGTTTTTCACTGGCGGCTCCAGTGGCGTACGCGGCTTGCGCCAGCAGATCGCCAGCATCGTCCCCACTGCCACCAAGGTTGAAGGTGATTTGTTTGGCAGCATAGGATCAGGCCTGGGCCTGGATGCCGCCCGCCGTTTTGCATGAAAATTGCGCTTGCAAGCTTCATGTCAGGTTTGGTTAATATATTTCACTTAAAGTCACAATGTCGGTGAGCCACGGCTGCGCCCGGCGACAAAACTTAAACTATACTTGTTGCATCAATTAGCAGGCTTTTCTATCCGGAGAAGGCATGTCGAACGAACAAGACGATGATGATGAGCTGTTCCTGGTTGAGGATGCGGAAGAAGAAGCCGCGACTCAGCAAGCAGGGCGCAGCTGGAAAATCGCCATCGTCGATGATGATGAAGACGTACACCGCACCACCTGCTTTGCACTGCAATATGTGCATATCCTGAACCGCCCCCTGGAATTTATCCACACTTACTCTAAAAGTGAAACCCGCAAGGTATTCGCCAGCGAAAGCGATATCGCCGTAGTATTGCTTGATGTGGTCATGGAAACCGAGCATGCCGGACTGGAACTGGTCAGTTTCATCCGCGATGAACTGGGCTGGAGCGATACCCGCATCATCCTGCGCACCGGTCAACCCGGTTATGCGCCGGAAGAAGAAGCCATACGCGATTACGACATCAATGACTATAAAACCAAGAATGAGCTGACCCGCAAAAAGCTGCTGACCTCGCTGACCGCGGCCGTGCGATCGTATGAACAGATACGCACCATCGATGCCAGCAGGCGCGGCCTGCACCAGATCATCAGCTCCAGCGCCGCCTTCACTTTCGAACACGGCATACAGTCTTTTGCCAGCGGCGTGATAACCCAGATTGCTGCCTTGTGCGGTGTACCGCCTGAAGGCTTGCTGTGTGCCCAGGGTGAGCTCAATGAGTTTGATGAAGAAATCCCTGAGACCTTCAACGTCATCGCTTCTGCCGGGCATTACAGCAACCTGATGAATTGCCCGATTGATGATATCCACAATGCCCGCGTGCGCGATGCTTTGCGGCATGTGCTGACAAACCGTGAATCATTATTCACCGATCACAGCATGACGCTGTATTTTTCTGGCCGGGGTAACCGCCCTCTGGCGGCCTTTATCGACTTGCCGTTTTCACTGTCAGAGATCAACCAGCATTTGCTGGAAGTGTTTTGTTCCAATCTAGGCGTTTGCCTCGATAACCTGAGCCTAGTCAACCAGCTCAAGAACCATGCTTACCGCGACCAGTTGCTCAAACTGCCCAACCGCCTGAAGTTCATAGAGCAGATCAGTGCGACCCTGGCCAATGAACTGCCAGGACAAATGGTGGCGCTCATGGACATTGATGATTTTGCCGAAATCAATGATGTACTCGGTCACCATTATGGCGACCTGATACTCAAGGCCGTGGCCGACAGGCTGCGTGAAAAACTCGGTGCACCCATCTTTCTGGCGCGCATTTCCGGTGACGTATTTGGTCTGCTCGGTAGCAAGGAATTGCTTGAACCGGAAACCCTGAAGCTGATGTTTGTACAGCCATTCACGATAGCAGAAACTGCCCATGCAGTATCGATGTCGATAGGCATGGTAGCACTCGAAGGTTATATCGGTGATGGTGCCGAGCCGCTGAAAGATGCAAGTATTGCCCTCAAACGCACCAAGATACACCAGCGCGGCAGTTGCACCTTGTTCACCCGCTCAATGGGTATAGAGATACGCGAACGCGCAACCCTGATGCAGCATTTGCACAAGGCCTTTGATGCCGAGCGCCTGTTCCTGATGTACCAGCCGCAAATTGATCTGGAGACTGGCAAATTCACCGGGCTGGAAGCACTGATACGCTGGCGCAATGATGATGGTGTGCTGATACCACCGAATGATTTTATCCCGCTGGCTGAATATTCCGGCCTCATCATCAGCCTCGGTGCCTGGGTATTGCGCACCGCCTGCTTCATGATGGTCAGGCTGCAAAAAGCCGGGATTGCGCCGCAACGCATGGGGGTGAATGTCTCGGTCGTGCAATTCCGCCAGGACGACTTCATCGCCATTGTGGAATCCGCATTGAAGGATACTGGTTTGCAGCCAGAAAACCTGGAACTGGAAATTACCGAATCAGTCACGATGACCAGCGCCATCCTGTTTGAAAGCAAACTCGCCAGTTTGAAAAAACTGGGTGTCAAAATCGCTATCGATGATTTTGGCACTGGCTTTTCTTCACTGAGTTACCTGGACAAATTGCCGGTCGATAGACTCAAGATAGACCGCGCCTTCGTCAACCAGATCGATACGCCCGAAGGGCCGCGTATCGCCGAACTGATTACCCAGCTAGGTAAGAAACTCGGCCTGCAAGTCATTGCCGAAGGGGTAGAGCATGAAGCCCACTGGAAGACATTAGCAGCGATGGGTTGCCATGAAGCCCAGGGCTTTTACATAGGCCGCCCGATGCTGGAAGAAAATCTCATCAGCTGGATCAATCTCAGAAAATAAAAGGCTGTCACAAAACGGGCAAGATACTTCACTCCCCCGTCTCGCAACAGCCTTCTATCACAACATATAAGCCAAATACTGCGTGCAGCATCTGGCTTCTTAAAGCTTACTTGCTACAGCTTACTTGCTACAACTTACTTCTTGTCCGTCATGGCTGGGCGGTCACCTGTCTTGTGTTCAGGGCCATGCTCACCACCAGGCCTGCCCATGCGATCACGCATATGCGATGCCATGCGGCGATGGCTTTCATCAAAAATCTTTTGCTGCTCAGGTGTCAGCACAGCATAGAAAGTTTTCAGGGCGGTCAGGCGCGTTTGCATTTTCGCCAGATGCTCTTTCATTTTTTCCAGGCCTTTTTCCATACGCTCTGGCGTCGTCAGTTTTTCCATTTCCTTGCGGTCAGGACGGGCTGGCATGGTGCCTGGATTCATGGCATCAATAAAAGTTTTCCAGGCTGGTTCTTGCGCAGCCGTGATCTTCAATTTGTCATGCAGCTCAGCCTGGTGCTTGGCCATACGCTCTTTCATTTTTTCTGCCCACTTGGCAGGGTCGCCATGTGGCTGGCCATGACCGGCATTGGCAGAAGCAGATGCTGGTGAAGGAGGCTGTGCCAAGGCGCTGCCTGCACTACCGATCATGCTCAGGCCAACAGCCGTCACTGCGATCATGAGTTTCTTTTGGAGTTGCTTTTGTAAGGTATTCATCATTTATTTTCTCTTTCTGTTCAGAAGAATAAACTCACAGGTCTGCTGCACATACTCTGCAAATTTGTGAGTCAAGCTGACTGATCGCTTGCGGGACTGGATGCAAGTCCGGTGTTGCGGTCTCAGACATGTGGTGCATCTTGCAGCAAGCTTGTAACGTCGAAATGTCCGTCTGCTCTCGCTTTGTATCGACGTGTAACAGTAGAGAATGATAAGGTGGTATGTTACGGTTTAAGATAACAAGACGATACAAAATCAGGGTTTTTATAGACTGGATCGGGCTCATAATGAAGAACATGGACACACCAAATAAAATTCTCATCGTTGATGACGATCGCGACATCCGCAACCTGCTGGCTGATTATCTGGATAATAATGGCTACAGCACCATCATGGCGGCCGAAGGCAATGCCATGTGGGCAGCCCTGCAAAATCACCAGGTCGATCTGGTCGTACTGGATTTAAATTTGCCTGGCGATGATGGGCTGACACTGTGCCGCACCCTGCGCAGCAAATCGACTTTGCCGGTCATCATGCTGACTGCACGCGGCGAGCCACTGGACCGCATCCTGGGTCTGGAAATGGGCGCCGATGATTACCTGCCCAAACCTTTTGAGCCACGCGAATTACTGGCCCGCATACGCAGTGTATTGCGCCGCACCCAGACCAATGTCAACACACATTCTGGTGAAGCCTTGCAAAAACTTAAATTTGCGGGCTGGACCCTGGACCTGACGGCCCGCCACCTGATCAGCCCTGACGGCATGGTGGTGTCTTTGTCGGGTGCAGAATTCCGTATGTTGAATATTTTTTTGGAACACCCCAACCGCGTACTGAACCGTGACCAGTTGTTGAACATGACACATGGCCGCGATGCAGACCCGTTTGACCGCTCCATCGATATTCAGATCAGCCGCTTGCGGCAAAAACTGCGCGAAGATGCGCGTTCGCCTCAGATTATAAAAACCGTCAGGAACGGTGGCTATGTACTAGCCGTGACTGTCGTCGTGGAGCAAGATGCATGAAAATCCTTTCGTCGATGTGGGGCCGGGTATTTGCCATCCTGCTGGTAGGCGTCATCGCATCGGCGGTACTGACCTGGTCGCTGGCTTTTGGCGAAAGACAGAAAACCATATCGCAATACCGGGATTCTCACGCGGTTGAACGGGCCGAACAACTGGTGCTGGCACTGGATGCGCTGCCAGCCGAGAACCGCGAAAAATTTTTGGCAACAGCACCGCGCCTGGGTTTGAAGGTGGCTACCCTGCCAGCGGAAACCACTGACCAGGCACCACGTTCTGACTATGCAGCAGCAGTCAGCGAAAGACTGGGCAAGACGTTTCGCGTGATGTCATTGGCGCAGGACCCTGAATCATGCCCGCGCAACCCGCAAAATGTACAGACCAACCGCCTGCCCTGCGAAGCGCTGGGTATCACCCTGCATGATGGCACTGCCCTGCGCCTGACAGTATTACCGCCGCGTAATCCGGCTCCGCCATTGCGCCCTGACTTTTTGCAATACCTGTTCCTGTTCCTGGCAAGCATAGCCGTACTGGCTTACCTGATCGCCCGCATGACCATGCGGCCTTTGCAGCAAATGGCAAAGGCAGCCACCGCATTGGGGCAGGATATCAACCGCCCGCCTTTGCCAGAAAAAGGCGCGACAGAAATTTTGCAGGCCACCCGTGCCTTCAATGCCATGCAAGCCAGAATACGCCAGCATATTGCCCAGCGCACCCATATGCTGGCGGCGATCACTCATGACTTGCAAACCCCGCTGACGCGCCTGCGCTTGCGCCTGGAAAAGGTCAGGGACGAAGAATTGCGCGACAAACTCATCGAAGATTTATCCGGCATGCAAATGATGATACGCGAAGGCCTGGACCTAGCGCGCAGCATGGACAGCAATGAAGCCCTGAAACCGCTGGACCTGGATTCTCTGCTCGACAGCGTCTGCGCCGACGCTGCTGATGCCGGACAAAATGTCAGCTTTGAAGGCAAACCCGGTTTGACTGTCATGGCCAGACCACAAGCCCTGCGCCGCTGCCTGACCAATCTCATCGACAATGCCGTCAAATATGGTCAATATGCAACGGTCAGCCTGGTGTCAGGCAAGGACGCCGCCAAGGATGTCTTGCATGTATTGATACGTGACGGTGGTCATGGCATACCGCCCGAATTTCAAAGCAAGGTATTTGAGCCATTCTTTCGTATGGAAACTTCGCGCTCCAGAGAATCCGGCGGTACCGGACTGGGCCTGACGATAGCCCAGAATATCGCTCAGCAACATGGCGGTAAATTGCAGTTAAGCAATCTGCCCGAAGGTGGCCTGGAAGTGCGTCTGACCCTGCCCTTGCAAACGGCCTGAGTCCTTTTTTCGTTTTTCCCCTCGCTGCCCCGCAGGCTATGCCAGCCCTGCCGGGCAGTGGTGCAGCCTGATTTGCACAACTTTGCACAACACAGAGCTGTTGCTGGCATCAGCAATGCTCAAAAAGTCTGTCTCCCCCTGTCCAGGCAAGCCCGCGTCCCTGTAAAATCCGGGGAAAACCTGAGGACTTGCCCATGATTAATCTACAACTAAGTGATGTCAGCCACATCATACAACTCTCGATCGCCCCGGTATTTCTGCTGACCGGCGTCGGTACCACGCTCTCTGTGCTGACCAGCCGCCTGGCACGCATCATAGACCGCTCCAGGGTGGTAGAAGATCTGCTGCATGGAGAGAACAGCCCGCCTGTGAGCCCTCCGGGCGTCGAAGAAGAATTACATGAGCTGTATGAGCGTTCGCACCTGATCAACCGCGCCATCACCCTCAGCACCTCTTGTGGTCTGCTGATCTGTCTGGTGATTGCTACCCTTTTCATGGGGGACGCGACCAGCCTGAACCTCGACAAGCTGATCGCCACGCTGTTTGTAGGCGGGGTGTTTTCCCTGATAGGCAGCTTCATTTATTTCATGCGAGAGATTTTTGTAGCAACCAAGACCCTGACGCGTCAGCGCAATCTGGGCAGACGCAAAATCATAGAACGCGAATAAATCTTTGCATCCAGCAAAAAGCCCCGCATCGCAAGATGACGGGGCTTTTTTACTGGCTGGCTGCTTTACTTTAAGCGACTATTTCAAGATATTACTTTGCTACCGCTGGTGCCTGTACCGTAACAATGACATCAATCGAAGCAGTACCTGGATTGGCCACCGTAATTGGCTGGTAGCTGCCAGTAGCGCGGAAAATCAGTGTGCCCGGAGTGGCAGGCGCAATGAACCCGGCATTGCTGGTACCTGCACCGGCGATTGCAACAGTAGGTCCGGCAATCTGCGTCCAGCTGTAATAGATGATATTGCTGGTGTTCGACGGTGCATCGACTTTCAGGGTCACGGCACTATTGGTCAGCACTAACTGCACCGGTGTATACGACACCAGCGAGATAGGTGGCAGCGGATCGACATAAAACACCACATCCAGTTGTACCAGCGGGTCCAGCGAAAAACCACCGGGCTGGATGACAGAATTGGACGCATTGAGGGTAAATACAAAAGGCGTGCGGGTATCAACAAACTTGGGCAAAGCCGCGCTGGCGACACTGCTGAAGGCGTTGAAGATTTCTACCGAAGGACCGGATTTTTGCTTCCAGTAATAATAGATAGGCGTGCTGCTGTCGACCTTGCCATTTGCATCGTATTTGACTGACTTGCTGCCATCAAGCGTGATAGTGGAACCCGCCGCCACCACACCACCGCTGTAAGAGATAGGCACAACGGTAGGTTTGACGATAGGCGTCACTGTCACAGTCTGGGTTGCGGTACCGACTTTTTGCTTGTCATCAGTCACACGACACTGAATTTTCAAGGCCGTGGATTCTTTCACTACTGGCGCGGTAAAGCTGGTCGCGGCAGCATCTGTCGGTGCCAGGGTGATGGTAGTACCGGCAGCATCGCTGACTACCCATTGATAAGAGTAAGGCTCGCCTATTGCCGCTGGTGTGCCGCCACTACCGGCGCAACTCAAGCTGACCTTGTCACCCGAGGCTGCGTTAGTCGTCCCGCTGACTTTGGCAGTTGGGCTGGCGGTAGCAGAGGCTTCCTGCTTGACCAGCAAAGTTGTGGATGCCTTGATGGTATTGCCTTTGACATCGACCGCATTGAGCGTGAATTTATAGGTGTAGTCCGCCGTCAATAAGGTAGGTGGTGTCACTTGCAGCACGCAACTCGCATCTGCCCCTGTGCTGCTCTTGCTGATGGTCTTGCAGTCAGCATTTGTCACCGCTGCCAGCGGGTTGGCCGACAAGGTCAGGTTTTCTACCTGCCAATACATATTCGTGATGATGCCGGCGGTACTGCTGGCCTGGCCGTTGAGGCTCAGAGGCGCGCCGCTAGTCACGGACAGAGCATCAGGGACGGCAATTGCCATGGGATTGGCCGTGGGAGTGCCTGTACCCGCCGTACCACCACTACCACCACTACCGCCACTGCCTCCACCACAGGCCACCATAGCCAGGCTGGAAAAAACGATTAGGGCTGTTTTGATTTGCTGAACCACGCTGACTCCGATGTCTTGCTGAATAGGGGAATGCTTAACATTGTAGCTTCATGCCAGCGTTTGCAATACCTTTCAGCTAAATGTTGACAAAATGTTTCAAGTTTTTGGAAAACATCAATATTTTGCGAACGATCGTGCAAAAAATAATTAGGTATGGCACTCTAATCAAAAAAATTCCAAACAGACTGGAGACTGACGATGAATACCCTGCACTACGCCCACTGGCCGCAAGGCTTGCCGCATCACCTGATCGCGCCGGAAGCCAGCGTGTATACAAATCTGCAGGTGTCCGCACTGCGTTACCCGGACAAGGCGGCGATCATCTTTTATGACACCGTCATCACTTACCGCCAATTGCATGAAGAAGTGCTGGCCCTGGCGGGCTATCTGCAAGAAGTATGCGGCGTGCAAAAAGGCGACCGGGTCTTGCTGAACATGCAAAACAGCCCGCAATTTGTCATAGGTTTTTATGCCATCCTGCGCGCAGACGCCATGGTGGTACCAGTCAATCCCATGCTGATGACAGATGAACTCGCGCATTACATTGATGACAGCTGTGCCAGAACCGCCCTGGTCTCGCAAGAAATTTTCTCGCGCTTGCAACCATTAGTAGGCCAGGGTATCTTGCAAAATGCGATAGTGGCTACTTACTCTGATCATTTGACTGCAGCAACCAACCTGACCATCCCTGATTTTGTGAAGGCAGAGCGCCAGGTGCCCGTACAGGCTGGCGTCAGTAGCTGGCAAGCTGCGCTGACAGCAGGACATCAGGCGCAAGTCCATCAGGCGGGGCCGGAAGACCTGGCCTGCATGCCTTATACCTCAGGCACGACAGGCAAACCCAAGGGCTGCATACATACCCATCGCTCAGTCATTTTCAATACGGTGGCCAGCCCCACCTGGTCGGGCAATATAGTTGCCAATCATGTGTCTTTGGCAGTGCTGCCATTCTTCCATGTGACGGGCATGCAATCGGTGATGAACAGCATGATTTACTGTGGCGGCACCCTGGTCATCCTGCCACGCTGGGACAGGGATGCGGCCGGACAGCTCATCACCCGCTATGCCGTCAGTAACTGGACGCTGGTGCCATCGATGATGATAGATTTCCTGTCCAACCCGCGTCTGGCTGAATATGATATCTCCAGGCTGACCCGGGTATCTGGTGGCGGCGCAGCCATGCCCGCCGCGATTGCCCAAAAGCTGCTGGACTTGTCCGGGCAGGTATACATGGAAGGTTATGGCCTGTCAGAAACCATGGCCGCTTCCCATGTCAATCCTGCACAGCGCATGAAGCAGCAGTGCCTGGGCGTGCCCTATTTCAATGTCGATTCACGCATCGTTGACCCGACCACCCTGCAAGAAGTAAAACAGGGCGAAACCGGCGAAATCTGGATACACGGCCCGCAAGTCTTCCAGGGTTACTGGAACGACCCACAAAAAACCGCCGATGCCTTTGCCGAACTCGACGGCAAAAAATTCTTCCGCTCCGGTGACCTAGGCTATATGGACCCTGAAGGCTTCTTCTTCTTCACCGACCGCCTGAAACGCATGATCAACGCAGCTGGCTTCAAAGTCTGGCCCGCCGAAGTCGAATCCATGATGTACCAGCACCCCGCCATCCAGGAGTGCTGCATCATCGCCGCCCACGATGCCTACCGCGGTGAAACCGTCAAAGCCGTGGTTGTTAAAAAACCTGGCAGCGACGTGACTGCAGAGGACATCATGACCTGGGCGCATGAAAAAATGGCCGCGTACAAGGTGCCCAAATTTGTCGAGTTTGTGGATAGTTTGCCGAAATCAGGGACTGGGAAAGTGATGTGGCGGACACTGCAGGAGAAGGAAGCGGCGAAAGCTAAGACTTAAGCTTCAAGCAATTTAATTGCGGTCGTGGAGGGGGTTGGTTTTGACGTTGGGTCTGCCTTTGACTTTTCGCCGTTCCCATGTGTAGCCGCCATTTGTGCTGTACAGAAAATGGATTAAGAAATGCCCGTGTTTGAGCGCAGCGAGTTTTGGGCATTTCCCATTTTTTGTACTGCACAAATGGGCACCCCGTAGGGGCGGCTATGCCTGGGTCGCCTTTCTTTGAATTCTTTCTTTGGCGACGCAAAGAAAGAATTTCGGCCGCCGGGCCGAGACCCGGCTTGTGTCCACGGAGGGCAATCGTTTTAATCAAAGTACGGCAATGCAACAAACGCCACTAGGCTCCAGCCTGCGCTGGAGCGACGAATTTAAGATTGCACTTTGGCTTATTTTTTACCGTTCATCGACGAAGCCCCACCTTCTCTCAAGGCAAAGGAAAAATCAAACATGTCGTCGTTGCATGCGCATAAATCTTCCCCGCCGCATCCACAATACGCCCCTCAGCAGTACCAACCTGCTTACCCACCTGTATGACCTTGCCCTCAGCCCGCACAGGCCCGGTCTTGGCATTCATCGCGCGGATCAGGTTCACCTTGATTTCCAGCGTGGTATAGCCCACACCAGCTGGCAACATCGATTGCACGGCGCAACCAACGGCAGAATCAAGCAAAGTACAGAAGTAACCACCATGCACACTGCCCAGCGGGTTGTAATGCTGCAAACCCGGCGTACCCTGGAACACGATGCGGCCGGCCTCGCCTTCTACCGGGATGAAATCCAGGGTCTTGCCTATGTGGGCAACCGGGTATTTCCCTTCAAGGATGCCACGCAAGAAATCAATACCGCTGACTGCTTTCAATTGATCCAGACCCAGCACGCCGGGTTCTGCCATGCGCGCGCGAACTGCAGCTTCCTGTTCCTGCCATTGTTTCAAAATCGCTGCTGCGTCACCCTTTGCGTCATTCTTTACATCACTCATCATGCATCCTTCCGGGGGAATAAAATCATCTGGGTACAACGGAACAGGGCAATCGTCTTGCCCTCATAACTGACTATGGCATCCCAGACCTGTGTCGTGCGGCCCAGATGCACGGCAGTGGCGACCACGCTGATGGTGCCGGCGCGGGCGGTGCCCAGGTGATTGGATTTCAGTTCAATTGTCGTAAAACTCTGTGCCCCTTCTGGCAGGCTGGCGACACAGCCATAACCGCAGGCGGTATCTGCCAGGGTCACCACGCTGCCGGCATGCAAATAGCCGTTAGGGGCCAGCAGATGTGGCAGCACTGGCAATTCTGCCGTCACCTTGCCTTTTTCCACCGTCAGGATATTGATACCCAGGTGACCGGGTAAAAATTGGGCACCGAACTGGTTCAGGCGTTGTGCCTGTTCTTCTGATGCTAGTGTGTTAGCGGCAGTATCTGCTGAGGACATCATTTTTCCTTTGCTCATATAAACTACTTTCCAGGCTACATTCTAGTTATTGCAGGAAAGCGCTGACAGTGTCAGTATTGACTCTTTTGATGCAGATTACGACAAATGGCACATATCGAAGTCTGGCTCTACCCTCAATGCATGGCATCTGCGGTCACTGGTCCGCTGGATGTGTTTGCGGTCGCCAATGCCATCTGGTCGCTGAAGAACGTCGATGATGTAGATCCGCTGTTCACCTGGAGCACCCATTCCATTGATGGCAAGCCTGTCATGACACCTGCCAGGGTCAGTCTGGGTGCGGATGCCTGCATACGTGCTGACAGCAAGGCCGACATCATCTTATTACCCGGTTTGTACATGGAAAACGGTGTTACCGGCCTGACCAGCAGCATGCATGCGATGCGTGAACTTTTCCCCATCTTGCGAACCAGACACGCCCAGGGTTGTGTGCTGGCCGCCAATTGCAGCGCCACCTTCTTGCTGGCAGAGGCTGGTTTGCTGGATGGCGGCCATGCAACAACAACCTGGTGGCTGGAAAGAGCATTTAAGACCCGTTACCCAGAAGTCAGCCTGCGCTTGTCAGAAGTACTGGATGAATATGAAAATATCCTGACCAGCGGTGCCGCCACCAGCTTTTTGAATCTTGCCTATCATCTGGTCGAACGCTTTGGTGGCCAGGATATTGCCAGCGGCGTCGCCAAGACTTTGCTTATCGATGCCAACCGTACTTCGCAAATGCCATACATGCAAATGCTGAGCCTGACCCAGCAAGATACCCACCAGCATGAAAACATCCTGGTGCAACGTGCGCAAAAATGGCTGAGCCTGCATCATCACCTGCCTTTTCGCCTGCCTGCACTGGCCAGGCATCTGGCAGTCAGTGAACGCACTGTAATACGCCACTTTCACCAGACTCTCGACACAACACCAGCCAGTTATGCCCAGCAAGTCAAAATGGATATCGCCAAGCGTCTGCTGGAAACCACCACGCTGACACTGGAACAAGTGGCAGAACGCACAGGTTATAGCGACCCCAGCTCATTCCGCAGGCTGTTTAAAAAACATTCTGGCCTGTCACCTGCCAGTTATCGTGAGCAATTCAGACCAGCAAGACGCCTCGCAACTAGTACCTGAGAGTCAGGCTACAAATTTCATACAAAAAAGCCAAGGAAATTTAGCTTAATTTCCATGTGGAAATTATTTCTGAGACTTTTCTGGATATAATCTTTGCATGCACAAGCTACCCGGAAAAAGAAAAGTCTCGTATGGCGCTGAAACAACAGCGCCAGAAGCGCCCGCTTCTTTGAAGGATGTGGCCCCTGACGCAGGCCTCTTGACGCCACCCCTACCCCCACCTCTGACCGCTCCGGATTTGGCTGAGGCCATCCTGGTGCAGGATACTCCCCCGTCCGAAAACCCGGCTATCTCGGATACGCTCGCCAAATTCAATGTCGTCAGAACGCAACTACTACGTTCGCACACGCGCTATCTGGTCAAATGGCAAGTGACGCTGACGCATGAACAGGCTGGGGAAAAACTGAGTTATTACGGCAAGGTCAATGATATTTCCGAAAATGGCCTCAGCATGTTCTGTGACTACAATGTCTTCTTTAGCGGCAAGGTCAAACTGGTCATGACGCTGCCACCGCTGAACGTAGGTATGCAGGCGCAAAAAATAGAAGTCGAGAGCAAGATGGTGTATATCATACTGTCGCAATTCTCATTCCGCATAGGCCTGGAATTCCTGAACTTCCATGCCGGTGAAAAGAAAATCCTGATGGACAGGCTGGAAAGCAGCAATGCCGCGCTCAGACCCGGCAATGCTTAAATAGCAAAACACAAACGCTAATCGCCTCCCCCACCACAACCGCCGCCGCAACCTCCGCTACAGCCCGAACTGTCACCGCCGCTATCGCCACCACCACTGTCGGCATGGCTGCTGTGGCTACTTTGGTGGCTGGAATCACCAAAATCATAGCCTGGGTCATTGCTACTGCCACCATCGCTACCTGCATAAAAGTCACCGCCGCAATACACCGTGCCATCCCCATTCTTGCGCAGTGCGCTGCAATCGGGCGCGTAACGGAAACCATCGGCGATATTCCACTTGGCATCGAGTGCAAACAGTAGTGGCAAACGTGTCGCCCGGCGCGGGTTGATATTTTCTTCGAGGCAGGCAAACCACCAGGTGCGGCGCAAACCCTCGTTGCCACGCCGGTTGGCACCCAGAACTGCAGCCGGGGTGTGATGCATGTAGCGGCCAAAAGCTTTTTTACAGAATTGCTCGTAGTTTTTTGTATAAAGTATAAATTCATGCCAGAGATCATCGACCACTTGTGATGGCATGGAAATATGCTTGAAACCAGATTTCAGATACACCAGAAAGAACTGTCTTAAGGCGCGCGCGACCAGTTGCTGGTCTTTGACGTTCAGATCGGGACGTTGTTTGTGTAGTCTTTCCAACAGTCCGGGTGGAAACATGTAGCTGCGTATATAGTCGGCCTGCGCTGCCCGGCGCCAGCGTATCCAGACAAACATCAGACTGGCAACCAGCACAAGTACAACAACGCCAAAAAGTAAGTGCATCGGGCTTGCCCTCAATCAATAGAATTTAACAAAATCTTGTGCCATGCATGCTTTGCGCCAAAGCAATTTTGGCATAGTATGGATGTAAAGGTACATCGTACCGGCAAGGCAGACTGCACCGTAGCTTATTCCAAGACCGGTAAGAGATACCAGATTTTCTCTTCCCCGGATTCTGATATGTTGTTTTATGAAAAATATTTTTTCTAAGGGGCTGATCTGAAATCTTGTACTTCATTCACATGATTGCCTGGAGTGACAAAAGCCATACGTGGCATGATGAAATCAAGTCTGTCGCTGGCATGCAGCTTGCATGTTGTCATTCAGCCTGATCATCAAAGTAAGCGCAATACCAGGCAAAGATTTTATATAGGCACGACCTCGTAGTAACTGAACTTCTTTGTGGGAGATTCACTATGAATTTGCGTCACTTGCGCATAGGTACCCGACTTGCTGTGGGCTTTGGTGTGATACTGGCTAGCCTGGTACTCATCCTTATCATCGATGGCATTTTCAGTGCCAATAACCGCAAGGAAATGGTTGCAGGCCTCGAACTCTCTCACAGTAAAAGCGAACTTGCTGCGACCATGAAAAGCAGCATGCTGGAAGGCGGTATCGCAATACGCAACATAGGCTTGCAAACCGACCTCGGCGAAAGTGACAAACAAAACGTCATCTCCAAAAAACAGCAAGCCCGCTTTGCTGAAGCCAGGGGCAAACTCGTCGCCCTGGGCCTGAGTGCCGAAGAGAAAAAAATCATTGATGCAGTTTCTGAGCTCGACAAGCAAATCGATTTTCCTATTAAGGAAGCGATGAAGATGTTGCTGGCCTTCAACGGTGAAGATGCCGTCAAACTGATCGCCACCCAAGTTGATCCATTGCAACAAAAAGCCATTTTGGAAATCAACAAGCTGGTAGAAATCCAGAACAAGGCGGCCTCTGAACTGTCTGCCACGGCAGAGAGCAAGGGCAAACAACTGACCTTCACCCTGTTCGCCATTGGTGCGGTGATCCTGTTATTTGGTGCAGGCTTTTCCATCTTCATGACGCGCAGCATCACCACGCCCTTGCGCGATGCAGTTTCCATCGCCAAGCGTGTTGCTGCCGGCGAGCTGACTTTCCGTGAAGCGGCAGATGGTACGGACGAGATCAGCGAGTTGCTGAATGCCCTGAAAGAAATGAGTGATAACCTGCACAACATCGTCAGCGAAGTCAGGCAAGGTACTGATGCGATTGCGATTGCAGCCGTAGAAATCTCTAGCGGTAATTCCGACCTGTCTTCGCGCACAGAAACCCAGGCCGGGGCTCTCGAAGAAACCGCCAGCTCGATGGAAGAAATCACGGCTACTGTCAGGCACAATGCCGACAATGCCAGACAGGCGAATGGCCTGGTCACCTCGGCATCGAACTTTGCCATCAAGGGTGGTGAAGAAGTCGGCAAGGTGGTGCACACCATGAACTCCATCAAGGAAAGCTCACGCAAGATTGTCGATATCATCAGCGTCATCGACGGCATTGCCTTTCAGACTAATATCCTGGCCCTGAATGCAGCGGTAGAAGCTGCCCGCGCCGGTGAGCAGGGCCGCGGCTTTGCGGTAGTGGCCTCGGAAGTACGCAATCTCGCACAGCGCAGCGCCAGTGCCGCCAAAGAGATCAAGACCCTGATAGGTGACTCGGTAGAAAAAGTTGATGCAGGCGGCAAGCTCGTGGATGCAGCGGGCAAGACCATGAATGAAATTGTCAGCTCGGTCAAACATGTGGCCGAGATCATGTCCGAGATCACAGCAGCCGGACAGGAACAAAGTTCAGGCATAGAAGAAGTCAACCGCGCCATCAACCAGATGGATGAAATGACGCAGCAAAATGCGGCATTGGTAGAACAGGCAGCCGCAGCCGCAGAGAGCATGGAAGAACAGGCCAATATTCTTGCCAGGGCAGTGTCTGCCTTCAAACTCGATAAATCCAGCAATACCGTACGCAGGGTACAGCAAGTGCAAGCTACTCCCGTGCGTAACGACTATACTGAAGACGAACCCTCCTTAATCAAGGCAACTGCTGGTAAACTAGTGAGGGCACTGGGTTTCAATAAAAATTAGCAGAACGTGAGGGAGCAGACGCCCTGCCCGAGGTCTGCTCCAACAAACACATTATGAACAAGTCGGCAGCATTAAAGAGCATCGTTGAACAAGCCAGCAAGGGTGACCTGGTCTTTCCGACCAATGTCAACGCCTCACTCAAGATACAACAGGCTCTGGACGACCCTGATTGCGGTATAGAAACAGCCGCAAAACTGGTCATGACTGAACCCCTGATGTCAGCCCGCGTGGTTGCCATTGCCAATTCTGTTGCCTATAACCGCTTTGGCGGTGGTGTCACCAATATCCGCACTGCCATTACTATCCTCGGTTTCAATACCCTGCGCTCGGTCACCGCCGCTGTCGTCATGCGCCAGCTCAGCGCTGCCGTTTCTGACCCAGCCATACGTGCCAAGATGGAAGCCTTGTGGCGTCATTCTGCCTATGTAGCGGCACTGGCCCATCTGATTGCGCGCAAGGTCAGCAAGGTGGATGCCGAGACAGCGCTGTTCGCCGGTATCGTGCATGAAGTCGGCGGGTTTTACTTGCTGTCACGCGCCCAGGAATTCCCGGCCTTGCTGGAAATCGATCCCAGCCCGCCCCCACCAGATGCGCTGGCAGAAACCGATGAAACCTTCATAGGCCGCGCTGTGCTGAATAAATTGCTGGTACCCAAACGCGTGGTCTCGGCAGTAGAAGCCCTGTGGTATGGCATGCGCGTCATGCCACCAGAAACCCTGGGCGACACCCTGTTGCTGGCCAATGAGCTGGCCGCAGTACCATCGCCGCTGGACCCGCGCTCGCCTGAGAGCATACGCCAGTCAGCCTCGGAAATTGATTTTGCGGTGGGTGAAGGTACTCTGACTTCCATCCTGTCAGAATCGGCAGAAGAAGTTGATGCACTGACTGCATCCCTGATCAGTTAGCTGCTAACAGCTAAATAGCTAACGACTAACACTTCGCCCTTCTGTTTTGCTCTCCAACGAAGTTGGCAGAAATTCGGCATAATGGCTGTCGCATTTGCAATTTTTGCCCGCCACAGCTTGCTGCCTTGTAAAAGCAAGCAGCCTGCTGCGCCCCTGCCATCCTCCAAGGAAAAACCATGCAATTGAAAAGTTTGCTCCGCTCCGGCCTGTTCAGTTCTTCCATACTCGCTGGCATCGCCGTGTTTGGTATACCTGCCATCAGCGCTCACGCTGCCGCGCCTATGGTAAAAACCAGCGCCCCCGGCTTTTACCGCACCATGCTGGGTGATTTTGAAGTCACTGCCTTGTCTGATGGCACCGTACCCCTGCCTGTGGATAAACTGCTGACCAATACCACGCCAGAAAAAGTCGGCAAGGCGCTCGCCAAATACCATCAGCAAAGCCCGGTCGTCACCTCGTTCAATGCCTTCCTCATCAATACCGGTAGCAAGCTGGTGCTGATCGATAGCGGTGCAGGTGTATTTTTTGGCCCTACAGTTGGCAAGCTGCAGGCAAACCTGAAAGCATCTGGTTACCTGCCTGAGCAGGTTGATGAAATCTACATCACCCACATGCATACTGACCACATCGGTGGCCTGGTAGATGGCGATAAAGCAGTATTCCCTAACGCCACCATACGCATAGACCAGCATGACACCGATTACTGGTTAAGCCAGGCCAACCTGGACAAGGCCAAAGCGGACGCCAAAGGCAGTTTTGAAAAAGCCATCGCCATCCTGAAACCCTATGTGCAGGCTGGCAAGTTGAAACCATTTGAAGGTGATACTGAACTGGTACCCGGTATCAAAGCGGTAGTAGCCCATGGCCATACACCTGGCCACAGCACTTACAAAGTCGAAAGCAAGGGCCAGACCCTGATGTTGTGGGGTGATCTGATGCACGTTGCTGCCGTGCAGTTTGACGACCCTACGGTCACCATACAATTTGATAGCGACAGCAAGGCAGCCTATGCACAAAGGCAAAAAGCCTACGCTGATGCAGCGCAGCAAGGCTATCTGGTAGGTGCCGCCCACCTGGCCTTCCCTGCCCTCGGTTATGTGCGCAAAGAAGGCAAGGGCTATGCCTGGACGCCACTGAATTACGCACCCCTGCCATGATCTGAATTGTCGTCTGCCTGATTGACAGTACCCGGCAAATCGGACACAGTGCAAACTCTGTCCTTTGCCGGGATTTTTATGTCTTCTCAGTATCAGAATATCGTCACATCAGTGCCGCTCATCAGTGATGATTTTGACCTGCGCCACCTGCCCGCAGACTTTTACCAGAACCCCTACCCTTACTACCACGCCCTGCGCGAGCAGACACCCGTGCGCAAGATGCCGGATGGCTCTTACCTGCTGACGCGTTATGCCGACCTGGTGCATGTGTATAAGGATGCAAAAACCTTCAGCTCGGACAAAAAGCAGGAGTTCAAACCCCGCTATGGTGATTCGCTGCTGTATGAGCACCACACCAATAGCCTGGTCTTCAATGACCCGCCGCTGCACACAAGAGTGCGCCGCCTCATCATGGATGGCCTGACACCTGCAGCCATGGCCGATACCGAACCTGGCCTCATTAAACTGGTGGAGGATTTGCTGGATCAGATGGCAAGTAAAAATGATGTCGATCTCATCAGCGATTTCGCCTCGGCCATACCGGTAGAAATCATTGGTAATCTGCTGGCCGTGCCGCATGATGAACGCGAGCCGCTGCGGGAATGGTCACTCGCCATCCTCGGTGCGCTGGAACCCGCCATCACGCCAGAATTTTTTGCCTATGCCAATCAATGTGTCGCCGAATTTCTGGATTACCTGAAACAACTGGTGGCACAACGCCGCTTGCATCCCGGTGACCCCAAAACCGATATGCTGACGCGCCTGATAGAAGGCGAAGCCAATGGTGAAAAACTGACTGAAACTGAACTCTTGCAAAACTGTGTTTTCCTGCTCAATGCCGGGCATGAAACCACCACCAACCTGATAGGCAATGGCCTGGTCGCCCTGCAGGATTGGCCAGAACAAAAAACCCGCCTGATCGCCCAGCCAGAAATGATCAACACTGCCATAGAAGAATTCCTGCGCTTTGAAAGCTCCAACCAGTTGGGCAACCGCATGACAACGGTGGATACGCAGATCGGCGATGTCGCTATCGCCGCTGGCAGCCGCATCAGCCTGTGCATAGGCGCGGCCAATCGTGACCCCTTGCAATTTCCTGACCCAGACAAACTGAACATCAGCCGTAGCCCAAACCGCCATCTGGCTTTCGGCTCCGGCATACACCAGTGCGCAGGCATGTTTTTGGCGCGGCTGGAAGGCAGGGTAGCAATTTCTCGTCTGCTGGCCCGCTTCCCGAATTATGAATTAAGCGCAGCACCCGTCAGGGGTGGGCGCGCACGCTTCCGCGGTTTTTTATCAGTACCCTGCAAACTATAAAACGACTCACAACAAAAATACGGAGACAAAATGAAGACAAATACCCACATCAAAAAAAGCCTGCTCGCAGCTGCGGCAATCATGCTCTGTGCCAGTATCAATGCGCAGGCACAGATCAAGATAGGCGTGACCATTTCATCTACTGGCCCGGCAGCTTCGCTGGGCATCCCCGAGAAAAATGCGATTGCCATGCTGCCTAAAGAAATCGCAGGTAAAAAAGTGGACTACATCATCCTAGATGATGCCTCCGACACGACGCAAACCGTGACCAATACCCGCAAGCTCATATCGGAAGAAAAAGTCGATGCCATCATAGGCTCGACCACTACGCCCAACTCCCTCGCTATGCTCGGCGTCATCGGTGAAGGCAAGACTCCGGCCATCAGCCTCGCATCCAGCAACCGCATCATAGAACCCATGGATGCGAATAAAGCCTGGATGTTCAAGACGCCACAGACCGACACCATGATGGCGATTGCAATTGCCGAAGACATGAGCAAAAAAGGTGTCAAGACCATGGGCTTCATCGGTTTTTCGGACGCCCTTGGTGAAGCCTTTTTGGTCGAAGTGACGAAGTATGCCGAGCTCAAAAAGATCAAGGTCGTGGCGACAGAACGCTTCAGCCGCAATGACAACAGCGTGGTCGGCCAGGTCTTGAAACTGATGTCTGGCAACCCCGACGCCATCGTCGTCGGCGCTTCAGGCACACCCGCTGCCCTGCCTCCAAAAACCCTGGCAGAACGCGGCTACAAAGGCCGCATCTACCACAACCACGGCGTCGCCAACAGCGACTTCCTGCGCGTCTGCGGCAAAGACTGCGATGGCACTTTCCTGCCCACCGGCCCGGTCATGGTCGCCAGACAACTGGCCGACAACAACCCTGTCAAAAAAGCTGCCCTGGATTTTTCCACTAAATTTGAAACCACTTACGGCGCAGGCAGCCTGGCCGCATTCGCCTCCTATGCATGGGACGCTGGCCTGCTGCTGCAACAAGCCATCCCCGTCGCCTTGAAAAAAGCCGCGCCCGGCACACCAGAATTCCGCGCAGCCTTGCGCGATGCCCTGGAAGCGACGCAGGGTCTGGCGACTACCAACGGTGTTGTCAACATGAGCAAATCTGATCACCTCGGCCTCGATCAAAGGGCGCGTGTCATGGTGCAGATCAAGGGTGGGAAATGGGTTTATCAGGCGGAGTAAAGCAAGGCGAAAAAATTTTCTAACTGGTACATGATAGTAGGGGCGATTAGCTTTGCGTAATCGCCCGCAAACTAGATCATATGAAGAGTCAGCCTTGAACCGTTGTTACTCTGCTGCGTAAACCATTTGATAAGTGAAAGAAAAATGAGTCAATATTCTGATTTATCGCACTTGCTAAATGTTGGCGCATTGTTAGGAAAGTTGAAGCCAGTTGACCCAGTTAGGATTCAAGAAAATCAGCGTACTCATGGCGAATTGCCATCCGACTATGTAGAATTCTTGACTTCAATTGGTGCCGGGACAATTGGAGATAGTCAATACAGCTTGTATTCCGGTTTGATTGATCCGGATTTTATCTACGGTGATGATCGTCAACAAGTTGAAAATATTCTTTTTTTTGGCGACGATTTTCAAGGCTTCAATGCTGGCTTCAAAACCGACGAAGCCTGGCGTGTCGTTGAAGTCACACCCTTAGACTTGCAAGTCAGCGTCGTTGCTCCAAACTTTCAAACGTTCATTCGAGAAATGATCACGCAACTGTGAGACTAATTAATCTCAAAAAGAATTAATGGGTAAAGAATAAATTCTAGCCAGTATCCCTATTGCAGTTCTTATCCTAGCTTTGCTTCCATATCTAATTTAGAGCGCGCGCCGACAATTTAATATTCAAATTTAACTTTATATTTCCAATGTTCATTATCGTCCATTGCAATCGAGTAAAAGGCCCGCACCCATATTTCCGCATCACTGTCCTTTAATAGCCCTGACAGCTTATAGAGACCATCGTAGATATCGTCAGTACCTTGAACAATCTCTTTACGCCCCTCCTTATTAAAAATAAGAACTGAGATTTTTTCAGTACCATTACTTTCATCTCTTTCAACTTCCATTTCCGCAGAAGTCCATGACTCTGGTGTAGCCATGATCAAAGCATTGGCTATATCAAAATCTATTTTTGCCTGACTTTCCAGAATTGAGTTCAAGATATCTCCTTAAATACCAAATTTTCTACTAAATACTTGACCACTACAATTAGCGCACAGGGGTGATTAGCTATGTGTCTTTTCATGCGATCATGGACATGCACATGATTTTCGCCTGCACTAATCATCGTCTGTGTAATCAAACATTCCTAAAAACCATAGATAACATCAAAGAACTATATCCTGAACTCCTACTTCATCCAAACATTCATCAACAAATTTTACTGCCAGCCCCAGCGACGGCTCCCATGAGCAATCATAAAGCAAGCCAACTATTCTTTCATTTGCGCCAAACGAGTGTTGAATAATAATTTCAGTTAGTAAGACGATAGTGCCTAGTTGTGATGGACTGTGAATAATTGGAGCCAGTTCATCAGCAAATTCGATGCCAAATCTTTCTCTATATTCCTGGCAATTATCTTGGTAGTAATCAAATATAGCCTCTTCAGCTTGTGCAAGAAATAAGTCTGCTTTTTCGTCAAACCGCTGAAAGGCCTCTCGCTGACTAGATTCAATTTCATCGTCCTCATCACAAGGTATAGCAAGGTTGACGCTTATTGCTTTACCCAAAAAAATACAACGATATGGTCGAGTCCAACCATAATCATAATTGAGGTCACCTAGTACCCGGTCCTTTAGTTTTTTCACTATTCGTTCCCACACTTTTTTATATCAACGCACGTAGTGGCGACTCCCCCTGTGCTAAATGAATAGTATTTCAAATTCGCACGACACTGAAAAATGAGTTGGTACTGATGTCAGAAATCTCTATCGCAAGTGATATTGAAAACCCAGTTTTCTTAATATGCAAAGCATAAAGTCCAACAGGAAACTCAAGGAATATTCCACCTCTTAAGGCTTCAGGCTCTAATCCATCACTGCTCACTTCTTCAGCAGAACCAAAAAACACTCGTCCAGAATTAAACTTCAAATTTACGCTCATATCCGGCTCGTCTATAGTATCGACGATAGAGACAGAGTATTTACCATCACTTTCTAAATTCAAAAAAGCCACATTACCGTTATTCACTTCCTGAATTTCAGCACTTGGAATACTCCACCAATCCGCATCTTCTTCAAGACGATGTTTCAAACACGCCAAGTCAAAAACACACATAGTCGCAGTGTCAGTCACAAATTCAAAAGTATACATAGAAAATTCTTCAATTCAGTTTAAATTAATCACCAGCGTGCTTGGAGTTCCATAAATTCTAGCGCAGTAATCAGTTGAGTACATAGATATCACACCTAGCACAAGCACCCTCCCTCACTATTCCCCCAAACCCATATCCAATATTGTCCTCAATACTCTGAATAAGCAAAATTTTCCTCCAAGATAAAACCTCATGCTGACCCCGAAGCCAGCAGAAAAATACCTGGCGGACGACCATGCAAACCCGCATCCGCAACACCACAATCATCAGGGCAGTGCTACTGATCATGAGCCTCATGATCAGCATGACAAACAGCGCAGCCCAAGCCGCAGAAGCACAAAAGATTTTCTACGTACGCCCGGTTCCCGACAACGATGACCCCTACCTGCAGCAAGGCAGTGATGGCATCAAACAGGAAGCGCAGATGTACCAGATGCAAGCCACTACCCTGGCCAGCCAGGCTGACCGTGCA
The DNA here is from genome assembly GCF_049340245.1 of Undibacterium sp. TC4M20W. NCBI lineage: Bacteria > Pseudomonadati > Pseudomonadota > Betaproteobacteria > Burkholderiales > Oxalobacteraceae > Undibacterium > Undibacterium sp. TC4M20W. The sequence goes on from NZ_JBMPPI010000011.1 coordinate 27,005, forward strand.
GGCAGGCAAAAGCAGTTGGAAAATGCCACCAGGCTGGGAGCGAATATCATTGTCATGATAGGCTATGAATTCAGGGAACTGCTCGATACCGTGCCACGCACTGCACCTAACGTTCGCTTCGTCATGCTGGAACAGTGCATTGCTAATCCACCACCGAATCTGCTCTGCATCAGCTTTCGCGAAAGTGAAGCCAGCTATCTGGCGGGCATGGAGGCGGCGCTGGTATCAGCCAGTGGCAAGATAGGTGTCATAGGTGCAGTGAAGACGCCGCTGAAGCAGAAACCTGTGGATGCCTTTATCGCCGGTGCGAAGTCCGTCAGGCCGGATGCTGACCTGAACCATATCGTCTGGATAGAAGGCGGCCAGCCCTTCAATGACACAGCGCGTGCCGAGGCGCTGGCGAAGAGCATGCTGGCTGACGGTGTGGATATCATTTATGCGGCGGCTGGCAGCAGCAATAATGGCGTATTCAAGGCGCTTGCTGGTAATGGCAAGGCACGGGCGATAGGCAGCTATGTCAACCAGTGCACCAAAACTGCAGGCAAGGTTATCGACAATACGCAGGTACATGGTGATACGGCCATCAGCCTGGCGGTCGCTGCCATCCTGGGTGGATCAACTGCAACCAGAATAGAATATGGTTTGAAGGAAGGCGCAGTATCACTGACCGGTATCAGCACCGATGCCGCATATTCTGATTGCGATATCCTGCGCCAGCGGCCTGTGCTGCAAAAACTGCGTGAAGCCAGTCAGGCGATTATCAAGGGCAAGTTGAAAGTGGAATGAGAAGCTGTATGGAAAAGTGCGTGTGCAAGAGGCGCAAGTAGGGTGCGCCGTGCGCACCGCCCTTGTCGTCAAAAATCTCAGGAGAAGTATGGCTTCATTCAAAGAAGCTTATGCCTGCGTCAAAAAATGGTGCGCATGGCGCACCCTACCAAGACTTCTTGACTTGAATTTATTCAGATTCTATTTCTTGTCCGACCACAAAATCCCGCCAGACGCCCAGTCTTCGCGCTTGATTTCCTGGATGATGATATCAACAGCATCGAGGGAGCAACCCAGGGTCTGGGCACTGGCTTCGGTAACAGCTTTGACAAAAGCACGCTTTTGCTCCAGCGTACGGCCTTCAAACATTTGTACATTGATGGTGGGCATGGTTTTTCCTTAAAAGGTGTTGAACAGTTAATGAACAATGCCCACCATCATAAATCAGTCAGACAAGATTTTCACAACTGTCGCTGATGTACCAGTTTGCCTGCTGCATAAGTGGCAGCTACTGTGCGGTCATCGCCCAGCATTCCCAAGGCAAACAGCAATTCATCGAGACTCTCGGTATGCCCGGTACGGCGTGCCAGCAAAGGTGTGGCCTGCGGGTCAAGCACGATGAAATCGGCTTCTGCATCCTTGACGAAATTACCTATCGTGCCTTCGAGTTGCATGCTGCGTGCACCGCCCAGGGTTGCCAGGTAAAACATGCGCAGCGCAGGCAGGTAAGTACCTCCCAGACGTGCCATTTTGTAGGCTTCATTCATGGTGCGCAACATGGAGAATGAAGTGCCACCACCGACATCGGTGGCCAGTGACAGGCTGACTTGCTGGGCATCGGCGCGTTCAAAATTGAACAGGCCACTGCCAAGGAAGAGATTGGAAGTGGGGCACATCGCCACCGCTGATTGCGTCTCTGCCATGCGCGCACGGTCGGCATCGTCGAGCCAGATGCAATGGCCGTACATGGCACGCGGGCGCAGCATGCCGTACTGGTCATACACATCGAGATAGCTGCGGGCTTTTGGATACAGTGCTTTGACCCAGGCCACTTCATCGGTATTTTCTGCAACATGGGTCTGCAAAAAGGTATCGGGATAAGCCTGCGCCAGTTCGCCAGCGAGCTGCATTTGCGCATCGCTGGAGGTAGGTGCAAAGCGTGGGGTGATCGCATACAACTGGCGGCCACGCTTATGCCATTTCTTGATCAGGGTTTCGCTGTCGCGTATGCCACCCTCGGCAGTGTCGCGCAGGAATTCAGGGCAATTTCTGTCCATCAGGACCTTGCCTGCCACCATGCGTAGATTGCGTGCTTCACTCTCGGCAAAAAAGGCTTCGACGGATTCTGGATGGACGGTGCAATACACCATGGCTGTCGTGGTGCCTGAGCGCAGCAACTCATCAATGAAAAAATGCGCGACCTGGGCGCTGTGATTGATGTCTGCAAACTGACGTTCAGTCGGGAAGGTATAAGTCTCCAGCCAGGGCAGCAAACCGGGCGCTGGCGAGGCGATCATGTCAGTCTGGGGGTAATGGATGTGGGTATCGATAAAACCCGGCACAATGAGTTTGCCACGGTAATCGATGACCTCTGTCCCTTCAGGCAGGCTGGCATGCAATTGCACATACTCGCCGGCGGCGACGATCTTGCCGTCTTCGACGATCAACAGGCCATCTTCATGCCAGGCATAAGCCTGCTCATGAAAGGCAGGGTCTTGCTGGAAATGCAGCACACTGGCGCGGTAAGCTTGCAGCGTGTTTTTATTTGAAATATTGCTCATCATGGTCTTTCTGAATTCTGTCTTGCAGGCGCAATCAAGCCAGACCACGACTTGTTCATCAAGTCTGCCGGTCTGGCATCACATTCGCATTGTTCTGGTGGGTGCTAAGCGCTAACAGCGAGAGTTTAACGCTTAGCCAGCAAGTGTCGTTCATCTGCGACCATTTTTTCTGTCTGTGCGGCAGCAGAAACATGCTGGCTCGCTTCCGCACCTATGCGCGCAAGCACGCGGCTGAGTTCTTTTTGCTGGTGGATTTCATGCTCTTCCCAGACCTGCAAGAGCTGGGCGACGACGGAGGCGGCGATCACTGCCGGTTGCTTGCCGTGTATGCCGGGCAAACCTATGGGGCAGACCATGTCATTGAGGCGGGTAGCCGGTATACCACGTTCACGCAGGCGGCGCTCAAACTGTACGCGCTTGGTTTGCGAGCCTATGAGGCCAAACCAGCCTACATCCGGCAGGCGCAGGATATGTTCAGACAGTTTCTCGTCCAGTGCATGGCTATGTGTGAGCACCAGGAAGGATGTGCCCGGAGCGGCTTTGACAATCAGGGCTTCTGGTGTATCCGTCGCTTCTACCGTGACATTGGCTGCCAGCCTGGTAGAAAACATGTCTTCGCGTTCATCGACCCAGGTGATACGGCAAGGCAGGTCAGCCATGGCACGCACTATGGCGGCACCAACATGACCGGCACCAAACAACATCAGGTGGGCGCGGTAAGCGAGGCAGGAATCGAGCAGCCAGCGCTGGCCTGCTGCATCAGTCAAGACGTGGCAGGGATTGCTGGTATCGATTTGCACCGGCAAACCCGCAGGCCAGGCCGGGCCTGTCAGGTGGGTGCCATTGGCATCGCACAGGCTTGGTTCTTGCGCACTGTCCAGCGCCAGCAAACGCCAGCTATCCTGCCCCAGACGCCAGCGCTGGTTCAGGCAATTCAAGTAAGCCAGACTATCAGCCTGCACGCGTTCAAAGGCCAGGTGTACGACACCGCCGCAGCATTGGCCCAGGCTGGGGCCTAGCGGGAAACGTTCAAAGCGGCGCTGGGCGGCAAGTTGGCTTTCGGGCATGGCCAGCATGCTGCGGGCAATTTCTGTTGCCTTCATTTCCAGATGTCCACCACCTATGGTATCGAATAATTCATCTGCGGTGACCAGCATCTTGGCACCCGGCTCACGCGGGCCGGAACCCAATACCGTGGCAACCGTCACCAGTATCTTTGGGGCGGATTGTGTGGCAATTGCATTTAACCAAAGCTTCATGATGAACTCGCTTGTCTCACTTTATGTCTGACTTTATCTTAGCTGGCAGCAGCCATGGCTTCTACGCCATTGATGGCCGACAAAATCGCTTCACTGGTTGCCGGTGCATTCAGTGGCGGGTTATAGCGATAATCTGCCACGCTGGCAATCGCATCACGTATCGCAAAGAAAACAGAAAACGGCAACAACAGCGGTGGCTCACCGACGGCCTTGGATCTGTGTATGCTGTCTTGCACATTGCGGTTCTTGAACAGGCTGACGCGGAAGTCTTCAGGGCAATCAGAAATCGCTGGTATCTTGTAAGTCGAAGGCGCATGCGTCATCAGCTTGCCGCCCTTGTTCCACCATAATTCTTCTGTCGTCAGCCAGCCCATTCCTTGTATGAAGGCGCCTTCTACCTGGCCGATATCGATGGCGGGGTTCAGTGAATTGCCAGCATCGTAGAGCGCATCGGCACGCAGGAGTTTCCATTCACCGGTCAGGGTATCGACAATGACTTCAGACACTGAGGCACCGTAGGCATAGTAAGAGAAAGGATTACCACTCATGGTCTTGGGGTCCCAGTGCAAACCCGGTGTCGCATAAAAACCGTCAGACCATAATTGCACCCGCGCCAGATAAGCTTTTTGCACCAAGGCTTCAAACGGGATATCCAGGCCATTGACACTGACCAGGCCCGCCGCAAAGCGTATGTCTGCCAGTTCGCCACCATAAGTCTTTACTGCAAATTCAGCCAGGCGCTGGCGCAGGGTATGCGCGGCGTTTTGCGCGGCCTTGCCGTTCAAATCTGCACCCGTCGAAGCAGCCGTGGCCGAGGTATTGGCAACCTTGCTGGTGTCAGTGGCAGTAGCGCGCACCTTGTCCAGGTTCAGGCCCAGTTCATGGGCGACTACCTGGCAGACCTTGGTATTCACGCCCTGCCCCATTTCACAACCACCATGGTTGACGAGCACCGAGCCATCGGTATAGATGTGTACCAAAGCACCAGCCTGGTTCAGATGGGTGACGTTGAAGGCGATACCAAATTTAACCGGCGTCAGTGCCAGGCCTTTTTTGAGGACGAGGCTGCTGGCATTGAAAGCCTTGATGTCAGCACGGCGTTGCTGGTATTCACTGCTGGTTTCAAGTTCTGCCACCAGTTCATGGATGACGTTATCAACAACCTTCTGGCCATACTGGGTGATGTTGCGCCCCTCTGCGTCATTACGGCCATAGAAATTGATCTTGCGTATTTCAAGCGCATCCTTGTTCAGGTCGCGGGCGATATTGTCGACGATGTATTCAATCGCAATCGCCCCTTGCGGGCCACCAAAACCACGGAAGGCGGTATTCGACTGGGTATTGGTCTTGCCGCACATGGCGCGGATATCGACGTCTCCAAGGTAGTAAGTATTGTCGAAATGGCAGACAGCGCGGGTTGCTACCGGTGCAGACAAATCGGCCGAGAAACCGGCACGCGAGACCATCTCTACCCTGGCGGCAATGATGCGGCCCTCATCGTCATAACCGACTTCATAATCATAATGGAAGCAATGGCGTTTGCCAGTGACCATCATGTCGTCATCACGGTCAGCACGCAGCTTGACCGGGCGTTTCAGGTGGACGGCAGAAATCGCCGCTGCTGCTGCCCACAATGCCGATTGCGATTCCTTGCCACCAAAGCCACCACCCATGCGGCGGCATTTAACCACGATGTTATGGCTGTGTACACCAAGCGCGTGGGCAACCACATGCTGCATTTCGCTGGGGTGCTGGGTAGAGCACAAGACCAGCATGCCACGGTCTTCCTTCGGTATCGCGTAAGAAATCTGGCCTTCGAGGTAGAACTGTTCTTGCCCACCTACATACAATTCACCCTTGACGCGGCGCGGTGAGCGTTCGAACGCAGCCTGCGCATCACCACGCTGCAAACGCATGGGCGGCAAGACGAAGGACTGGGCTTTTTTCGCTTCTTGCGGTGTCAGTATCGCAGGCAATTCGTCATAGACTATCTCGGCCTTGCGCACGGCACGGCGCGCATTGTCATGCGTGTCGGCGACGACGATGAAGATGGGCTGGCCCACATATTCCACCAGGCCTTCTGACAGGATAGGGTCATCGTGGATGATGGGGCCGCAGTCATTGGTGCCGGGGATATCCTTGGCGGTGTAGACCGCCACGACGCCACGTGCGCTTTTGACTGCATCAAAATTCATGGACACAATATTCGCATGCGCCTTGGACGACAAGCCAAGCGCGGCATGCAAGGTGCCCTGCACTTCAGGTATATCGTCGGTATAACGCGCCTCACCCAGCACATGCAGCACTGCGGATTCATGCGGATGTGATTTGCCTACCTCTGCCCAGTCTGCATTGTCTTTGGCAAGGTTTTTGTCGGTCAGAAAAGCTTCAGTTTGGGTATTCATGTTTTCTCCTGAGCTCAAGCTGTGACGGTGACGGGGGCAAAGACATTGATGGCCTGCAGTTTCAGCGGCGCATCTATACGCGTCTCCAGCCAGAAACGGCGCAAGAGATTTTGTGCTGTCTGCATGCGGTAGGTATTGCTGGCACGCATATCGGTCAGCGGTGTGTAATCCTGCGCCAGAAAGGCCATGGCATTTTTCACAGTCGCTTCATTCCAGGCTTGCCCGTTCAAGGCTGCTTCTGCCAACGGTGCGCGGCGCGAGGTAGCGGCCATGCCGCCGAAAGCGATATGCGCATCTCGCACGATGTCACCATCCAGGTTAATTGCAAAAGCGGCGCAGACGGCAGAGATATCCTGGTCATAACGCTTGGCGAGTTTATAGGTACGGAATTGCTGCCCGGCCTTGGGCAAGGGTATGCGCACGGCAGCGACAAATTCGCCGGGCTGCATATCTTTTTTCATATAGTCGAGGTAAAAACTCTCCAGTAACATAACGCGCTGGCCGCGCACACTGTGCAGGACGATCTCAGCGCCAAGGGCAATCATCCACGGTGCAGAATCCCCGATCGGCGAACCATTGGCGACACTGCCACCGAGCGTGCCGGTATTGCGTATGGGCTGCGAAGCAAAACGCTGCCACATCTCGGTCAGTTCATCCGGGTAATGCTGGCAAACTGCACCATAGGCATCATTCAGTGACACGGCGGCACCTATCTCCAGCATGCCATCCACGGTCTTGATATGCTTTAACTGATCAACTTCACGCACATAAATGATATTGCCCAGGTCGCGCATTTGCTTGGTCACCCACAGGCCGACGTCGGTAGAACCTGCCAGTATGGTGGCCTTGGGATTAGCTTCACGCACTTCAGCCAGTTGCTGCAAAGTGCGCGGCGCGTAGAAAGTCTGGGCATCAGTCGTATAGCTGAACATCTCGCCACGCTGCAAACCTTGCAAGCCGCTGATGACAGCCGCACGGTCAAACTCAGCCGCAGGCAATTCACCCATGCGCTTGGCGGCATCAATGATGGGGCGGTAGCCTGTACAACGGCAGAGGTTGCCGGACAGGGTTTCGTCTATCTCCTTGCGGCATGGCGGGACAGTATCCCCTTCTTTTTTCAGGTACAGGCTCCACAGGGACATGGCAAACCCTGGTGTGCAAAAGCCACATTGCGAGCCATGGCATTCCACAAGCGCCTGTTGCACAGGATGCAGTTCACCATTCTTTTGTTGCAAGTCTTCTACGGTAAAAACTGCCTTGCCATCGAGGGTAGGCAGGAATTGTATGCAGGAATTAACTGACTGCAATTCCAGCTGACCATGTTTCATTTCCCCAACGACAACTGTACAGGCCCCACAATCGCCTTCAGCACAGCCTTCCTTGGTGCCGGTGCAATGCAGGTCTTCACGCAGATGCTGCAACAACGTGCGCGTAGGCGCGGCATTGCTGACTTGCTGGATTTGGCCTTGGTAATAGAAACGAATAGGGTCAGACATGAATGCTCCGGTATGAAATTCTTATGGGGCGAGGTTAGCATCCGCGCCGCTGACATCTATATGCATAAAATGATGTAGCTTATCTGCGGCTCAAAATATAAAACACCAGACAAACACCCTGGCAGGCTGGAAAGCCTTGTCAGTATTCAGTATAGACAGTACGGGGAAAAGCGCAGGCCAGGGCGTAAATGTGGGATATCACGGTTTTTATATACTGGCTTGAACAAACAATATACTCTGCTCTGGGCTTGAGTTCCGACGTCTGGCATAGGCCCCAGCCTTGCCTGGAGCAACGGTCAATATTCAGACCATGATCAACCATGAATTAAAAGCTCAAAAAGGCTACAAATTTATGTATGATTTGCAACTCATTTAATCAGCCGGGCTTGCGCATGTACACCTCTACGTTCACTTTCAAGAAAAAACAGTACGATGATGTTTTTTATGCGCTGGATGAGCAAATTGCCTCTCTGGCGAAAGCCACGCCCGGTTATCTCGGTGAAGAGGCCTGGGAGAATACCGCTACGGGCCAGATTTCCAATGTATATTACTGGGATAGTCTGGAAGCCTTGCAGGCCTTGATTGCCAATCCCATACACCAGCAAGCCAAAGCTGCCCAGGCTAACTGGCTCGATGGTTACCAGGTTGTTGTGGCTGAGGTCTTGCGTACTTATGGTGACGGCAAGCTGGAACATCCCTGTGTCACCATCCGCACTCACGAATGAATAGACCTATCTGCCTGATTTTTGATTGTGATGGCACGCTGGTAGATAGCGAGAGCCTGTGCAACCTGGGTTTGCAGAAAGAATTGAAGCGCTACGGCGTAGAAGAAAATCTCGCTGATCTGACACAGCGGTTTCGTGGCCGCAAGTTGGCGGATATTTGTAGTGCCTTGTCGCTGCAGCATGGCTTGTGTCTGGATGAGGACTTTATCCACAGCTACCGGCACACCGTCGATTTGCTATTCGACGAATCCTTGCAGGTTTTTTCTGGTGTTGTCGAAGTTTTGCAACAACTGGATTTACCCATGTGCGTTGCATCTGCCGGGCCGCAGCAGAAAATCAGGAGAGCATTAAGTCTGACCGGACTGAGCAAGTTTTTTGGTGATCATATCTTCAGCTCGTATGACATTTCTTCCTGGAAGCCAGAGCCAGATTTGTTTTTACACGCTGCCAGGCAAATGGGTTTTGCACCGGCAGATTGCGTCGTGATTGAAGACAGCGAGGTAGGCATACAAGCCGCCATCGCGGCAGGTATGCAAGCGTGCTGGTTTGGCGATGCGGGACAGGTGGCGACTTATCCACAGGTACCACGATTTTTCAGCATGAATGAGTTACCATTCTTATTGTCGAATCTGCAAATCTACTCATGAAGGCTGCAAATATGAAAACCGGTCTCAGCATAGTTCTGCTTGCCGCTTTATTGAGCAAGGCACCAATAGTCAAAGCAAGTAACCAGGATGAACAGGCTTTGATGGCTGGCGTGCAGGGTTTTTATGGCTGGGTACTGAAAAATGGTAAACAGGTCTCGGCCCTGCAGCCGCAAATCAAGGATATTGCGGGCAGCAAGAAATTTCAGCTGGATACCAAAAACCTCAAGGCTTTCAGTGGCAAGTTCATGGCTTCCGGCTATTTTGCACCTGACTTTCCGGCGGCGCTGGAGCGTTACTATGGCAAGTACCAGCAGCAATTCAAGGCTTATACCGATGCCGAATTTGCCCAGATGGCCAAGGATGGCCGTGGGCCGCTGATGGAAACAGAAGACATGGACATCTTCTTTTGTGCCCAGGAATATGAGTACAAGAGCTCTTTCATCAAGAAAATCAAGGCTAAGGCCATCAAGCTGGACGGTGACAAAGCCAGCGTCACCGTAGTCTCGCCTTATCAGTGGGAAGCTGAATTCAAGTTCGTCAAAGTCGATCAGCGCTGGCTGATTGCTGGTTACTGTGTGTTCCAATAAGCCTGTAATCCAGTAAGGCGGCAGCATAAGCCTGCAGCCCATGGCGAGGGTCTTCTTGTGCATGCTATATTATGTTTTCTTGCAACTTCCTGAACAGGGCTTATGAGCGGTCCTACCACCGTTTTGACCAGAGCCGATGCGATGCGGGTTTTGCTGTCAGCAGTAGGCATACGTGCTGCCATGGCTGTCAAGCAGGCGCATCAGGATGCCGGGCTCTTGCGCACGCAACAGAATGAGCAGCAAGCCATTCTGCAAGAACGCCTGCGTGCTGCAACTGGCTTGAGTCAACAGGCTTTGCAGCAGCAATTGCAAACGACAGCGCAAGACTATGCTGATCTACTGCTATTGGCTGAAAAAATAGGCTGCAGTGATCAGGTACAGGCGATTCGTCCGCTGTCTCCACCAGGAGTGGATGAGCAGGAAATCATTACTTACCTGCGTCACTTGCAGGCACTGGTGTATAAGCTCAGACCTGTGCTTTTGCAAGAGTCTGCCAGACGGGCCGATGCCCTCTTTGATCAGACAGATTTTGATGTGGCAACGGCCAGCAGTGCAACTCTGCCGCAAGACCGGCTGGCGCGCCTGCTGAAACGCGTCGCCCACCTGTCACAATTACCAGAAGATATCGCAGGACTGGCAAGAGAGCTGGAAATAGCCCTGCCCGGCGAGCGGGCAGACCTGCTTGCCAGCGATTTACGTCTGCATATCCAGAACCTGCTGGAAGCCGAGAAAAAATGTCAGGTAGATGAAGCCCAGGCCCTGATACTCGAGCAGACGTTGAAAGACCTTGGCTACCAGGTTGAAGAGATATCCCACACCCTGTTTGTAGAAGGCGGCACCGTTCATTTTCGCCGCAACAGCTGGGACAAATACATGGTGCGCATGCGCATGGATGCCAAGACCGGGCAAGCCAATTTCAATGTTATCCGCTCTGTCAAACAGGGTGAAAATGAACGCAGCGTGCTTGACCATCTGGCAGAAGACCGCTGGTGCAGTGAATTCCCGACTCTGATGGCAGCACTGGAAGCGCGTGGCATACACATGCAGGTGACACGGCTATTGCAGGCCGGAGAATTGCCAGTGCAACTGGTCGTGGAAGACAAGCTGCCGCGATTTGCAGAAGAAGAGCAAATCGAAAGCCACACACAACAACGTAGCAATAAATTGCCATGAATGTACCTGACATACGCTGGCTGCAAGACTTGCAGCGCCTGCTGCCTATACGATCCCAGTATGTGGTTTCTGGCAGCATACGCGACAGTTTTCTATTGCCGCTTGATGCCGCCTCTGGCAGTGCCACCCTGGTGCCTTTCAACAGGGCCTTGTGGGAATTTTTAAAAAACCAGGACTACAGCCTTTTACTTGCGTATGACCCTGTCGATGGCTTGCGTGTCTATCCTGACGAAGCGGCGCAGCGTGATCTGGCCGCCCGCCTGTTCGATGTGAAGCTGGCAGATGGTTGTCAGCAAATGAGCCTGGAAAGCCTGAGCAAGCTGATGAAAAAAATCAGTGCAGAACGCGAAGTGCGTTGCGCTCTGGTGCTGGATTTTGCCTCACGCATCAGCCGCAAGCCTGAGCAGTTGAGTGAGGCTGAACACCGCTTCTTTGTCGCCGCAGAAAAAATCTCGCTGAATGCCTCTGCCATAGTCCCGCGTCAGAATGGTGGGGTACCGTTATACAATCCCATACTGTGGCTGGTTAATCGTGCGCAGGATTTGCCATCCTGGTTCACGCTCGATAGCGAGCGGATTGCGACCCTGCATATCGGCAAACCCGACTTTGAAATGCGCCAGGCTGCGGCACAACAACTGGCACCCTTGTTTGCCGGGTTTGCTGATGCGAAAGCTGATGTCCGCACCCAATTCGTCAAAGCTTTTACTGAAGGAACGGATGGCATGTCCCTGTCTGCCCTGGCAGATATCACTGAGCTGGCGGACCGGCAAAAACTCGCTATCAGTGATATAGATGATGCAGTACGCTGCTATAAAGTTGGGGTGCTGGATAATCCCTGGCGCAAGGAATACCTGCGTGACAAGATACGCGATGCTGAAAATTTCATCGAAGACCGTGTCAAAGGTCAGCGTCCTGCTGTCATCAAGACCCTGGATATTCTGAAACGTTCTGTCATGAGTCTGACAGGTGCGCAGACACGCTCGCTTGGTAGCAGGCCACGCGGGGTATTGTTTTTTGCTGGGCCCACTGGCGTCGGTAAAACCGAGCTGGCCAAGACCCTGACGCAACTGGTGTTTGGTGATGAAGCTGCTTACTCACGTTTTGACATGAGTGAATTTTCAGAAGAACATACCAGTGCCAGGTTGCTCGGCGCCCAACTGGGTTTCGTCGATTCTGAAGCTGGTGGCGAACTCACCAACGCCGTCAGGCAAAAACCTTTTTCTGTCGTGCTGTTTGATGAAATCGAAAAAGCCCATCCGCGCATACTCGATAAATTCTTGCAGATACTCGAAGATGGCCGCCTCACCGATGGCCGTGGCGACACTGCGTATTTTTCTGAAACCATTTTGATCTTCACTTCCAACCTTGGTATCTATGTAGAAGACAATCACGGGCAACGCCATGAAAATGTCAAACCAGGTGATAGCTATGAAACCGTGGAATTCAAGGTGCGTGCAGCCATAGGCAATTATTTCAAATTCAATTTATCACGGCCAGAATTATTGAACCGCATCGGTGACAATATCGTGGTCTTTGATTTTATTTCTGCTGAAGTCGCCGCTAAAATTTTTGATGGCATGCTACGCAATGTGGCACGCCGTTTGCAGGAAGAACTCAAACTGCAACTGGCCATGCCAACAACAGTGCGCGATGAATTGCTGGCACGTTGCATACGTGACCTCAGCAATGGTGGCCGTGGCATAGGCAACCAGCTCGAATCGAATTTCATCAACCCCTTGTCGCGCGCCCTGTTTGAACAGGAACTGACAGGCAAGCAGCGTGTCACCGTAACGGCAATTACCGAAGCCGATAAAGTCATCAGCCTGAGCCTGCAATTAGCATGAAGATTGCCATCAATAAAGCGCATTTCCCGGTCACCGTGCTCGGGCCGGGGCGGCGCATCGGTATATGGGTACAGGGTTGCAGCATAGCTTGCAAGCGCTGTGTCTCGCAAGATACTTGGGCCAGGGATGGCAGCAAGGAAATGACAGTCGCTGGTTTGCTGAGCTGGTGCCGCGAAGTCAGTGCCGGGCAATTTGATGGCATCACCATCTCAGGTGGCGAACCTTTTGAGCAGCCCAAAGCCCTGCATGCCTTGCTGGATGGCCTGCATCACTGGCGCAGCAGTGCGGCGATGGATTTTGACATACTCTGCTATAGCGGTTATCCATTCGCAACTCTGCAAAAAAAACATGCAGGCTTGCTGCAAAAACTTGATGCCCTGATCCCCGAACCTTTTATCGTCAATAAGCCGCTGACACAGGCCTGGCGCGGCTCAGGCAATCAACCGCTGGTGCTGTTGTCAGACCGCGCCAGGGCGCGTATGCAGGCTTATGTTGATGCTCCCATCGATGAACAGGACAAGCGCATACAGACCATGATAGATGGCCAGCGTGTATGGTATGTAGGCATACCGGCGCGTGGTGACATGCAGGCGCTCGAGCAATTATGTGCCAGCCGTGGTTTGAGCTTTGATAGTGTAAGCTGGAGACCCTGAGTGAGTCAGATTTACATACGCCGCTGTCCCGCCTGTGAAACCGACAACGCGCCTGAAGTCATGCGCTGTGTTTGCGGCACTTTACTGTCGGGTGTGGACTTGATGGAAAAACGCGGGCAGGCAGAACCATCAATTGAGATAACGCAGCCAGCAAGCACCGTCACAGCAACAGAATTAATTTGCAGTTATGAAGATTGCGAACAAAGTAATCCGCCAGGTAGTGAACTATGTGTATATTGCAATCGCCCACTGAGCAAGGAACCAGCAACTCAAGATAGCAGCCAAATTCATAGCCTGCTATCACTGCCGCAAGCCCTGCGTGATCGCTACAAAATACTACATCACCTGCCAACCCTGGGAGCAGAGGCCGAACTGTTACTGGTAGCAGAAAATACCTCTGCCATACAGCGTGTCGCCAAGATTTATCGCCACGGCATACATGGCAAATCCGAAGTCAGTGAAAGGCTGCAAGCGGTACCAGCCGAACACCGCGTAGTCGTGCTGGAAGCTGGTGTGTCTGACGGACATGCCTATGAGCTCATGGAATACTGTGAGCTTGGCTCATTAAAAAAATTCGTACAAGACAAGCTGCCAAATGCGGCCATGCTGGAAAGTATAGTGCGTGAACTGGCAACGGCCATCGCCAGTGTGCATAAGGCAGGACTTATCCACCGTGACCTCAAGCCTGAAAATATCCTGGTGCGCACCGTGCAGCCGCTGGATTTGATACTGACCGACTTTGGTATTTCATCCGTGCTGGACGCCACGCAAAGACTGACTGGCACGGCGCGCACCCTGCCCTATGCCTCACCAGAAAGCTTGTCCGGCGTCATCGATGCCAAAGCAGATTACTGGGCACTAGGCATGATCATGCTGGAACTGGCTTTGGGCCAGCATCCATTTGCCGGTTTGTCAGAAGCCGTGATCCTGCACCACCTGACCACGCGCGAACTGGAACTCAATGCCGTGCCGGATGCCTATCTGCGCAAGCTGCTGCGTGGCCTGCTGTTGCGTGATCCAAAAAAACGCTGGGGTGAGGATCAGATCATGCGCTGGCTGGCGCGCGATGCCAGCTTGCCAGATGCCGTTGAAACCATGGCCATGGGCGGTTTTCGTGAGCCGTATCATATAGGTCAGTATCTGTGCCACACCCGCGAACAACTGGCAGTGGCGCTAGCCCGCAACTGGGATGATGGCGTCAGGGATATCTCGAATGCGCAATTGCTGTCCTGGTTTCGCGATGTACAAAAAGACCAGAATGCGGTGCGGGTCTTGCTCGATATGCGTCAGGATAAAAAGCTCTCGGTCGATGTACAGCTATTGCGACTGATATTGCATCTGGCACCCGGCATACCACCGGTCTGGCGCGGTGAAACCATAGAACTGCCAGCGATACTGGGCTATGCCAACCGCTCATTGAAAGGTGATGAAGCTGCCAGCAACTGGCTGAAGCAGTTGTACAACTATGGCGTGCTGGAAGCCTATGCCGATGCGGGTAACAAAGAGGTCGCCAGCATAGTGCAAAAATGGCAGGCTTGCTGCAAGCAAATCGAGCAGGCCTGGCAAGAAGCTTTTGGCCTCGTGAAAGACTATGCCAGCAAGCAATTGCCGGGGGAACATGGCAATATCGACAAACTCATGTACGGCCTTCAGACAGATGACAGCGCCCCCCTGCATAGATTGCATGCCCGGGTGCTGGCGCTGGTCTATGATGAACGCTGGCCTGAGCGCCTGCGCAAGCGCCTGCAGATCGCCTATGCCGGCCTACAGGCTTATTGCCCCTGGTTATCTGCATTGGGTGAGATAAAGCAAATGCCAGTGGCCTCGCTGCTGGTGCTCGAAGCCCTGTTGCCGGAGGCGCAAAAAGCCGTTGAACGCCAGCAAAAAGCCGATGCCTGGCTGCGTAGCACAGAGCAGGATGCCGCCGCAGCAATAAAGCAGGAAGTCTTGCAAAGTATCAAAAGCTTGCGCACGGCTGCCACTGACAGTCTCTTGCCTGACAGCGCAGTAGAAGACTTGCAAAAGGCACTGGAAGAGTATTATGTATTGCTGGAAAAACTGCGCGCCTCAGCCAGCACGGAAGCAGCATGGCAGGAAGCAAAGAAGAGTGCATCGCGGGTAGAACACATTGCCGCAGGAATATCCCGCGAGCTCAATCAACTGCTGGCAAGACGCACAGAAAACCAGGGCTGGGCAGGGCAAGAAATGCGGGTTTTTCTGGCCATTGCCATCATCGTCGCACTTGTCTTTTTCAGAAAGAGCAATTTTTACTGGATATTGCTGCTGGTCTCAGGCCTTGCCGCCTGGCGCTTCTTGCCTAATTTTTTGAGCATGCGCAAAATTCGCGAGTTGGGTGAGCAACTATAAATTCTGGAGTGTCCATGTCTGCCATTTTTAACAAATTGAATTTGAAAGATCAGAGTGAAATCCTGGTCTTGCATGCACCAGCATCATTTGAGCCGGAAATCGCGGCTTTGACCGGTGTCAAGGTGCTCAAGAAATTGTCTGGCATCAAAAAGCTGAATTTTGCTTTGG
Organism: Undibacterium sp. TC4M20W; assembly: GCF_049340245.1. NCBI lineage: Bacteria > Pseudomonadati > Pseudomonadota > Betaproteobacteria > Burkholderiales > Oxalobacteraceae > Undibacterium > Undibacterium sp. TC4M20W. The sequence goes on from NZ_JBMPPI010000011.1 coordinate 42,875, forward strand.
TATTCGTCAGCAAGCAGCAAGAGCTTGATGAAATCTCCCTGGCCCTGAGCAAGCTGGTAGAGGGAGATGCCTTGCTGTGGTTTGCTTACCCCAAGGGAAGCTCAAAGAAATATCAATGTGAATTCAACCGCGATACTGGTTGGGATGTGATCAAGGCGGCGGGGTTTGATACGGTGAGGATGGTGGCGATTGATGAAGACTGGTCGGCATTACGGTTCAGGCATGGCGACTTTATCAAAAATTCTACCAGGAAGGCTGCTGGCTGAAGGCCTGATTTTTGCGGATAAAAATATATGACTCAATTCTGACTCAATCCAGTCAGCCCTGAGCTGGATTGAGCCTCAGCAAGACTTCAAACCTGCCCACTGCCAAACCAGCCCTTCATCTTATCTCTGGCGCTCTGCTTCACTTCATCCGTAATATAAAAACTGACGGTCACCAGCGCACCGGCGATCACGCCCAGATCATCGCTGTAACCAACCACGGGCAACATATCCGGCACGGCATCGAGAGGGAAAATGAAGTAACCCAATGCGCCAAAGATGACGGTCTTGGCCCAGGCTGGTGTCTCCGGCCTTTGCGCTGCATAATACAGACAGAGTACTTTTTCTATGACTTCACTGCCAGCAGCTTGTGCAGATTTTTTAAGCTTGTTCCAAAAACCGTTTTCACTGTACGCTTTGCTATGTGACATGATCTTGCTCCTCAATCATTCGCCTTTTTCACGGTGGCCAGCAAACCCGCCGCTGCCACGAATACCCCACCCGAAAACTGGTTGAACATTTTTGCCTTGCCTTTGGAACGCAGCCACGGCCCCATGCGTTCGGCAAATACCGCATATAGCATCAGCACACTGAATTCAAAAAAGACAAAGGTGCTGCACAAGACCAGGAATTGCGGCAGCTTGGCTGCAGCCGGATTGATGAATTGCGGGAAGAAGGCGGTAAAGAACAGCAAGGCCTTGGGATTGCTGGCTCCGACCAGCATGCCTTTGACATACAGGCGCAGGCGGGTGCCGCGCAACTCGGTTTCTGTTGGCAAAACAAAATCACTGCTCTTGGCACGCAAGCTGCTGATACCCAGATAGAGCAAGTAAGCCACTCCGAGGTATTTGATAATGGTAAATACCAGCGCCGAGGTCGCCAGAATCGCACCTATGCCTATTGCCGAACAAGTCATGATGGCAATCAGGGAAGTGATATTCCCCAGCGCCGGGAACAGGGTCATGCGCGCACCGAAATTGATGCTGTTGGTGATACACATGAGTACGGCAGGGCCGGGTGTAATGGTTAATACCAGAACGGCAAGGACATACAGCAACCAGGTTTCTATAGACATGCGGGCTCCCTAAAGTAATTTGAATAAGCTCTCAGGGATATCTTAGTCGATTTCAGGGCAGGACACCTACCCTGAGGCTCAAGAAGCTTTGGCTACCTTGCGGGTTGCGGGCGTAGATGGCACAGAAGGTGCAGGTGGCATATAAGCTGCCCACTCCGGTTTTTGCTCTTTACCGCTATCGATGATGACCATATAGCGCCCGGCCCAGGGATTGTCCTGACGGTTTTTGTCGAGTACCCAGAATTTCTTGCCCTCTGCCACGCCTTGCATATAGTCTGCGTCCAGCACCGAGTAGCGGTCCAGCAAGAGATTCAAAGTACCTGGTATCCGTACACAGCCCTTGGATTGCACTGTACCCAGGCGTGATTCTAGTGCGCCGGGGTCGGTCGCATGCATTTGCAGGCGCATGTCGGCGATGATTTTATCGCCCCAGCCTTTTTTGGCTTTTTGCCAGCCAAAATCAAAGACACGCCTACCCTTGATGCCATAGCCACGTATGCCCTTGCTGTTTTTGCTGCCCTCGGCACGGTAATCAGGATTGGCCAGGCTATGCGCATATACCCCGACAGGGGTTTCAAAATGTTCGAAGCCTGGAGAGCGCCCTGTAGAAACAGGCGAAGCACCGATGAACTGGTATTGCCCTTCCTGGTCTAACCAGAACAACATCGCAACCTGGACCTTGGGGTTACGATCGACCAGCATAATATATTGAGAAGGCAGGCTGGTGATGCTGTTACTGCTGAGGGCGGTCGCCATCTGCTCTATATAAGATTGCAAGTCTTCTGGCGGCGGTTGTACCTGCTGCACCACGGTGCTGGCGTAGATGTCCTTGAGACTCAGGGCAGACTCCAGTGCTTGCGAGGGTGCGGCGAAAGCCAGTGCCACCGTCATGGCTATGGCAGGTTTAAGCAGGGATGAAAGCATCTTGAATGGGAAAAAAAGAATCTGTAGTCTATGCAATGAGGCCCCGGGGGCCTGTCCCTTTCAATATGCCGCAGTTTGATGGTCACAGACAAGTATAAACATCATGCTGGTATGCAAGGTGTTGCAGCTTTGACTCATCTCAAACACCTTCATGTCACAAATACTATATTGCATGTTTTACACAGGAGAACTCAGCCGTGAAATATATGAAATTAACTGCGCTATTACCCTTGTCATTTTTTCTCTGTCTAAACATGCCTGCATTGGCCATGGGCAGCAATTGTTCAAACAAGGACATTGCCTGCGTCACCGGTGGTATAGGTGCTACAGAAAGGGAAGAATTACAACAGCAGGCCGGGCAATACAATCTGTGGCTGCGCACTGCTGCCAATAAATCCGGCGCTTATCTGGCGGATATCAAAGTTATTGTGAGAGACGACAAAACCAAAGCCGTGCTGCTGACAACGACGCTGGATGGCCCCTGGTTATTCCTGAGCCTGCCCGAAGGCCGCTATGAAGTGGAGGCGCAATACCATGACAAGGCTAAACGTTCTGAGCAGATCGTCAAAAAGGTGACGGAAATCAAAAAAGGCAGCCAGCGGCAGATGATGATGTATTTCGAGGCCAGCAATGTCGGTGAACTGAATTACCAGCCTGCTCAGTAAAATAATGTGGTTTCAGTCCAGGTAAATCCTGGGCTTGTACACTTCCATAAAGTTCTCAGGCTTGCTCAGTGGCGTGAAACCAAACTTTTCATACAGGCCAGCGGCGGTACTGGTTGATAGCGTAAAGCGGCGCAACTTGCTGACTACCGGGTGTGCCATGACTTCTTCCATAAGCAATCTGGAAATACCCTTGCCGCGCATATCAGTGACAACAAATACATCGACAAGATTACCAAAGGTGGCCATGTCGGTAATGATGCGGCAAAAGCCCACCATGCGTTCTTGCTGGAAGATACTGAAACACAGGGAATTGCGCAGGGATTCCTCTACTACAGGTCGTGAGATACCTGTGGCCCAGCCACTTTCAGTCGTCAAAAATTGATGGACGAGGTCGATATCGATCTTGTCCTTGTCTGTGGTGATCCAGTATTCGTCAGCCTGTGTTGCGTTCATGCCTTTTTGTCCTCCTGTTTGGGTGCTTGAGAATCTTTCAAAAATGTACTGCCAGGTTCAGACCACTTAGCCACTTTCAAGTTCATTCAGATGGCTGGCCTACAGCACTGGCCAGGTAATTATTCTTGATGCGCACATAGTGCTCTGCCGAGTATTTGAAATAGCTGATTTCTTCTGCCGTCAGGGCGCGGACTTTGACTGCCGGGCGGCCTACATACAGGTAGCCGCTTTCCAGTACCTTGCCCGGTGGCACCAGGCTGCCAGCACCCAGCATGACATGCTTGTGGATAATGACATCATCCATGACGATGCTGCCCATGCCTATCAGGCATTCATCACCGATATTGCAGCCATGCAGGATGACGGAATGGGCTATCGTCACATAATCACCAATAATCAAAGGTGAACCAGCAGGCTTATTGGCATTCTTGTGCGAGACATGGCCCATGGCCAGGTCCTGGAAATTGCTGCTACGGCCTATGCGTATGTGATTGACATCGCCGCGCAAGACGGCATTGCACCAGACCGAACTATCCGGCCCGATTTGTACATCACCGATGATCTGGGCACTGGGGTGGATATAGCAATTTTCAGATACTTCAGGAAAGGTAGTCAGGTAAGGGCTGAGTGGCATGGTGCTGTATAGGGTTTGATAATCTTCTGAACAGCAATTTTAACTGATCACTAGCCCATGCTCATGTGGATAATCCATCAGATATCCACAGGATCAATTTCCACCGACCACCTGACCCGGCTTTTCATGGCGCGCAAATCTGCTATCCAGGCTTTGACAAAGGCTTGCAGCGCCGGGCGTGAGACTGATTCGACCAGCAATTGTGCCCTATCGACGTTAGCCACCCGCGTCATGGTCATGGGGATGGGGTCATTGATCATGATGCCCTGATGCTCGGTACAGAGCGCAGCTTCTTTCAAAAAGGCGATGGCAGTTTCCAGCTCTCTGGCTTCTGCCCGCAATAAAGCCTGGTACATGAAAGGCGGCATATGGGCTTGCTGCCGTTCGTCCAGCAAGTCTTTGGCAAAGTCAGGGTAATTGTGTGACATCAGCGCATGGTAGAGCGGATGATCGGGGTAGCGGGTTTGTACCAGCACCTCGGATGCATTGCCGCCTTCTTTTTGCGCCGCCCGCCCTGCCCGGCCTGCCACCTGCATGAGCTGGGCGAACAGGCGTTCACTGGCGCGGTAGTCTTGCGAGAACAGCGCAGCGTCCGGGTTCAGCGCTGCCACCAGAGTCAGGCGTTTGAAGTCATGCCCCTTGGCCACCATTTGCGTGCCTATCAGGATATCGACTTCACCGGCATGCACGCGTTCAAAAGCGGCGGCGGCACTGCCTTTGAGGCGGGTGGAGTCGGCATCGATGCGGAAAACCCTGGCCTCGGGGAACAGCAGGGCCAGGCTTTCTTCCATGCGCTGGGTGCCGCGACCCAGGGGTTGCAGGTCAATATTGCCGCAAGTCGGGCATGAGCGCGGTATGCGTTGTTCCAGGCCACAGTGATGGCAACGCAATCTATGGTCGCCTTTGTGCAAGACCAGATGGGCAGTGCAGCGCGTACAATTGCTGATCCAGCCGCAGGCATCACATGCCAGTACTGGTGCGTAACCGCGCCGGTTAAGGAACAGGAGTGATTGCTCACCCTTCTCAAGACGTAGTTTGATAGCACCTATCAGTCTTTGTGTCAGGCCTTCGCTGGGTTTTTCTCTTTCCAGGTTGATGATACGTATGATGGGTAAGACGGCGTGCTGAACTGCGCGCTCACGCAATTCCAGCAAGCGATAACGGCCAGTCTGCGCACCCTGCCAGCTTTCCAGCGAAGGCGTGGCAGAACCCAGTAAGATGGGTATCGACAGTTGGCGCGCCCGCCACACGGCAAGATCACGCGCAGAATAACGCAGGCCTTCCTGCTGCTTGTAGGACGGATCATGTTCTTCATCGATGATGATCAGCTTCAACCTGGGCAGGGATGCCAGCATGGCAAGGCGTGTGCCGAGTACGATGCGGGCACGTCCCGTATGTGCAGCCAGCCAGTGCAACATGCGTTCACCTTCTGCCATGCCACTGTGCAGGGTGGATAGCATCAGGCCGGGGAAACGGGCGCGGATATGGGATTCAAGCTGTGGCGTCAGGTTAATCTCTGGCACCAGGATCAAAATCTGGGCATCAGGCGTCTTTGCCAGTATTTTGGCGGCTGTCTGCAAATACACTTCCGTCTTGCCGCTGCCGGTTACCCCGAACAAGAGATGCGGGGCATAGCCTTCGGCATTGGCAACCGCATCCACCGCGGCCTGTTGCTCAGGATTCAATTGAGGCTCACCCAGCGGGCTGACATCAGCTTGCTCAGGCAATTTGGCCAGCTTCTTGATGGCGCGCTGCAGGGATACTGTCTTGATGGCTTTGAGGTTCTTGGGCAAGGCGGGTACAGCCACCTCACCTATGGGGCGCTGATAATACTCGGCAGCAAACTGGCATAGCGCCAGCCATTCCTTGTTCATGGCTGGCAGCTCATGCCTGACAGCAATGACGTCGCGCAGCTTGGCGGGCGGGACATCCGTCTCGTTCACCACGTCCATGATAAGGCCGACGACTTCCTGGCGGCCAAAGGGCACAGCAGCCAGTTGCCCGGGCTGGGGCAGGTTGGCAACAGCCCCTCCCTCTTCTTGTGCGGTCCACCGATAATCGAAGGTGCTGTCAAGTGGGGTATCGAGGGCTATGCGTAAATAAACTTGTTTCACGATCTAAGCCTGAACATGAAAATCGGCGCTAACTATTGATTTCATAAGGCTTTTTGACATATCCACAGTTTCTGTGGATAACTTTGTGGAGAAAGGTCTATTGACATCGGTTTTCGCTAGCGTTTACGGGGGTTTCCACAAAAAGCCCTGTCTCAGAGCCAAGAATTTAGTCGTTTAAAATCAATGACTTATAAAAAATGCTGGAAGACAAAAAAATATTTTTGAAAATATTTTTTGCCGCCCCGATTTTGTGCATAAGTGACAGAAAATGTGCATAGAAATGCAAAATTTTTCTGCCGCTAATCCATTGGTTTTCCACAGCTTTCAGGCTGGAAAAGCACGCCAGTACTATGTTTTGCAGAGCAACATGACGCAAAGACAAGCGTCTCAGCCACTTGTTGTTTTGCCAGTGCCTGAATATACAGACTTTGCCAGCGGCCTGACCAGAAACACTGGCTGGACCAGCCACTCTGCTATCAGTCCGTGGCGAAAAATCATGCTTATTTTATAAATAAATACCTGTCTTTAAGCAGACTGACGTTGCTGGCGACTGTATTCATGCACCGTTTCGACCAGCACGGTGACTGACTCAACCGGGGTAAATTGCGAAATCCCATGACCCAGGTTAAATACATGGCCATGCCCCGCCGCAGGCTTGCCATAACTATCCAGCGTAGCAATGACTTGCTTGCGGATTTGTTCAGGTTCAGCAAACAGTACTGCCGGGTCAAGATTACCCTGCAAGGCGACCTTGTCACCCACTTTGGCACGTGCCTGACCCAAATTCATGGTCCAGTCCAGTCCCAGAGCATCAGCACCAATATCCGCCAGTTGTTCCAGCCACAGACCACCGCCCTTGGTAAAAACAATGGCTGGAATGCGCTTGCCATCTTTTTCTTTTTGCAGCTGGCTGACGATATCGCGCATATAAGATAGCGAGAACTCTTGATAAGCCCCATCTGCCAGTGCACCGCCCCAGCTGTCAAAGATCATCACGGCCTGGGCACCGGCATCGATTTGTGCATTCAGATAGGTAGCAACAGCATCCGCATTGGTGCGCAAGATGTGATGCATGAGGTCTGGGCGCTTGTACATCATGCTCTTGACGGTATGAAAGTCGCGCGAACCCTGGCCTTCCACCATATAACAAGCCAGTGTCCATGGGCTGCCGGAAAAACCTATCAGCGGCACGCGGCCATCCAAAGCGGTGCGGATTTGCGTTACAGCATCAAATACATATTGCAGGCTGCCTGCTTCTGGCACTTTGAGTGCCATGACATCTTTTTCATCTTTTAGCGGGCGTTCAAACTTAGGGCCTTCGCCTTCTTCAAAGTACAGGCCCAGGCCCATCGCATCTGGCACAGTCAAAATATCAGAGAACAGAATGGCAGCATCCAGGCCATAACGGTCTATCGGTTGCAAAGTCACTTCAGTGGCGAAACCAGGGTTCTTGGCCAGGCTCAGGAAAGAACCCGCACCTTTGCGGGTGGCGCGGTATTCTGGCAAATAACGGCCAGCCTGACGCATCAGCCACAAGGGTGTGTAATCAGTTTCCTGGCGCAACAAGGCTCTCAGGAAGGTGTCGTTTTTGAGTGGGGCAAAATTCATGGACATAAGTGCTTTCGGTGACGCTGCGTGCATCTGCTTATCTACTGACATTGTCAAACTACGCAAGCTATTGCTGTGTAAGCGACATTATCGCCTATGCGCGCAGGATAGGCATCTGATCTGCAACAAGTGGCGCAATTTTCAGCAAAATTTCCAGTAATAAACTGTGGATAACTTTGTGGATAGAAATGACAGAATGCCAGTTTACTGATTTATTTTAAATTCGGTTAACAGGATTATTCTGTAAGTCATTGATTTTATTGGGAAGGAATACCAGTTTATGAAAAATTCCCGTTTTTTAGCATAAATCGCGTGCAAACGAAATTGTGCATAAGTACCAAAGCTTTATTATTTTTCTTGACGATTTTGCAGAAATGTTTTCGCTAATTCTTCTGCCCAAATACTGACGCCAAGTGCTGACGGATGGTAGCCATCTTCTGCCATCTGGCGCACATCTTGAAGATTTGCGATAAACGGCAAATGCAAAACCCGTTGCCGGGACGCTGCCATCTCGCGGTTTATTTGATCCAGCGCACGCGCCTTCATGCCCAAAATCTGGCGCAAAGGAGCGGGCAAAGCGGGAAAAACCTGCATCGGCGGCACGCCCGCCAATACGATAAGACCACTTGGTTTTAGCAACACCTGCAATTCGTCCAGCAAGCTTTGCAACTCTGCGCGGTAACTATTAACCGCGCAAAAGCTGGTCGTATCATTGACACCAAAAGCGACCAGAATGAGATCCCACGCTGGCGATGCATGGCCTTGTGCCTGACGAAACGCAGGCAAAACTTGTCTGGCCCATGAGAGGCGTGCGCCGTTTTGCCCCAAAGCCTGCCATTCCACAGCAGTATCAAGTTTGCCAGCCAGGGCTTTGGCCAATTGTGCCGTGATGGATTCTTTATAATTTGCAACGCCAACTCCGGCAACCGGTGACTCGCCTATACCCAGAACCCGCAAGTTATCCACAGAAAGATGGGCAGGAGCCCACAGCCCATATGTCTGGTCACTGGCTTCGGGCAAGCGCGGTGTCACCGCACGGGTGCGCCGCCCTTGCCAGGCCAGCAAGGGATATAAGGCTGCAGCAATCAGTTCAGGCCAGTAGTTGAATTTACTATTGGAATTGGACTTCACCTTGGCTTGACCTTCATTCCACCTTGAGTTTGCTGTATTCAGGATTACTAGGTGGGTATTTGAGTTTCAGGCTTAGCAGTTTTTCTTGCACAATGCTGGCAATGACGAGGTTGCGCTGGGTCTTGGAGTCCGACGGCACGGCATACCAGGGCGCATGATCGGCGTCTGTTGCCTGCAAGGCATCCTCATAGGCTTCTTGATATGCGTCCCAGTATTTGCGCTCTACCAGATCCTGGGGATCGAATTTCCAATGTTTTTCAGGATCAGCCAGGCGCTCTTCCAGCCTGACTTTTTGCTCGGCCTTGGAAATATGCAGGAAAAATTTCAAGATCACCGTCCCCGTCTCGGCCAGCATACGTTCAAAATCGCGTATCTGCGCATAACGGCGCTTGCATTCCGCCTGGTCTATCCAGTCATGTACGCGGGTAATCAACACATCTTCATAATGACTGCGGTTGAAGATGGTAATTTCGCCCTTGCCCGGCAATTCTTTATGGATGCGCCACAAGTAATCATGATTTTTTTCATCGGTACTGGGGGCTTTGAAAGCCACCGTGCGGGCTCCCAGGGGATTGATTTGCCCGAACACACCTTTGACCGTGCCATCTTTACCAGAAGTATCCATACCCTGCAGGATGATCAATAGCTTGCGGTCATGAGCAGCGTACAAAACATTTTGCAGGTCAGAAATTTCTTCTGCGAGTTTTAAGGTTGCCAGTTTGTCGGCGGCCTTGTCTGCATTTTTTTCAGTGGCGGCCGTACCCACCAGCTTTTTATTGGCATTAGCATCCTTGACCTGAAAACCTTTACCTACCCGAAACAAGTCCGCAACTGTCATTCAAGTCTCCAATCAATATTGTTTAGCTTACAAAAAATAGATCTCAAAATTAGAGATAATGTTTTGATGATAATATGAAAAGTGCCGCATACCCTAGCAAGACTACAAATGCTTTCAACAGGCTGACACTGTTTGTGTGGCATACATCGCCAACTCATTGCACATGATACGAAAGAAAACTTATTATCTGGCCGCATTGTTATTGCCCATAGCCCTGAGCTTACGCAGTGTCGCATGCGCGCAATTCGGCGTGTTGCGCGAATTATCGCGCTTTCTGATTGGATCTCTGTTCATTGGTGGCATACCGTATTTACTGACGCTGCTGGTGTTCAGCATTGCTTTTTTTCGTCTGGATGAAAACAAGTTTGTTTTCTACTGCCATTTTGCACCGTTCGTCATGGCGCTGGCATTTGGTGTTAGTGCTGCGGTCATTATGATGATCAACGAAAGGCGCATCTATATCGCTGACCTGTTCTATCTGTTTATGATAGGCGGCTTATACGGCCTGCTGGTAGGGTATTTCTATGTATTGCTGGCGGCGATCATTTTCAAACTGCTCAAGTCGATAAAATTGATCTACGTGGAGCCACACCGGGCTTTTTATGAATAATCACCTTACCCTGAACATGACTGATTTTTTTACTCCACATAGAATAATGCGTTTCCGCAAATGGATAGCTGCTTTTTCATTGGCGGCGGCCTTGCCCGCTTGTGCTACGGCTGACGACAAGATTATTACGATTACCACCCATACCAATTTAGTCGCAGACAGTGCCAAGGGGGTGGAATTCTCAGCTGCATCAAAAGCATTGAATCTGCTGATCAAGGAGGGTAAATTTGAAGAGGCAGACAGAAAAGCGAAAGAAAATTGCCGGTCTTATGAATCCATCTTTGACAGCAGCAAAAAGCAATTCTCTTTCCAGACGACTCAAGAATTTGAGGAATTCAGCAAAGCCAGCAAACTGGATTTTGAATGGATAGAATGGGGTTATAAAAACTGCCTGCAAGTCCAGGCCTTTGTTGCGGTTGAAAGAAGGGATTTGCAACAGGCCTTGTCCATGCTCAGAAAAGTGGAATATCTGGCCCCGGTTTCTGCTGGCACCTCGGTAGAAATTGGCTATGTCTTGAATCAGCTGGCCAAGCCAACGGAAGCCTTGCAAACCTATCGTCATGCTCACGAATTGAGCAAACAATATTACTCACAGCGCCCTTACCTGGCGATGTCCCTGCGCGGCATAGGATTTTCTTTGATAGAGCTTAAGCAGCTCGATGAGGCAGAAAAAGCTTTTCAGGAATCCCTGCAAATCGAACCTGAAAATAAACTGGCGCAAAACGAACTTGCCTACATACAGCAATTGCGATCAGCAAAGCAAACTCAGACACGGTAAAGATGTTCTATCTTGATGCACCTGTCCATCACTACTTTAATACCTGCTGCTTCGGCTCTGGCAGCAGCAGCTTCATTGATGATGCCTGACTGCATCCACAGATAAGGCGCGGCTATCTGTATGGCCTCTTCCACAATCGGCGGAATATCAGCCGCATTGCGAAAGCAATCGACAATATCGATACGGTGTTCTGCTGCGGCAGTGATCAGGTCAGGGTAACAATGTTCTCCCAGTATCATATTCCCAGCCTCACGCGGATTGACCGGGATGATGCGATAGTCATGCGCCTGCAGATAGGCCGCCACGCCATAACTGGGGCGGGAAGTTTTTGACGACAGACCAACGACGGCGATGGTTTTACTTTTGCTCAGTATCTCGGCAATCAAGTCGTGTTCCACAGGCATGGGCAGTTCCAGTATTGGTCCAGTTTGACAGCTTGGAAAAACAAAAAGGCAGCCTGAGCTGCCTTTCCATTGTACTGCTTTCGTCGCGAAAAAATTTCGCAGCGAAATTAACGCTTTTGACGCAATCTTTGTATCGCTGCCAATTGGGCGATCGCGGATGCCAGTTCTGCCTGTGCTTGCGCATAGTCAATCTTGGAATCACGATTAACCAAAGCTTGTTCTGCCAGTCTCTTGGCTTCGCTGGCTTTGGCTTCGTCCAGATCGTGACCGCGAATCGCTGTATCGGCCAAAACTGTCACTGCATTCGGTTGCACTTCAAGCAGGCCACCGGCGACGAATACGAATTCGTCTTCGGCTTTGCCCGGAACCTTGATGCGCACCGCGCCCGGCTTGATGCGGGTAATCAGTGGTGTATGTTTCGGATAGATACCCAATTCACCAGCCTCACCCGGCAACGCGACGAATTCGGCTTCACCGGAGAAGATCAGCTCTTCTGCAGAAACCACGTCAACGTGAATAGTGTGTGCCATGTTGGACCCTTATTATTCGCTCAAAAAAGCTATGGTGCAGTCAATATCAACTGCACCGCCAGTGCGCTTAATTAATTAAGCAGCAGCCAGTTTTTTCGCTTTTTCGATTGCTTCGTCGATAGTACCTACCATGTAGAACGCTTGTTCTGGCAAGTGATCGAGTTCGCCGGAAGCGATCATTTTGAAACCACGAATCGTTTCTTTCAAGGAAACGTATTTACCTGGAGCACCGGTAAACACTTCAGCAACGTGGAAAGGCTGAGACAGGAAACGCTGCATCTTACGTGCACGTGCAACCAGCAGTTTGTCTTCAGGAGCCAATTCATCCATACCCAGAATCGCGATAATGTCACGCAATTCTTTGTAGCGCTGCAAAGTACCTTGAACAGCGCGGGCTGTCTCATAGTGCTCTACACCAACCACTTGTGGGTCCAGCTGACGGGATGTTGAATCCAGTGGATCAACCGCAGGGTAGATACCCAGGGAAGCGATGTCACGGGACAGAACAACGGTGGAATCCAAGTGAGCAAACGTAGTTGCAGGAGATGGATCGGTCAAGTCATCCGCTGGAACATATACGGCCTGAATGGACGTAATGGAACCAGTTTTAGTGGAAGTAATACGCTCTTGCAGACGGCCCATTTCTTCAGCCAGAGTAGGTTGATAACCCACAGCGGAAGGCATACGACCCAGCAAAGCGGATACTTCAGTACCGGCCAGTGTGTAACGGTAGATGTTATCCACGAAGAACAAAACGTCTTTGCCTTCGTCACGGAAACCTTCAGCAATCGTCAAACCTGTCAGAGCAACGCGCAGACGGTTACCTGGTGGTTCATTCATCTGACCATACACCATCGCAACTTTGGAGTTTTCTGGATTTTCCAGATCAACCACTTTTGCGTCAGCCATTTCGTGGTAGAAGTCATTACCCTCACGAGTACGCTCACCCACACCGGCAAACACGGACAAACCGCTGTGTGCCTTGGCGATGTTGTTGATCAGTTCCATCATGTTGACGGTCTTGCCCACACCCGCACCACCGAACAGACCGACCTTACCACCTTTAGCGAATGGGCAAACCAGATCAATAACTTTGATACCGGTTTCCAGCAATTCCTGGGATGGGGACAGTTCGTCGTATGCAGGGGCTTTACGGTGGATGGATGCTGTCTGCTCACGGCTGACAGGACCACATTCATCGATAGGGTTACCCAGTACGTCCATGATGCGGCCCAGCGTTGCTTTGCCGGTTGGTACCATGATAGGTTTGCCAGTGTTGGAAATAATCATGCCGCGACGCAGACCATCAGAAGTACCCAGAGCAATGGTACGGACAATGCCGTCACCCAATTGCTGCTGAACTTCCAATGTCAGCTCGGAGCCTTCCATTTTCAAGGCGTCATAAATCTTAGGCATCGCGTCGCGTGGAAATTCAACGTCCACAACAGCGCCGATACACTGAACGATTTTGCCATTAGCCATGTTCGTTCCTTCTTAATATTTAAATTCAGTTTAGACCGCTGCCGCGCCGGCGACGATCTCGGAGAGCTCTTTGGTAATGGCGGCTTGACGGGTTTTGTTATAAACCAGTTTCAGTTCGCCAATCACGTTACCTGCGTTATCAGTTGCTGATTTCATCGCCACCATACGGGCCGATTGTTCAGATGCCATGTTTTCCGCTACGGCCTGGAAAATCAGTGCTTCTACATAACGTATCAACAATTCATCAATCACGGTTGCAGCATCTGGTTCATACAGATAATCCCAGGTATGGGCATTTTTATCTGTCGCCAGTTTGTCCGCTGTCAGGGGCAACAACTGCTCCATCACCGGCTCTTGCTTCATGGTGTTGATAAATCTTGTATAACTCAGGTAAACCGCATCCAGCTTGCCTTCCTGATACGCGTCCAGCAAAACTTTGACTGGACCTATCAGTTTGTCGAGGTGAGGAGTGTCGCCCAATTGTGTGACATGGGAAACCACTTGCGCACCTACGCGATTCAGGAAGCCGAGACCTTTATTACCAATTGCGACCGCTTCTATCTTTGAACCCTTACCTTCGAGTTCACGCATTTTGCTGGTGACCAGACGCAACACGTTGGTGTTGAGACCGCCACACAAACCTTTATCTGTCGTTACAACAATCACGCCAACTTTCTTGGACAGATCTTGTTGCACCATAAAAGGATGCGTGTACTCTGGGTTGGCCTGTGACAAGTTAGCCGTAATCGTACGAATCTTTTCACTGTACGGGCGAGCCGCACGCATCCGGTCTTGCGCTTTACGCATTTTGGATGCAGCGACCATTTCCATCGCCTTCGTGATCTTCTTCGTATTTTCTACGCTTTTGATCTTGCCACGTATCTCTTTGCCTGCAGCCATGAGTATTGACTCCTTCTAGCTACAGTAAATTAATAGGCGCCGGATTTTTTGAAATCAGCAATTGCGGCAGCCATGGCAGCTTCGCCATCTTTGTCCAGTTGCTTGGTTTCTTCGATCTTCTGCAGCAATGCTGCATGGCTCGTTTTCATGAAATTGTGCACGCCTGCTTCGAATGCCAGCACTTGCTTGACCGGTACATCATCCAGGAAGCCTTTGTTCACGGAGAACAATGTAACGGCCATCAGGGAGATGGACAGTGGAGCGTATTGAGCTTGCTTCAACAATTCAGTAACGCGGGCACCACGATCGAGCTGCTTGCGTGTTACTTCATCGAGGTCAGAAGCGAACTGGGCAAACGCTGCCAATTCACGGTACTGTGCCAAGTCATTACGGATACCGCCGGACAAGTTTTTGATAACTTTAGTCTGAGCAGCACCACCAACGCGGGAAACCGAGATACCAGCGTTAATCGCTGGACGGATACCTGCATTGAACAAGGATGTTTCCAGGAAGATCTGACCGTCAGTAATCGAAATTACGTTGGTAGGAACGAACGCGGAAACGTCACCAGCCTGAGTTTCAATGATAGGCAATGCTGTCAAAGAACCTGTTTTACCTTTAACTTCACCTTTGGTGAAAGCTTCAACGTAGTCTGGGTTAACGCGTGCTGCACGTTCCAGCAAACGGCTGTGCAAATAGAATACGTCACCTGGGTAAGCTTCGCGGCCTGGTGGACGGCGCAGCAACAGGGAAACCTGACGGTAAGCAACAGCTTGTTTGGACAGATCATCATAAATGATCAGTGCATCTTGACCGCGGTCACGGAAGTATTCGCCCATCGCGCAACCGGAGTATGCGGATACGTATTGCATCGCTGCAGATTCAGCAGCAGTAGCAGCAACAACGATGGTGTATTCCATGGCGCCGTGTGCTTCGAGAGCGCGCACAACGTTTTTAACGGAAGAAGCTTTTTGACCAATCGCTACATAGATACATGTAACGTTTTGACCTTTTTGATTGATCACGGCATCGATCGCAACAGCTGTTTTACCAGTTTGACGATCGCCAATGATCAATTCGCGCTGACCACGGCCAACCGGTACCATGGAGTCGATAGACTTCAGGCCAGTTTGCATAGGTTCAGAAACGGATTGACGTGCAATAACGCCAGGCGCAATCTTTTCGATAGGCGCGGACAGTTTTGCATTGATAGGACCTTTGCCATCGATAGGCTGACCCAGCGCGTTAACTACACGACCACGCAGTTCAGGACCGATAGGCACTTCCAGAATACGGCCGGTACATTTAACTGTATCGCCTTCGGAGATGTGTTCGTAGTCACCCAGGATAACGGCACCAACGGAATCACGTTCCAGGTTCAGCGCCAGACCAAATGTGTTGCCTGGGAATTCCAGCATCTCACCTTGCATCGCGTCAGACAGACCGTGAATGCGGCAGATACCGTCGGTAACGGAGATAACCGTACCTTGATTGCGAATCTCAGCTGTGTCGCCAAGGCCTTGAATCCGGCTCTTGATCAACTCGCTGATTTCAGATGGGTTGAGTTGCATACTAACTCCTAATATTTATTACGTTCTTACGCGGTCAGGGCGACGTGCATTTTCTGCAGCTTCGCGCGTACCGACGTGTCGAGCACCTGATCACCAACCACGATGCGTACACCACCGATCAAAGAGGAATCCACTTTGACTGTAGGGTGCAACTTGCGGCCAAATTTCTTTTCCAACAGCGCTGAGAGCTCGCTCAACTGAGCTGCCGTCATATCAAATGCGCTGGTTACTTCTGCATCTGCAGCGCCTTCGTGGGCGTTTTTCAGAGCGTGGAACTGGAAAGCGATTTCGGGCAACAAAGTCAGGCGGTCATAGTCAGCAAGTGTGTTGATGAAGTTTTTCGCTTCAGCAGTCACTGGAGATTTGATCGCAGACAAGAAAATCTCAGCTTTTTGATCAGCCGAGACTTTAGGGTTGTGTGCAAGAGCTTGTACATCGGGATGCGCACCTACCTGTGCCATTTCGGTAACCAGGTCCGACCAGGCGGACAGGTTACCGGCTTGGGCAACACGAAACAGCGCTTCTGCGTAAGGACGAGCGATCGTTGCGATTTCGGCCATGATTACAGCTCGGTTTTCAGTTGGTTCAACAGATCAGCGTGAGCAGATGCGTTGACTTCACGTTTCAGAATTTGTTCTGCGCCTTTGACTGCCAGAGTGGCAACCTGGTCGCGCAATTCTTCGCGTGCTTTAGTCACTTGATTTTCAGCATCCGCTTTTGCTGCAGCAATAATGCGGGCAGCTTCAGCAGCAGCAGTGTTGCGAGCTTCTTCAACGATCAGAGCAGCGCGTTTTTCTGCGTTGATGATATGTGTTTTGCTCTCTTCACCAGCAGCAGCCAATTGAGCCTGCACGCGCTTTTCAGCAGCTTGCATTTCCAACTTGCCTTTATCAGCAGCAGCCAAACCGTCTGCAATGCGCTTCATGCGCTCATCGATCGCACCAATCACTGGTGGCCAGATGAATTTTGCAGTCACCAAAGCCAGGATGAAAAACACCCCAGCCTGATACCACATAGATAGATTCAGATTCACTTTAGTTTCCTTATCAAATTAATCGTTCCGCAGGCCAGAGACCTGCGGTAGAAAAAGGAAAGCTATTAGCCTTTGAATGGGTTTGCAGTTGCGAAGAACATGGCGATACCAACACCGATAATGAACGCAGCATCGATCAGACCAGCCAACAACAGCATTTTACCTTGCAGTTTGTCCATCAATTCTGGTTGACGAGCAGACGCTTCCAGATATTTACCACCCATCATAGCGATACCGATACAAGCACCCAAAGCGCCCAAACCGATGATCAAACCACAAGCCAATGCAACGAAAGCGACGTTAGTCATGAGAAAACTCCTAGAAAGTTAAAATTAAAATACCAAAATCAAAAAACTAAAACCAAAACTAAAACCAAAAAACTTCAAAACTTAATTAATGCGCTTCGTGAGCCTGACCCATGTACACCAGAGTCAACATCATGAAAATAAAGGCTTGCAGAGGCACGATTAGGATGTGGAAGATGGACCAGGCAGAACCCAGTACCAAATGACCAATACCGCCGAAGATGGAATCGGAAGCACCCAGCAAAGCTGCAATCAACAGGAACAACAATTCGCCGGCAAACATGTTGCCGAACAACCGCATACCAAGCGAGAAAGTTTTCGCTGCGTATTCAACCAGATTCAATGCCAGATTGAAAGGGAAGAGCATAGGACCAAACGGTGCGCTGAACAATTCCTTGATGAAACCGCCCACGCCTTTGATCTTGAAGCTGTAATACATCATCAGGCAGAAAATACCGATGGAGATACCGAGAGTACCGTTCAAGTCAGCAGTGGGAACCACGCGGTGAGGCATTTCATGATCCAGGCCAAACGCCGGGAACAGCCATTGAGAGAACAGATCAACTGGCAGGAAATCCAGGGAGTTCATCAATACCACCCAGACAAATACCGACAAGGCCATAGGAGCGATGAAGCTGGTGTTGCCGTGAACGATGCTTTTTGCATTGTTGTCGACCATCTCGATCAGCATTTCTACTGCGCACTGGAAACGGCCAGGTACGCCGGAAGTTGCCTTGCGTGCTGCCATGTACATAATGATAGTACCGAGCAAGCCGCAAGCGACTGACCAGATAACCGTATCAATATTGACATACGACATGTCCCACAGGGACGTTTGTGCCTGATGGCCGTGGTTTGTCAAATGCCCAAGGTGATGGGCTATATATTCTGACGGAGTGACTTGTTCAGCTGAGCTCATGATCAGTGCCTAAAGAGTAAAATGAAATAACTTTTCAGTACGACGATGAAGGCGATCAAAAAGGCCGGCCAGTTGACATCGGGGTACCAGAAGACAACCGCTGCCATCAGCGCGACTGTCGATATAACTTTGAAAAATTCACCGATGAAAAAACTCATCGGATTTGCTCCTCCAGGCCTCCGGGCGCTCATAGTCAGGCGCAACGCGAACAAGGCATTTGGGATCGCACAGGATAATCCACCGAACAGGGCAGACAATCCGTAAGAAATATTGCCGAAAATTCCAGCAAGCAAGCCCGCAACCAGCGCTGCTACCAGTTGCAGCAGTATGATGCGTGCCATGCTTCCCTCATTTATCCAGGACTTGCGCAAAATAGCAGCAATGGATCAAACCCATCACCAGCCCCAATACCCAGTTTTGCACTGTGTTCATCAGGGGCTTTGCTGGACTATCTTGCGTAAGTCCTACAATTTTATAAATATGACAGTTGAATTTGACTGGCTTGCCACTATATAACCGGGCAGCGCAAATCCTCGCCAATCAAAACCACGGAATTATACGTGGTAGTGCGTAATAACGTCAAACGTTTGATGCATAAGGCTAAATGTTTGGTGCATTGTCTGAAAACCCTTCATTAATGCGCCATTTTGGTGCTTTTTTTATTATTGTACTGGCTGTCCCGTTTTTGCTGTTTTTGCAATCAACGCGCTCAACCATTCCTGGCCTTGCTTCCAGCTACCCAGACCAGATTCGCCATTGATATGGCCTTTTGCACCAATCAGGTGCAGCTCGGCTCCCCAATTTTTTGCCCAGGCTTGTGCAATTGACACATCGCACCATGGGTCATCACTGGATGCTACCACGGTAACCGGGAAGGGAAACCTGGCCAGCGGCATGGGATTGAAAGTGGGTACGGGGAAATTTTCCCGCCCGACATTCGGCGGTGCCACCAGGAATGCTGCCTTGACTTTGCTTTTATCTGCCACGTCCGGCATGCCGGACACCAGCCACCAGGCAGTTAAAGCACAACCCATGCTGTGCGCCACCAGCACCACTTCGTCATCAACCGCATTAATGGCTGCTGACAAAGTGGCAACCCACACATCCTTGACCGGATGATCCCAGTCTTGTTGCTCTACTCTTTTTACATTTGGCAATTCGGCTTCCCAGCGTGTTTGCCAGTGGCCGGGGCCGGAGCTATACAGGCCGGGTAAAGTCAGTATCTGCATGGGCTGAATCTTTTTACTGTCCACGTATCTTTAAAATGATGCCATCCAGACTATCAAGGTCGGCAAAATCGATCAGCATCTGCCCCCTGCCCTTGCTGCCTAATTTAAGGGCAACCTGGGTCGCCAGCAAATCGGATAACTCTTCTTCAAGACGGGTAATGTCGCGGGATTTTTCTGCCTTGTCGCGCGGCTTGCCATTCGCACTCATCTCAGCCGTGGTCTTGGCAACCAGTTTTTCTGCTTCACGGACAGACATGCGTTTGGCGACGATCTGGTTGGCCAGCTGTATCTGGGTGGCGGCATCGGTGACCAGCAGCGAACGGGCATGGCCCATGTCGATGTCACCGGCCATCAGCATGGTTTGTACCGGCTTGGCCAGATTCAACAAGCGCAGCAGGTTGGATACCGCACTGCGTGAGCGCCCTACTGCATTGGCTGCCTGCTCATGGGTAAACGAGAAATCCGTGATCAGCCTGTGTATGCCCTGGGCTTCTTCGAGGGGATTCAGGTCTTCACGCTGCATGTTCTCGATGAGAGCCATGGCGGCGGCGGCCTGGTCATCGACATCCTTGACCAGTACCGGCACTTCTTCCATGCCCGCCATTTGCGAGGCGCGGAAACGGCGTTCACCGGCAATGATTTCGTAACGGGTTACGCCATTGTTTTGTCCTATCGGGCGAACCAGGATAGGTTGCATCAAACCCTGGGCCTTGATGGAGGCAGCCAACTCGGCCAGTGCGCCCTCGTCCATGCGGGTACGGGGTTGGTACTTACCAGCTTGCATTTGTGCAACGTTGAGGCTGGTAGGGGCACCAGTAACGGTAGGTACGGCTTCGGCAAAGTCAGCGGCACCGCCAAGCAAGGCGTCCAGGCCACGGCCCAGACCTTTTTGTTTTTTGATCGACATACTTATTTTTCCAGTTGTTTAATTCTTTCCACCATCTCTGCACCAAAGGCGATATAGGCTTGCGCCCCTTTGGATGCAGGATCAAACACCACGCCGGGGATACCGTAAGATGGTGCTTCTGCCAGACGCACATTACGCGGGATCAGGGTCTTGAAGACCTTGTCGCCAAAATGCTGCTCGAGCTGGTCAGAGACTTGTTGCGACAGCGTCATGCGCGGGTCAAACATCACGCGCAACAGGCCGACTATCTTCAAGTCAGGATTCAGGTTGGCGGAGACTTTCTTGATCGTATTGGCCAGATCAGATAAACCTTCCAGCGCATAGTATTCACACTGCATGGGGATGATCACGCCATGCGCAGCGCACAGGCCATTCAAAGTCAGCAGCGACAAGGCTGGCGGACAATCGATGAGGATGAAGTCATAGTCAGCATCGACCTTGGCCAGAGCTTCACGCAGGCGCTTGTCGCGGTTGTCCAGCGAGACCATTTCCACTTCGGCACCAGCCAGCTCACGATTGGCGGGCAAGACATCAAAGCGGCCAGATTCAGAACGCAGCTTGGCGGTGGTCACATCTGACATACCGAGCAAGACTTCATAAATGGAAGCGGTCAGCTTTGCCTTGTTGATACCTGCTCCCATGGTGGCATTACCCTGGGGGTCGAGATCAACCAGTAAGACGCGTTGATCGAGTTTCGCCAGGCCTGCGGCGAGATTGACGGTAGTTGTGGTTTTACCCACGCCACCTTTTTGGTTTGCTACACAAAAGATTTTTGCCATAGAGGTTTCCGTGAAATCAGGCCTGGGTTTTCTTGATAAAGACGAGGTGACGTTCTGCCTGCAAGCCAGGCACCGTCAAGGCTTGCAACTTATCCACATGCCAGCCAGCGGGCAGGCTGTGTATTTCCTGTGTCGGTTCTACGCCCTTCATGGCGATAAACTGGCCGCCGTCTGCCAGCAGATGTCCCGACCAGTTGACGAAATTGGCTAACTCAGAAAATGCGCGTGAAGTGATGACGTCAAAGGCGTCTTTGACCTGCAAGGCTTCTACCCTGCCGGTATGGACAGTAACATTCTTCAAACCCAGCTCAGTCTTGGCCTGGGTCAAAAAGGCAGTCTTTTTACTGACCGTATCTATCATGGACACCTTGGCCTGTGGATAAGTAATCGCCAGCATCATACCGGGCAAACCGCCACCAGCACCCACATCCAGTATATTTTTTGCATCCTTGAATGCCGGAGCCGCAGAAAGCGAATCCAGCAAATGTTGCCTGACCATTTCTTTGGGGTCGCGGATCGCCGTCAAGTTATACACAGAGTTCCATTTTGATAATAATATCAAATAAGCAATCATGTTATCAATTTGATCATTATTTAAATCCAGTGCCAATTCCTCAACACCGCTTGCCAGCATCGCTCTTAACTGTGTTTGTTCCACGTGAATCATACGGCCCTGCCCTCGATTAACTTCTTATTTTTCATTTCAGTTTTATTCTTCGTTTTAATTTCTTGTGCTTGCAGGCATACTCATACCAAAGCGCTTGCAAAAACACGCCTGCAATCTGATGTTCCACGTGAATCAATCTGCTGGGGTTTCAGCAACCGCCTCAGCCACTGCATCAGCACTCGCCATAAACTCTTTAAAACCGCGCTTCTTCAGATGTACCAAAAGCAGGGAAATTGCTGCAGGCGTCACGCCAGAAATACGGCCACACTGACCCAGGCTTTCAGGCTGATGCTTGTTCAGCTTTTGCCTGACTTCGATCGAAAGCCCATTGACTTCCATATAGTCAAAAGCCACCGGCATTTTGAGGTTTTCAAAATGTGCATGGCGCTCAACTTCTTTGGCCTGCCTGTCGATGTAGCCGGCATATTTGACCTGTATCTCCACCTGCTCGCGTACATGTGGATCGAGCACACCTGGCCCCGCCAACTCCTGCCCTTCCACACCTTGCAAACTCATGAGGCTTTCATAAGTCACTTGAGGGCGGCGCAACAAATCAGCGAGGGAATATTCACGCTCCAGGGCCTTGCCAACGACACGCTCAGCTTCGACATCTGCGAGGATGCGGGGGTTGACCCAGGTCGAACGCAGCCTTTCCATTTCACGTGAAACACTTTCACGCTTTTCTTCAAACTGCTGCCATTGCGCATCGCTAACGCAACCGAGTTGACGACCTATCTCGGTCAGGCGCATATCGGCATTATCTTCACGCAAGCTCAGGCGGAATTCAGCACGGCTAGTGAACATGCGGTAAGGCTCTTGCACACCCTTGGTAATCAGGTCATCCACTAACACACCTAGATAAGCTTCATCACGGCGTGGCACCCAGGCGTCTTTACCCTGGGTTTTCAGTGCGGCATTCAGGCCAGCTAACATACCCTGGGCTGCTGCTTCTTCGTAACCTGTGGTGCCATTGATTTGACCAGCAAAGAACAGGCCTTCAATCTGGCGGGTTTCCAGCGATGATTTCAAACCACGCGGATCAAAGTAATCATATTCAATCGCATAGCCAGGGCGCAGGATGTAAGCGTTTTCCATACCGCGCATGGAACGCACCAAGTCCAGCTGCACATCAAAAGGCAGGCTGGTAGAGATACCGTTAGGGTAAAACTCATTCGTCGTCAGGCCTTCTGGCTCCAGGAAAATCTGGTGTGATTCCTTGCTGGCGAAGCGGTGTATCTTGTCTTCTATCGATGGGCAATATCGTGGCCCCACCCCTTCAATGACACCCGTGTACATCGGGCTGCGGTCCAGGCCAGCACGGATAATATCGTGGGTTTTTTCATTGGTATGGGTAATCCAGCATGGCAACTGCCTTGGATGCATACTGGTGTTACCCATATACGAGAACACTGGCACAGGATCAAGATCACCTGGCTGCTCTTGCATCAGTGAAAAATCGATGCTGCGACCGTCTATACGTGGTGGCGTACCTGTCTTCAAACGACCTTGTGGCAGCGCGAGTTCTTTCAAACGCGCAGACAAAGATATCGCTGGCGGGTCACCGGCACGGCCTGCCGAATAGTTATTCAAGCCCACATGGATCTTCCCATCAAGGAAAGTACCTGCTGTCAACACGACTGCGCGGGCGCGAAACCTGATACCAACTTGGGTCACCGCACCGACTACACGATTACCTTCGACCAGCAAATCATCGACTGCCTGCTGGAATAACCACAGATTAGGCTGATTTTCCAGACGACTACGGATAGCCTGTTTGTACAAGATACGGTCAGCCTGAGCACGGGTCGCACGTACAGCAGGGCCCTTGGATGAATTCAGGATACGGAATTGTATGCCCGCTTCATCAGTGGCAATCGCCATGGCGCCGCCCATGGCATCGACCTCTTTAACCAGATGGCCCTTGCCTATCCCACCTATGGATGGATTGCAAGACATCTGACCCAGGGTCTCGATATTGTGGGTCAACAACAGTGTGGACTGCCCCATACGGGCAGCGGCAAGCGCAGCTTCGGTACCGGCGTGACCGCCGCCGACGACGATAACATCGAATTCTTTTGGATAAAACATGGTGGATTTCTGAGAAACTTGGGACGGGAGGCACGATTATAGTTTGTTTTGCGCGTAAACTTTTGTAGAACTAAAGATTCTCTTTTTATTTAGAACTATGTTTCACGTGAAACATGCGCATCTGGGCATAAATAATGGGACCGAAGTCCCATTATTACAGCCTGATTGTTTCACGTGAAACACTGTTATTTGATGAAGGCATCATAGGTAGTCTTGAAGATAAGCGCGATAACTACCACCAGGAATATCTTGCGAACAAATGTAGCGCCATGTTTTATTGCTAAATGACTACCTAAAATAGAACCACCGACACCGCATACAGCCATGGCTAAACCGAGCATCCAAAGAACATGCCCGCTGTATCCAAACCAAATCAGAGCTGCCGCATTACATGCAACGTTGAGAACTTTAGCCACAGCAGTTGCTCTGTCGAATTTATAACCAAAGAAGCGGACGAATATAAACATCAAAAAGCTACCTGTGCCCGGCCCAAAAAAACCATCATAAAAGCCAATTCCGGCACCAACCAGCATAGCCATATAAACTTCCTTTGACCCTGAAAACACCGGATTACTATCCGCTCCAAATTCCTTTTTCTTAAACGTATAGACAGCTACGCCTAGTAAGATAAAGGGTAAGGCCTTGCGCAAATAGGTTGGCGGTATGTGGGTGACCAGGAAAGCCCCGGCAAATGAAAACAGGAAAGCCATCAAGGCAGCGGGCGCAACCATGGCCCAACGCAATCTGACATTCCTCATATAGCGCGTCGCAGCCACCGTCGTCCCCCAGATACCTGCCATCTTATTGGTGCCCAGCAAGGTGGCAGGAGCCGTCCCTGGCATAAAAGAAAACAAGGCGGGAACCTGTATCAAGCCACCGCCACCGACGATGGAATCAACAAAACCAGCAAAGAAGGCCGCCAGGGCTAAAAGAAAAATATCCATATTGAGCGCGTTTGATTGGTAATGGGAGGCCATCATGTTGCCTCAAGAAAATAACTCAAGCAGCAAACATGGCACAGATAACTTATACAGAAGCAAGCTGTGGGCAACAAGGTACAGGCCGTGCCATAACAGTTGCAGCACGGCTTTTCCGGTTTGACTGGCAGAGACAAATCAGACAAGATGCAAATCCGGTGTAATCAATCTGTCGCTATTTGTCTTTCACAAGGATCAACGCAATGAAGATTTCCCTTTCTCTGGTGTTTGCAGCAAGTATCTTGTTCAGTAACAGCAGCAAGGCGCAAGCTGAAATCGAGATCCCCTTATGGCAAAACGGCGCGCCCGGTCTGCAACATCAGCAGGCAGAGGCGGCAGAAGACCGGCATGAAACTGGCCGCCTCGACCGCTACCTCAGCTATGTCAGCAAACCTACGCTGACCATTTATCCGGCCCCAGCGGACAAGGCAACTGGCACAGCAGTGCTGGTCGTACCAGGCGGTGGCTTCCGTTATGTCTGCATAGACAAGGAAGGCATAGAAGCCGCGCACTGGCTGAATGCCCAGGGCATCACCGCCGCCGTACTCAAATACCGCACCCTCGCACTGGATACCGAGCGTAACTGGAAAGCCATACAGCCCCTGACAGCAGACACCAGCCGCGCCATGCGCGTACTACGACAACATGCAGCAGACTGGAAAATCGACAGCAAGAAGATAGGCGTACTCGGTTTCTCTGCTGGCGGTGTCATGGCCCTGCAACTGTTGATGGATCAGGATGAAGGCAACTCAGGCGCTGCCGATGCCGCAGAAAAATTGGGCAACCGCGCAGACTTTATCGCCCTGGTATATACCGGTGTGCCCGGTGGAAAAATCCCAAAGGCAAGCAAGAACACCCCGCCCGTATTCATAGTCCATGCCTCGGACGATCCCAAAGCCCCACCAGTAGTCGCCGCAAAAATCTATCAGCAATTACTGGAAGGCGGTGCCCAGGCAGAACTGCATGCCTTCCGTCGTGGCGACCATGGCTTTGGCATGACACCTGCCAGCGGCAGCGTGCGCAACTGGACCAGCCTGTATGCCGACTGGATGCGCGACCTGAAGCTGTTGGACAAATAACATTGCTCGCAAAGTCCTTAAGGCCAGCATGTGCTAAGGTAGATATCCCTACAACGAGCTAAGAACCTGTTTACGATCTGTAGCGAGCGAGCGTCAGCGGGGTCATGGTAACAAAACGCAGCGCAAAAAGCGGAATGTACTCTAGTACATGAGCATTTTGAGCAGCACATGAGCCCCCGCATTAATTCCTGTTGCGCTCGCGCAGTAAGATCGAAAACAGGTTCTAAATGAAAATGAGATAAAGATGAATGACTTTGAATTCAGAACCGTCCCCAGCCTGATCAGCCAAACCGGTGCAGCCACGCGCCTGGGCAAAATCATACGCCAGGAATTTCCAGCGATTAGCCATGTACTGCTGGTGACCGATGCTGGTTTCCTGCGTACCGGCCTGGTCCAGCCTGTCATTGACAGCCTGGAAACGGAACAACTCAAAGTCAGTATTTTCTCCGATGTGATTGCCGACCCACCAGAAGCCATCGTCTTGCAGGCAGTAGCCAATGCCCGTGACCTGCAAGTCGAACTGGTGGTTGGCCTCGGCGGCGGCAGCTCCATGGATGTGGCCAAACTCATCGCCATCCTGGCGGGCAGCGATCAGAGTCTGGCTACCATGTATGGCATAGGCAATGTCAAAGGCAAGCGCCTGCCATTGATACAAATCCCGACCACCGCCGGTACCGGGTCTGAAGTCACCCCTATCTCCATCGTCACCACCGGAGCGACCACCAAGATGGGCGTGGTCGCTCCACAACTGTATGCCGACATCGCCATTCTCGATGCACAATTGACTACCGGCTTGCCCGCCAAGGTCACTGCTGCCACCGGCATTGATGCCATGGTGCACGCGATAGAGGCTTATACGACCAAGCATAAAAAGAACCCGCTGTCCGACATGCTGGCAGTGCAGGCTTTGAAATTGCTGTGGAACAATATCGACGAAGCCTGCAGCAATGGCAGCAATCTGGCAGCACGCCAGGCCATGTTACTCGGTGCCATGCTGGCCGGGCAGTCTTTTGCCAATGCACCTTGCGCGGCAGTGCATGCGCTGGCCTATCCGGTAGGCGGCATCTTCCATGTCCCCCATGGTTTATCGAACTCCCTGGTCTTGCCACACGTGCTGCGTTTCAATGCCAGCCACGCGGCTGAACTGTACGCAGAACTGGCCGCCATCATCGCGCCAGAAGCCACAGGCACGGCAGAGCAGCGTTGCCACGCCATGATCAAGGCCATGGAAGACCTGGCGGTGCGGGTAGGCATAGAAACCCGCCTGAGCCAGGTAGGTATCACCGAGAAAGACCTGGACCAGCTCGCCAGCGACGCCATGTTGCAAACACGTCTGCTGGGTAATAATCCACGTGAAGTGACGAAGGAAGATGCCAGGGCAATTTACGCAGCAGCTTTGTAAGTAACAAGGATAAGTTAAGGATGGCGCATGGAGCAGTTGCCATGCGCCGTCTTGCAAGCCTTGGCACCACATCTCCCCAGCATCACGCACCTCCTGAGTAGCCTGAAGGACGATTCCAGACATGGTGAACTTTGCGCATGAAGTCTCTGGCAATTCGATACTGCCCATCATCATGGCTTGTGCGGCAACCCGCAATGCCGATGACTTCAGCCGCATTGCCCAGGGGATTTTGCGCGAAGTCTTGCCGCATGAAATGATGGTCTGCGGTATCGGTGGCGTCAGCCCCCAGGGTAACTATGTACATAAGCTGCTGCAGTTCAATTGTCCAATAGAGACTTACCAATACTATCAATCCCTGCTAGACAGCAAAGGCCGGGCCAATAGCCCTCTGATGCAAAAATGGCGTGAAACCCAGGAACCGGTTTTCTTCCAGGCCGGGCGTGATGACCATGCCGTTCCTGCTGACTGGCTGGCTTCATTCAGGAAGCAGAAAATGCATAATACCGTCGCCCACGGCATGCTGGACCTGAGCGGGCATTTCTCCAGTTATTTCATCTTCACAAATTTACCTTTTGAAGTCAGCCATCAACACGCATATCTGCTGAGCCTGTTGACACCTCATCTGCACCTGGCACTTGCCCATGCCCTGACAAACGTAGAAGAATTTCCCGTCAAGCCCGGCATCAGTAACAAGACCCTTAGTGAGCGGCAAAGAGAAATTCTGCACTGGCTGCATGAAGGCAAAACCAATTGGGAAATCGCCACCATACTCGAACTTACCGAAGTCAACGTCAAATACCACATCGACCAGATCTTCGCCAAACTCGATGTACGCAGCCGCGTGCATGCTGTCGCCAAAGCCTATGAACTGGGCTTGCTGTTACCAAGCCATAAAAACTGAACACCCCTGCCACTATCTGAACAGATAGTGGTGCTCCTGCGGTCTTGCTCCTACCCTGTTTTTTCCCGCGTACCAAAGCGCTGGACTACATAAAAACATTACTGGAGACAACACCATGCAACATCGCACACTCGCCCGGGTGCTCATTGCCATGAGCCTCAGCTTTATCGCCTGCGCCAGCCAGGCTGCCTGCCTCGACAATGTGGTACTGGTACACGGCAATGCCGGTTCACCGTCGGACTGGAATGCCACGGTCAGCACCCTCAAAAGCCAGGGTTATACCGATGCCCAGTTGTACCGCCCCAACTGGGGTTCCAAAACCAATCCTGCCATCAATGATCATGGCGCGGCCAACACTAATCCGGTCAAAGCTTCCATGCAGGCCGCCAGGGCAGCATCCTGCACCGGCAGGATCGACGTCATCGGCCATTCCATGGGTGTGACGCTGGCGATGAAAGCCATCAATGAGCTGGCCTACTCTACGTCTGTGAATTCCTTCATCGGTATCGCCGGTGCGCAGCATGGGCTGGAGTCATGCGGCGTTTATCCCTTCAATGTATTTACCCCAACCTGCGGCAGCAATGGCCTGTCCATAGACAGCCCGCTGATACTCTCAGTCAAGAACAAGCGTTATGGCAGCAAGATGTATTCGATCAAAAGTTATATCGATGAAGTGGTCTGTTACGGCAGTTGCTATGTGTATGGTTCGCACACCAGCAATATCGATGACCAGAACGCGACATATAACTTTGCCCTCGGCCATTTTGGTTTGAAGGACTATACGACGAATACCCAGGCCAGCCTGGTATTCCAGTGATTAGCATCCTTGAATGAAACGCATGACTCTTGCTCATTGACTCACGGCCATACAACGCCGCCCGTCAATGAGCGGGCCTTACCCGGATTAAGATCGTGAAAAAATTTCTGCCCCTGCTTGCCCTGCCCCTGCTGGTTTTACTGGCCATCGTATTCATGTCACCCGGCCAGGACACTGCGGATGGATCAAACGTAGCACGTGTAGCCCATGCAAAACCTGTCAGCAATAGCCTGGCCCAGTTCATCAGCCTGTGGAGCAATGCAGGTAACCCTGGCACTGAGACAACAGATACTTTCGACCAGCTATGGGCACGCCTGATCTCGCCTGCGGACCAAAACAGCGCAGGTGACGACACCCAGGATCAGTTAAGAAAACTCATGCAAGAGCAGCCCTACTATCTGAAACGTATCATCAGCTTGTACCAGAAAGAAGCCTCACCCCAGATCAGAGAAATCATCAGGAACCTGCTGTCCGGCATACGCAGCCCCGAAGTATTTGCCCTGTCCAGGCAACTCGCCAGCAGCACTGAGAGTGAGCAAAGAATCGCAGGCCTGATCATGCTGCGCGACCTGGATATCTACCCACAAGAAGAGCGTCATTTGATACGCCTGTCACTCAATAATGAACAGCAGCCCGCCGTCATCCTGCAGGCATTGGCCGCCCTGAAGCCACCACCCCCACCTACGCTCACGCCACCAATGCCGGATACACCTGTAAATCGTATTGATGCCCAAACCACGAAAGACATCATCAGCCAGTTGCAAAGCCTGACGCACAACGCTGACGCAGCCGTCAGAAGCCAAAGCGTATTGCAACTGGCGCAATGGGATAAAAACGACAGCAGCCTCAATTACTTTTCTGCCGCATTGAACGATCCGGTAGCCAGTGTGCGCCAGACCGCCATCTTCGCTCTTGCTCAGTCAGGTACAAGTGCAGATGCTGTGAAACAGTTATTGGACAAACTTATCAGCAATGCTGGTGAAACTGCACAGCTTAAAGCCAGCGCACAACAAGTCATGGACGCGCTGAAAGCAGACAGAGAGAAAATCCCAGGTGCTTAAAACCACGCAGATTAAGCTTCATTGCGATTAAAAACTGTGCCTGATGCTCTACAGTTTCCGCATTGAAGCCAGCAGTATCAGGGATAGACATCATGTACAAAACTCAGGCCCAATCCGGCACAGCGCAGCATCCATTGTGGGCTCAGTTCCAGCGCATAATTACGCTTGCCAAAAGAACTGGCTTTCAAATGCAAACGTGCCCCCTGTTCTCTCAGCATCAGTAAAAATTGCGTATGCGGCGTCAGCTCATCGAATACCTCTGCCACAGCATCTTCCAGCATGTCATCTGTGGAAAAATATTCACCACGCTCAAATGGATCAGCAATCCAATAGCTTTCCCGATAAACGCCCTCCAATAATCGGCCTTTAGGTGTCTGACGCTGCGTACCAAACATGTTGGCATGCTCAGGTTTCATACCCAGGCGCTTAGTGATAAATGAGGGGTCAATGTTGGGATGCCAGATTTGTAGAGAAAGAAAATAGGAATAATTTTGCAATACAAGCTCTCTTTGAAAATGTCTAAAACTCTCATCATTATTACAAAAAAAACGACGAAAAATTCAGAAGTAACAGAACAGCGCAAAACTCAGGCCTGAACCTATACTCAACAGAAAAAAATAGCGTAGATGCGCGGTTCTTTATCGACAGATCAGCGATAAAAATTATGCCTCTTCATCACCGGTGTGAACACGAAAGTGCATATTCACCCAAAGACCCGTCAACAGCATCAAGAATGCAAGAGCGATAACCACGGCCCCTTTGCCAATTTCCTTGTGAGGTAATAAAGGGCCTACGGCTTGATAAAGGGCATAGCACGCAGCGCCAGAGACCAGGCCTATTGCCAGCAGGCTGCGTGTTCTATAGCTGATCAACAACAGACAGATTGCCAGCACACCAAACTTCCAGGAATACCAGGCTGGCAAATCCGGCATAGGCGCGCCATCACCGTTCCAGCCCGACAGACAAGTTGCGGCAAACATCAGCAGACTCGCTGCTACACCAAGATTGCCATCGCTACGATGCCATGCCTGCAATCCCATCGCCACAGATAGCAGTATCAGCGCATACGTCAATACTACAGGAGTGAAAAAACTGTTCATCAACATCAGGATGGCAAATTTCCAGATGTCGCTGGCTGATGTACGGGTCAACACGCACAGCAAAAAGTAAGCAGAGAATTGACCGAACACCGCTTGCACGCGTATCGAAGGTTCAGCCACAAAAAACAAGAAAGCCCAGACATGATAAAAGTAAAAACCGATGAATATCCTGAAGGCTGCCTTGATACAACTATCTGCCAGCCTGGCCTGATCCTCATTCATTGCCCACCCAGATCTGAGGGATGGACGACGCAGTTCTAACGCCAGCACGATCAAGGTTCCCAGCCAGGCCGCAACTTGCAAACCGACAGCATGATTGCTATCCACGCGGGAAAGAAAGGCAATCAATAAAGGAATGCAGGCCGCCGTCAGCAGTACGGATACATAATGATAAGCCCTGATATCCAGGCGCATGGCAACGGCTATCAGGCGCAATTTCAGGGCCAGCATCAGCATCAGCAACCACAACACATCAATCGCCATACCAAACCACGACTGCATCGCCAGTCCTTCCAACCTGAAAGTGCAGTCGAACAGCAATACACATTCAAGCAGACATAGCATAGCCGCAGGACGAATGGCTCCCAGCCTGTGCGCCAGGAATATGGCAGCTGCCAGCAAGCTCAACTCATACAATTGCAGAACCAGCAGCAAAGCAACGGCAGTGAAAGACCCTGACAATATTGTCATGGTCGCCAGGTTACGGTCGATCAGAAATATTCCATACAACATGCAAAAAGCACTGATGAAATACAAGGGGTTGTACTCGACAAAAAAATACTTGAGCCAGGATCTGGCATCGTTTTTTTGTAACCCGCTCAAATCGGGTATCAGGCCAAAATGTCCGGCTGGCCTGACAGACCTGGTTTCGGTGTCCGTCGCGATTGTGGTATCCATATCAGCCTTCAAAGAAAGTCACGGCATTCCCGGTTTTAATGCGTTTCAGCGTACCTGCTTGAGCAATGATTCAATGGTGTTCAGGTAAGTCTGCAAATCCTGTCGCCCGGTGCTCGTGCAGGCATACGTCGTTCTTGGCTTGCGATCGATAAATTCCTTGTTGACACTGATCAGCGTGGCTTCTTCCAGCTTGCGCAAATGGGTAGATAAATTTCCCTTGGTGAGCTCCAGTGCAGCCAGCAGGCTATTGAAGTCAACTGGCCCGCCAGCGATGGACAAGTGCACCATGATCATCAGACGCACGCGGTCAGATAATAAGGGATGCACTCTTTGCAAATCCTTAGTGCTCATGATGCCGCCTGGTGCTCCGCCAGCATTTGGCTGCGATAACGTAAAACCAGTCTGCCTGCAGACAAACCTGCCACGATGCTGAATGTCAGCAGTGGTACCAATAAGGCAGGCGAGCCAACAAAGAATTGATAAGTCCCCAGTCCAAGACACAATACGCCCAAGCTGACTGCTGCTTTTGAAGGCAGCGTAAACAAGCGTGCCTGGAACAAGTAATCTGCAGTAAAAGCAAGCAAGACTGGTGCTATCCACAGCGCCTTGCCAGCCAGTATCAACAAAGCCAGGCAGATGAATTTCATCAACAGGTCAGAGACCAGCGACAATTGGTACATATAGCGAAAATTGCGCCTGATGTAGCTCCCGAGTTCTTCGCCGTTATGTCTGGCAGCCCGCCAGATAATAAAGTACAAAACCAGCACCAGGCCAGCCACAATAAATCCCATTAATCCTATGCCCACGAGCATTAATTCAGGATTTTTACTGCCGCTGCTAATTGTCTCCGTCATTGAACCCGCAGTGAACAACTCCAGCAAACTAAGAGCAAGCACAATAAAAAATACCCCAAGCTGCACGAGCAGATTGGCATCCAGTGTGATGCCGGACAATTTCGCATCAGGTGTATCAGCATCTGCTTGTCGTATCACCTGCCGTATCAAGGCAATACTATTGATTGCCTGTTGAATATCATCATCTTTGCCCATATCAATCCTTTATTGAAAACTAGTTTGCAATACAAACCAAAGAATAGCCGAATTAAAAAATATGTCAAGAACATAAGTTCAAATGACAATTACCGGCAATCTATAAGGGAAAATTGCACCAGCCACCGACAAGCCTGATACATAAGCTTGAGCTGATCTTCAGAAGTAAAAACTTATTACCACTGCCCTCATGAGATAAAAATGAGAGTGGCCAAAATTATTTTTCTGCTGCACTGCTGGCACTGATTTTTTGAGCAATCCATTTTTCAATTTGTCAGGCTCGAAAAGTGCATAACCAGCCAGTCAATAAGTACCCGCAATCGATTACTGAGATGCCGGTTGGGTGGATACACCACGAAGAAAGGATAAGGAGCTGGTTGCCATTCGTCGAGTATGCTGACCAGACTGCCATTGTTAATATGCTCCTGGGCAGCGTAAGCAAATGTCTGGATAATCCCAAGACCAGCCAAACCGGCAGCAAGATGAGCGTTGCTTTCATTCACACCCAACTGACGCTTGCCATTAACTTCTATTTTCTCGCCTGGTTGCGAAAAACTCATACTGAGCGCGCGATTGCTATGTGCAGATAAATAGCTGGCCACCAGATGATTTTTATTGATATCCAGAGGGTGCAAGGGTATTCCATACTTGTCCAGATAAGCCGGTGAAGCACAGGTAACCCAGGATGCCTGACCTATTTTGCGTGCAATGAATGACTGGTCAGTAATAAGGCCGCCGCGAATAACACAATCAACATTGTCTCCCACCATATCGACATGCCTGTCACTGACACCCAGGTCTATGTGTATGTCCGGGTAGCGCACAAAAAATCCGAGCAGGGCTGGAATTATGACCATACTCGCCAGCGAGCCACCGATATCAATACGCAAATTACCGCGTGGCCGGGTTTGCGCGGCACTGAAACTCATATCGATATCTTCCAGCTCATTCAACAAGCGCAAGGTCTTTTCATAATAGGCCTGGCCATCAGCGGTGACTGACACCCTGCGCGTGGTCCTTTGCAGCAACTTCACCTGTACATGCGCCTCCAGTGCCTGTATCAATTTAGTCAGCGTCGCCTTGGGCATGTTTAAAGAATCTGCCGCCCTGGTAAATGTTCCGGCTTCTACCACACGGGCAAAAGCCCTGATCGCCAGTAATTGATGTTCCATATGTCCCCCTATACCTGACCAGTCATTATTCACATACAGAAATAATGTATTCTATTTTAGCTACTTTATTCAATAATATTCTGGCAGTAAAGTGAACACATCGTCGATTCCGGCGTGGGCAGCCAAAACGGGGCACCCGACATTCATTTACTTACAGGAGAAATATCATGAGCAAAAAACTTGAAGGAAAATTCGCCTTGATCACTGGCGGCACCAGCGGTATTGGACTGGCCACAGCGCAGGAATTTGCCGCCCAAGGCGCAACCGTCTTTATCACGGGCCGCCGCCAGCCAGAATTGCACCAGGCCGTCGATCTGATCGCTGCAAATGCCGGCACAGTAATAGGCATACAAGCTGACGTTGCCAGCCAGACTGACCTTGACCACATGTATGCCACAATCAAGGCCAGGACAGACCACCTGGACATCGTATTTGCAAACGCTGGTGGCGGTGACATGATGCCTTTGGCTGAGGTAACTGAAGAACATTTTGACC
Organism: Undibacterium sp. TC4M20W; assembly: GCF_049340245.1. Lineage (NCBI taxonomy): Bacteria > Pseudomonadati > Pseudomonadota > Betaproteobacteria > Burkholderiales > Oxalobacteraceae > Undibacterium > Undibacterium sp. TC4M20W. Next base: position 77,732 of record NZ_JBMPPI010000011.1, read on the forward strand.
GTATTTTTAACAGCAACGTAAAAGGCTTGTTGTTCACGATACAAAAAGCCTTGCCTTTGTTAAAAGATGGCAGCTCCATCATCCTGACATCGTCCACAACCTCAGTGAAAGGCACTGAAAACTTCAGCGTGTATAGCGCCAGTAAAGCTGCTGTTCGCAATTTTGCTCGCAGTTGGTTACTGGACCTGAAGCCACGTAAAATCCGCGTCAATGCCATCAGCCCTGGCCCGGTGCATACACCTGGCCTGGCAGGACTGGTACCTGAGGAACATCAGCAAGGTTTGCTGAATCACCTCGCCAGTCTGGTACCGATAGAGCGACTGGGACAGCCATCCGAAATCGCCAAGGCTGTCACTTTTCTGGCTTCGGATGACAGCAGTTTCATCAATGGCATAGAGTTATTTGTCGATGGTGGCGTGGCGCAAATCTGAGCAAATACCAGCATCAACCAACATAAAAAAACCCCGCATCAAGCGGGGTTCAGTCATTCCAGGCAGTAGCAGAAATCAGCCCGCTCTGGCCTTGCCGTTACGCTCAACATACGCCATCAATTCACCGACAATACCGCGCCTGAAAGCCAGTACGCAGACGATGAAGATCAGCCCAGTCACGATAGTGACTGAGTCACCTATGGTACGGAACCATTCTATCGTGGTGATGTTCGCCAGCAGGTTGCCAAGGTCGCCAAGTTTGTTTTCCAGTGCGATGATGATGATGGCACCAACTATCGGGCCCACCAGCGTGCCCAGACCACCCACCAGGGTCATCAGGACCACCAGGCCAGACATGGACCAGTGTACGTCCGTCAGCGTCTCAAAACCCAGTACAAGAGTTTTGGTGGCACCTGCCAGACCGGCCAGAGCTGCCGACAATACGAAGGCCATGAGCTTGTAGCGGTCTACGTCATAACCGAGCGAGATCGCGCGTGGTTCGTTTTCCTTGACGGCTTTCAAGACCTGGCCGAACGGTGAATGCACGGTACGCATGACGATGGCAAATCCGGCAATCGCCACCACCAGCACAAAGTAATACAGCGTCAGATCAGAACTCAGATCGACCATGCCCAGCAATTTGCCGCGTGGCACGCCTTGCAAACCATCTTCACCACCGGTGAACTTGGCCTGCAGGAAAACGAAGTAGAGCATTTGCGCCAGCGCCAGCGTAATCATGGTGAAGTAAATACCCTGGCGGCGTATCGCCAGTGCGCCCATCACCAGGCCTATCAGGGCTGCTGCCCCTACTCCCAACAAGATGCCCAGCTCAGTCGGCAAACCGGCATCGCGCAAGGCCCAGCCTGCGATATAACCGGCGGCGCCAAAGAAGGCTGCATGGCCAAAGGACAGCAAGCCGGTGAAACCGATGAGCAAATTAAAGGCACAGGCAAACAGGGCGAAGCACAAGAGCTTCATCAGGAACACCGGATAGATAATAAACGGTGCCGCCAGTAACAGGGCAAAAGCAATGCCGTAACTGATTTTCTTATTCATGGTGGCTCCGTTTATTTTTCTTTACCGAACAAACCGGCAGGGCGGATCATCAGGACAATCGCCATGACGATGAACACGACAGTCGCCGACAATTCAGGATAAAACACCCGTGTCAGACCTTCGATAATACCCAGGCCCAGACCTGTCAAAATCGAACCAAGGATAGAGCCCATACCACCAATCACCACCACCGCGAACACCGTGATAATCAGGTTGGAACCCATCAACGGTGACACCTGTATAACTGGTGCAGCCAATACACCGGCAAAGGCAGCCAGAGCCACGCCGAAGCCATAAGTCAGCGTTACCATCAGCGGCACATTGACACCAAAGGCTTCGACCAGTTTGGGGTTTTCAGTACCGGCACGCAGGTAGGCACCGAGTTTGGTTTTTTCGATGACAAACCAGGTCGCAAAGCAAACTACCAGCGAAGCCACCACCACCCAGGCACGGTAATTCGGCAAGATCATGAAGCCCAGATTGGTCGCCCCCGTCAGCGCTTCCGGCACCTGATAAGGCTGGCCGGATACACCGTAGATAGAACGGAACACACCTTCCAGCATCAGCGTAATGCCAAAGGTCAGCAACAGGCCATACAGATGATCGAGCTTGTACAGCCAGCGCAGCATGGTCTTTTCTATGACGATGCCAAACAGCCCCACCAGCAAAGGCGCAAGCAGCAGCATGGCCCAGTAATTGATACCAAAATAATTCATGCCCATCCACGCAAGGAAGGCACCCATCATATACAGGGCGCCATGGGCAAAGTTAATCACATTCAGCAAGCCAAAAATCACAGCCAGCCCGAGAGACAGCATCGCGTAAAACGAGCCGTTGACCAAGCCCAGCAAAAGCTGGCTCAGCATCGCTTGCAGCGGAATACCAAATATTTCCATGGCACGCTAAATAAAAATGGATGGAAAGGCGAAGACCTCTCAACACAGAGGCACGGAGACACAGAGAAAATCAGGAGAAAAGCCGCATTTTTCTGGCTGATCAGTAAACAATTTTTCTGTGAAAGACTCTGAGAGAAACGGTTTCGTTTTTAACATTGGAAGCATCGCGACGAAGTCCGCGACGCTTCCATTTCAAATTACAGGCACGGCATAAAATTCAATTCCCGGGGTGCAGAGCAAGGCGCAAAACACAGCAATACTTTAGTATTGCGAGGCTTTGCAACGCAGCTATGCGCCCGGAAATTGGATTTTATTTCCAGAGGGAGCACTTGGATTCTGATTTAGTCGTAAATGCTTGCTCACCCGGAATAGTCTGTGCCACTTTGTAATAATCCCAAGGCTCTTTAGACTCAGCACTGGTCTTCACCTGCATGAGGTACATGTCATGGATCATGCTACCGTCGCCGCGGATGTAACCGTTTTTAGCGTAGATGTCATTGATCTTGGTCGTCTTCAGTTTTTCCATGACCTTGGTCATGTCATCCGTACCAGCGGCCTTGACGGCATTCAGGTAAGTCAGGGTCGCAGAGTAGTCAGCGGCTTGCAGGCTGGAAGGCATTTTCTTCATTTTTTCGAAGTAGCGGCGTGACCATTTGCGTGCTTCTTCGTTCTGGTTCCAGTACCAGCTGTCGGTCAGGTACATACCTTGCGTGGCGTTCAGACCCAGCGAATGGATGTCATTGATAAACATCAGCAAGCCAGCCAGCTTCATGGTCTTCGTGACGCCAAATTCATTAGCGGCTTTTACGGCATTGATGGTGTCACCACCCGCATTTGCCAGGCCCAGGATTTGTGCCTTGGAAGCTTGCGCCTGCAACAGGAAAGAAGAGAAGTCAGATGCTGACAAAGGATGCTTGACCGCGCCCGCAACCGTACCGCCATTGGCTTTGACGACATTGGCTGTATCACTTTCCAGCGACGCACCAAAGGCATAATCAGCAGTCAGAAAATACCAGCTCTTGCCACCCTGTTTGACGACTGCAGAACCTGTACCCTTGGCCAGCGCAACGGTGTCGTAGGCATAATGCACGGTGGTTGGTGCGCATTCTTCATTCGTCAGGCGGGCAGAGCCGGCACCGATGGAAATAAAAACGCGTTTCTTTTCTGCTGCCACTTTTGCCATCGACAAAGAAGTACCGGAATTGGTACCGCCTATCAGCATATCGACGCCATCACGGTCAAACCATTCACGTGCGCGGCTGGCTGCGATATCGGCCTTGTTTTGATGGTCGGCTGTAACCAGTTCAATTTTCTTGCCCAGTACTGTGCCGCCAAAATCGGCAATCGCCATCTTTATAGCTTCTGCACCACCCTGGCCATCGATATCAGAATACAGGCCAGAAATATCGGTGATGAAACCGATCTTGACCACATCACCAGACACTTGCGCATTTGCATTCAGCGCCAGGCCAGCTAGTGCAGCGGAAACAGCGAGACTTGCTACTTTTAATTTCGTGAATGTTGCTTTCATGCGTCTTCTCCAATCATATTTTTATTCAAACCTGCTTCACCAAGACAGCGAGGCAGTTACTTAACCATGCCAACCAAACACACTTACATTACACGCCCAATAATTCATTCAGAACAGGCATTTTTTCCTGCAATTGCGCAGACGCAAAACTCTCAACGATCTGCCCGTGCTCCATGACATAAAACCTGTCCGCCAGCGGAGCAGCAAAGCGGAAATTCTGTTCGACCATGACGATGGTATAACCCTTGGATTTCAGCATCGTGATCATGCGCGCCAAAGCCTGGACGATGACCGGTGCCAGGCCTTCGGAAATTTCATCGAGCAGCAACAAACGCGCACCTGTGCGCAAGATACGCGCGACTGCCAGCATCTGTTGTTCACCACCAGACAAACGCGTGCCCTGACTATTTTTACGTTCTGCCAGATTGGGGAACATCTCGTAAATCTCGGCAACCGACATGCCCTTGTTATCTTTCGATACCGAGGGTGGCAGCATCAGGTTTTCTTCTGTGGACAAGGACGAAAATATCCCCCGCTCTTCCGGGCAATAACCAACGCCCAGATGCGCCACTTTATGGGTGGGCAGATGGATAGCCTCTTGCCCGTTGATCTTGATCGAACCCTTACGAGCACCTGTCAAACCGACGATGGCGCGCATGGTGGTCGTGCGGCCGGCACCGTTGCGGCCGAGTATAGTCACGACTTCACCCTGGTTCACTTTCAGGTTCACGTCATGCAGGATATGCGATTCGCCATACCAGGCTTGCAGGCCGGTAATTTCCAGTGCCGGGCTGGGGCTGGTGTTGGTACTCGTATTTTTACTCGTGGCACTCATGCGTGCGCCCCTTCCAGCTCGCCGCTGGTACTGCCCATATAGGCTTCCATCACTTTGGGATTGGTGGATACTTCCTTGTACGTGCCTTCAGCCAGCATGGCACCGCGCTGCAAGACCGAGATCTTGTCGCAAATACCCGACACCACGTTCATATTATGTTCCACCATGAGGATGGTGCGGCCCGCCGACACCTTCTTGATCAGCTCGGTCACGCGGTGCACATCTTCATGGCCCATGCCTTGCGTGGGTTCATCGAGCAGCATCATTTCTGGCTCCATCGCGAGGGTGGTCGCAATTTCCAGCGCACGCTTGCGGCCATACGGCAAATCGACGGTGACGGTGTCGGCAAACGAAGTCAGATCGACTTCAGCCAGCAATTCCATGGCACGCGCATTGAGCTGGTTCAGCGATTGTTCGCTTTTCCAGAAATGAAAGGATGTACCCAGTTTTCTTTGCAAGCCTATGCGCACATTTTCCATGACCGTCAGGTGCGGGAACACTGCTGAAATCTGGAATGAACGTATGATGCCCTGACGCGCAATCTGGGCCGGTTTGGCCGAGGTGATGTCGCGGCCATTGAACAGGATTTGCCCCGAAGTCGGGACAAGAAATTTGGTCAGCAAATTAAAACAGGTGGTCTTGCCGGCACCGTTAGGGCCGATCAGGGCGTGGATATGCCCACGCTGCACCTGCAAATTCACATCGCTTACAGCTGTGAAGCCCTTGAACTCTTTGGTCAAGCGCTTTGTCTCCAGGATGACGTCGGTCATCTCTTCTCCTTATTGTCTGGCTTATGGTTATTACTCCAACGCGACAACACTTCCTTTATTTTTTGGAAGTTTTTATATTAGCTTTTTATAATACCCAGCAAACCGTTTTCTAAACAATACGGTATAACTACCATAAGTAGTACCACGCAAGATTTGGAAGTTTTTATTTTCCCAATATACTCCTTGCCGCCTTCTCTGCAATCATCACAGTAGGTGAGTTGGTATTACCTGAGGTTATAGTCGGCATAATAGAAGCATCAGCCACGCGCAGGCCGTTTATGCCTATGACGCGCAAGTTGCTATCGACTACCGTCAGAGCGTCGTCTGCACGACCCATTTTGCAGGTACCTACCGGGTGGAAGATCGTTGTACCTATATCCCCTGCTGCTCTGGCCAGTTCTTCTTCCGTCTGGAACTGTACACCAGGCTTCATTTCCTCTGGCTGGTATTTTTGCAATGACGGCGCGGCGATGATCTTGCGTGTCAGTTTCAGCGAGTCGGCAGCAATCTTGCGGTCTTCAGGCGTCGTCAGGTAGTTGGGTACTATTTTCGGTGCTGCTGAAGCATCATTGCTGGCAATGCGCACATGGCCACGAGAAGTAGGGCGCAGGTTGCAGACACTAGCCGTAAACGCCGGGAAATCATGCAGGGGGTCACCAAATTTCTCCAGCGACAAGGGCTGCACATGGTATTGCAGATTGGGTGTCGCCTGGCTCGCATCCGAGCGGGTAAATGCACCCAGTTGTGACGGTGCCATTGACATAGGGCCACTCTGGAACATCGCATATTCTAGCCCTATGCGTGCCTTGCCTATGAGGCTATTGGCCATCTTGTTGAGTGTTTTGGCACCAGTAATCCTGAAGGCCGAACGAATCTGCAAATGGTCTTGCAAGTTGCTGCCAACGCCAGGCAATTCATGCACAACATCAACGCCAGCCTGTTGCAAATGTGCCGCATCACCTATGCCCGACAATTGCAAAATCTGCGGTGAACCTATCGCTCCTGCGGCCAGCACGGTTTCTTTCATGGATTCGGCAAACCAGTTGCGGCCACCACCTGTGAATTCCACGCCTGTGCAACGCTTGCCTTGCTCATCACTCCTGATAACCAGCTTTTGCACTTGGCAACCAGTCATGATAGTCAGATTGCTACGCTCAGCCGCCGGTTTCAGAAAAGCCTTGGCAGCATTCCAACGTATACCGCGTTTCTGGTTCACATCAAAATAGCCGCAGCCTTCATTATTGCCACGGTTAAAGTCATCACTTTTGGGAATGCCAACTTCGGCTGCTGCATTGCGGAAAGCATCCAGGATTTCCCATGACAGCCTTTGTTTTTCCACCCGCCATTCACCGCCCTTGCCATGGAATTCTGCGTCACCGCCGTGGTGGTCTTCGCTCTTCTTGAACAGTGGCAAGACATGCTCCCAGCGCCAGCTATCGTCACCTGTCAGTTCTGCCCATTGCTGGTAATCCCTTTCCTGTCCTCGCATATAAATCATGCCATTGATGGATGAGCTGCCACCCAGCACCTTGCCACGCGGATAAATCAGGCTGCGGCCATTCAGGCCCGCTTCTGCCTCGGTACGGAACATCCAGTCTGTGCGCGGATTATTGATGCAGTACAAATAACCAACCGGGATATGTATCCACACGTAATCATCCTTGCCACCTGCTTCTATCAGCAAAACCCGGTTGTCAGGGTTCTTGCTGAGGCGGTTCGCCAATACACAACCTGCAGTACCGGCACCAACTACGATGTAATCAAACTGTCCTGCTGCTTCCATACCAATTCCTTGTTGTTTATTAAGCCTGCATTTCTGCAATTAATGCAGCCATCAGCTCTGCCACACTCAAATCTCTCACTGCAGCCATGCCCTGTCCGGCCCACATCGACATCAGTTCAGTATTCGCAGCCTTGCCTGCCGCTGCGCGTATGGACCCTGTCAGTGCGTTTTGTATAGGATAGGCGGGAACTTTGTCAGCCACGGCATCCATGGTTTGCATGAAATGATTGTCTAGGCCACGTGCAATACGGCCAGAAAAAGCACGGGTCTGGCGTGTCGTATCGCTACTACTGTCCAGCAAACGTTGCTTGTAAGCTGGGTGTATCGCTGATTCCTTTGTCGTCAGGAAGGCAGTACCCATCTGCACCATCTGCGCACCAGCCTGCAGCATTTGTTTGATCTGCCTGCCATCCATGATGCCGCCAGCGGCAATGATGGGCACCTGCATATGCGGCTTGCAGGCTTCCAGCAAGGCGAACAGGCCCAGAGTCGATTCTTTTTGTGCACCAATGAAAGTCCCACGGTGACCACCCGCCTCCACCCCTTGCAGGCAGACAGCATCCGCTCCCATGGCTTGCCAGACTATGGCTTCCTGCAAGTTGGTGGCAGTACCCACCACTTTTATTCCCGCGTCGTGCAGGCGTTGTAACTGGCTGCCATGCAGCACATCAAAGGTAAAACTGGCGACCGCAGGGCGGGCCGTGATCAGGGCATCAAGCTGGGCTTCAAAGTCTTCACACCAGCGGGTTGGGGTCGGCAAGTTGTCCCAGCCCAGTTCTGCACAAACTGGCTGCAGCAAAAGCTTGGCGGCTTCAAGGGCAGCAAAATCAACTTGTGGGCGGGTTTGTACGAACAGGTTGATGGCGAAAGGCTTGTCCGTCAGTCTTCTGATGTGTTCAGCCTGCTCTATAATGGCGAGCGGGGTCAGCAAGGGGGCTGCCAGCGAGCCCAGGCCGCCTGCGTTGGACACTGCGGCCACCAGTTCCGGGGTGGTGGCGCCACCGGCCATGGGGGCCTGGATGATGGGGTGGGGGCAGAGGGTTTGCAGGCTGGGCATTTGGGGCTCCGGGTTTATTTAAGTGAGTTGTTGGAAACAGGTAAATCAGGCTTTCATCAATTTTCGTGCTTGTACGCTAACTCATTTACTTACTTCTGTCACTGTATTGCGATTGCTGGTCGGGGGTAGCCCGACAGCTACATTCTTTTCTTGTCTCGCCAAGAAAAGAACGCAAAAGAAGGCGACCGAGGCGTCGCTGCCCCCTAAAGGGGGTTCCCTTTGCTGCAAGTCAAAAAATGGGAAATGTCCGAAACTCGCTACGCTCAAACAACGGTCATTTCTTTATCCATTTTCTGCCTTGCAGCAAAGGCATCGACACATCGGAACAGCAAACTTCAAAAACAACAACAAACCCAAAACCCTGGTTAATTAACGGTATTCAATGCAAATTAAAATGCGGTTGAGTTGACGTTGATGTTGCCGTTGCTTTTGACCTTAATCCGCTTGGGACGATGTAATTTGTGCTTCACGGAAAATGGATCAGAAAGCTTCGTTGTTTGAGCGGAGCGAGTTTCGAAGCTTTCCCATTTTTTGTGACGCACAAATTATGCTGGAGCGTAGCGTAAGCACCCGTAGGGCGAGTCTGCGGTCGCCTTTCTTTGAATACTTTCTTTGGCGAAGCAAAGAAAGTATTTCGGCCGCCGGGCCGAGACCCGGCTTGTGTCCACGAAGGGCAATCTCTTTAATAAAGACTCAAGCATGCAACGAACGTCATCGGGTTCCAGCACAAAAAAACAAATACGTCCTTGATAAGCCCAGTGTTGGGCTGATAAAGCGTAGCCCAACCTACGAAACTATAAACGTATGCAACGAACGCCGCTGTACTCCTGCCTGAGCAGGAGCGACGACAATCTGATTGCCGCTTATCGAAAGAACCCCATCCTCATCCCAACCTTCTCCTTGAAGGAGAAGGAGCCTGCTCGCTGTTACTTCGCCACCGGCATCGTAAACTCCGCCCCTTTATCTATGCTGTCCGGCCACCTCTGCATGATGGATTTATAGCGCGTATAAAAACGTATGCCCTCTTCGCCATAGGCATGCACATCGCCAAATAAAGAGCGCTTCCAGCCGCCAAAAGAATGCCATGCCATCGGCACAGGGATAGGCACGTTAATGCCCACCATGCCGACCTGAATGCGGCGTGAGAATTCGCGCGCGGTGTTGCCGTCCGAGGTAAACAAGGACACGCCGTTACCAAATTCATGGCGGTTGATGAGTTCAACGGCAGATGCAAAATCAGGGACGCGGACTACGCACAGGACAGGTCCAAAAATTTCTTCGCGGTGTATTTTCATGCCCTCTTTGACATGATCAAACAAACAGCCGCCGAGGAAGAAACCAGACTCATGACCAGTCACTTTGAGGCCACGGCCATCGACCAATAGTTGCGCGCCTTCGGCTATACCTTCAGCGATATAAGATTCGATTTTTGCTTTGTGCTGGGCTGTTACTACCGGGCCCATTTCGGCATCAGATTCCATGCCGTTCTTGATCTTCAAGGCCTGCACGCGTGGTACTAAAGCTTCGACTAATTTATCAGCTACATTGCCAACGGCAACAGCGACCGAGATCGCCATGCAACGTTCACCGGCAGAACCGTAAGCTGCACCCATCAGGGCATCGACGGCTTGTTCCAGATTGGCGTCGGGCATGAAGACCAGGTGATTTTTTGCGCCGCCCAGAGCCTGCACGCGCTTGCCCATGCGGGTGCCTTCGCTGTAGATGTATTCAGCAATGGGAGTAGAGCCTACGAAAGAAATTGCCGACACATCGGGATGCTGCAGCAGCGCATCGACAGCGACTTTATCACCCTGCACGACATTGAATACCCCATCCGGCAAACCGGCTTTTTTGAGTAAGTCAGCTATCAGCAAAGAGCAGGAAGGGTCACGCTCAGAAGGCTTCAAAATGAAGGTATTGCCAGTCGCTATCGCCAGCGGTGCCATCCACATAGGCACCATGAAGGGGAAGTTGAAAGGCGTGATGCCAGCCGTCACACCCAGAGGTTGGCGCAGATTGTAATTGTCTATGCCGCCGCCGATATTGTCCGAGAATTGCGACTTCAACAGTTGCGGCATGCCGCAGGCGAACTCAACGATTTCTATGCCGCGTGTGACTTCACCCATGGCATCCGACAAGACCTTGCCATGTTCGCGGGTGATCAGGGTCGCCATTTCCTTGTGATGCTGGTCCAGCAATTCCTTGAACTTGAACATCACACGGGCGCGTTTTAGCGGCGCAGTTTCTGCCCACGCCGGTGCGGCAGCCTTGGCAGCGGCGATGACAGCCTCAACTTCTTCCGGGCTGGCGAGGGCTACACTGCCTGTCACTTCGCCAGTAGCAGGGTTGAATACATCTTGCTGGCGGCCACTGGCAGAAGCATAAGCCTGGCCATTCATATAATGCGCGATTGTGGATGTCATAAGTAAACCTTAGGGGTAATGTGAAGTTTTTTCTGCGGTGGCACAGAGATTAATTCACTCGCTCTGCTAAATCCAATGAGTTATTATCAATAGCAATATAAGGATTGCTGATAATGGACTTGATACAACTACGTGCCTTTGTCGCCGTGGCGAAAGAAGGTAACCTGACGCGGGCAGCAGAACAATTGCATGTGACCCAGCCCGCCGTCAGTCTGCAGATCAAGTCCCTGCAAGATAGCTTGCAACTAAGTTTATTCACACGCAGCGCCAGCGGCATGCGCCTGTCCAACGATGGTGCCAAGCTCCTGCCCTATGCAGAAAAAGTCATTGCCAGCATGGGCGAATTTCGCCAGGCCGCCCATAGCATGCACAGCACCATCTCTGGCGAGCTGGCGATAGGCACGATACTGGACCCGGAGTTCACCCGACTCGGTATTTTTTTGAAACGCCTGGTCGAGACTTATCCACAGTTATCCACAAAGTTGCAGCAAGGCATGTCGGGTACGGTCTTGCAACAAATCCGTGCGGGTACGCTGGATGTGGGCTTTTATCTGGGTCAGCCACCGGACGATGGCAAAACACCCTGCCACAGCCAGGTGCTGACACCATTTACCTACCGGGTAGTGGCACCCAAGGGTTGGAAAAACCGGGTTGCTGGCCAGGACTGGGCCAGCCTGGCCAGATTGCCATGGCTGTGGACACCGGCAGAGTCTGCTCACCACCGGTTACTGAGCCAGATTTTTGCCGGGCTTGGGGTAGCCCCCAACAAGGTCGCCCTGGTAGATCAGGAACCAAGCATGCTGGATCTGGTCAAGTCTGGCGTTGGCCTGAGCCTGATACGGGATGCCATTGCGATACGCGAAGCCCATGCCCATGGCCTGGTGATTGCTGATGCTGTCAGTATCACGACAGAACTGAGTTTCATCTGTCAGGAAAAACGCCAGCATGAAGCTATGATTGCAGCGAGTTTTGCCTTGTTGAAAACGATCTGGGTATAGAAGTTTGCAAGAGTGTATCCCCAGCCGCACACAAGAGCTTAAAACCAGAAAATTTCTGCCTTTATTGGAAATTCAGCGGTATATTCCCACCACTCATCTATTTCGGAAACATCGTTCGTGAAATTCCTGTTATCCAGTTTGCTTGTATCTCTGGCCATCGTTCCTGCCATCAGCCATGCAGAAACGATCAAACTGCTTATCCAGGAATTTGCACCTTTCACCCATACCGAGCCCAAGAGCGGTGAAATCCAGGGTGTATTGACTGAAAAGATACAGGAAATCCTCAAGCGTGCAGGCGACAATTACAGCATCAGCAGCACATCACTGGCGCGCGGTTTGAATTCCACGCTGAATGATGACAATACCTGTCTGTTTGGCTTTCGCCGTACTCCTGAACGTGAGAATTCATATAAATGGGTAGGCCCGCTGGTCAACGACAATTGGGTGTTATATGGCCGCAAAATGGATCTCCGTATCCTCAAGAATTTTGAAGATGCCAAGCCATATTCAATAGGCTCTTATAAAAATGCCGCCACAGGTTTGCAACTCAACGAACAGGGCTACAAAATAGAATTTGCGAGCCAGGATGAAGACAATCCACGCCTGCTGGTGAATGGCCGGCTGAACTACTGGATAGTCTCAGAGTCACACGGCATGTTCCTTGCCCAGCAGCAAGGCTTTGCCAATGATATTGTGCGTGCCATCAAATGGAAAAGTGTAGAACTCAATATGTTATGCAATGTCCGCATGGACAAACAGCGCATAGAACTCTACAACAAAATCAATAAAGAACTGGATAATGACGGCACCATGGAAAAAATCATGCGCAAATACGGAGTCAAATAATGGCCAGATCAACCAAGGCCGCCTATGCTGTCAATCGCCTGCGTGAACGCAGCAATAATGCTCCCTACTCCATGGTCAGCCTCGCCGATGGCCGCTTTTCGCTGACCCTGGCTAATCTCGAACAGCCAGACGAATTGCCCGCCAGCGTCAGCGATGCCATGGAAATGGATGAATTTGTCGTTTATGTTAACAACCTGCATAAACAGGCTCCCAAAAAAGCCAGCAAACTGGATGTCGCTTTTGAGAAAAAAATCGCGGCAGCCAAACAGAAATAAAAACCTGCAGAAATAAAAGTTTTCAGAAGTAAAAGTCTGATCTATAAGGAAAATTCTATGAAATACCATTATCTTACCGCCCTGCTCGCCACCAGCTTGTTCGCTGGCGTCGTATCGACTGCACCAACCCAGGCACAAGCTGCTGACAGCGTGGTCATCAGCAGGCTGACTAAAATCGATGAAAAAGTCGGCGGCGGCAAAGAAGCCCTGCCTGGTAATACTGTGTTTGTCCATTACACAGGCTGGCTGCATGATCCTTTTGCCAGCAGAGAACGTGGTAACAAGTTTGATAGTTCCGTAGGCCAGCAAGCCTTCTCCTTCACCATAGGCTCAGGCCGCGTCATCAAAGGCTGGGAACAAGGGGTTGCAGGGATGAAGGTTGGTGGCAAGCGCACCCTGGTCATACCGCCCGAATTAGGCTATGGTGCCGCAGGTGCAGGCAATGGCATGATACCGCCGAACGCCTATCTGATCTTTGATATTGAATTGCTGGACGTGAAATAAGACCTTGTATTCGCAGGAGCCTAGCCTTCAGGGTAACTGTCTGGCTTTGATTTCCTGCAAGTCTGTCCAGACAGATTCATAAGAATAAATGGCATAAAAGAATACCGAGATCGCCAGCACTGTTGCCAGGGTTCCTGCATAAAACAGCAGGCTAAGGCCAGCAGGGAAAATATACTGGTACCAGCCCAGCAGGCTGGCAGCGACCATGGCAAAAAAAGACAGATTGATCAAGCGGCGGCTTTTACGCATGGTGCCAAAAGCAAAAAACACCAGCACCAGTAAAGTCAAAGAAAAATTAAGTAAACCCGCCACAGAATTGCCTTTCTTGCTTAATATTAAATCAATAATCTACTATATCAAATTCAATCCTGTTTGCCATTGTACTAATGGCTAAAATTGTAACCAGACGTCAACATCAGGCTGAAAATTTTTCATTCTGCATTTTTCTGGCAATCGCACAGGCGGGCCAGATGCACCAGGAATTTTTATGACATATCTGCTTGCACTAGACCAGGGCACTTCCAGCTCGCGCAGCATCATTTTTAACGAAGGCGGTGAATTGATTGCCACTGCCCAGCAGGAATTCCGCCAGATTTTCCCGCAGCCAGGCTGGGTAGAACATGACGCCCAGGAAATCTGGCAAAGCCAGTTTGCCACTTGCCAGCAAGTCATGAGCAAAGCCGGTTTGCAGGCAAAAGACATCGCCGCCATAGGCATTACCAACCAGCGCGAAACCACGGTGCTATGGGACAGGAAAACTGGCCAGCCGCTATACCATGCCATCGTCTGGCAAGACCGCCGCACAGAAGCTTATTGCGATGAATTGCGCCAGCAAGGCTATGCACCACGCATACAAGCCAAGACTGGCCTGATACTTGACCCGTATTTTTCTGCCACCAAACTCAAGTGGCTGCTTGATCATGTTCCCGACGCGCGCCGCCGTGCAAATGCCGGTGAACTGGCTTTTGGCACTATCGACAGCTGGCTGGCCTGGCAACTCAGTGAAGGCGCACTGCATGTCACCGATGTCAGCAATGCTTCGCGCACCATGCTGTACAACATCCACGACAACAAGTGGGATGAAAAATTACTGAGCTGGTTTGACATACCCAAAAAGCTGCTGCCAGAAGTCTTGCCGTCCAGCCACCAGTTTGGCCATAGCAAGCTGCTGGGCGCCGCCATCCCGATTGCCGGCATTGCCGGAGACCAGCAGGCTGCCTTGTTTGGCCAGGCCTGCTTTACCCCGGGCATGGCCAAAAATACCTATGGCACCGGCTGCTTCATGCTCATGCACACTGGTGATCAATGTCCAGATTCGCAAAACGGCCTGATCAGCACCGCAGCCTGCCAGACCGATGCTCACGCCCAATATGCCCTCGAGGGCAGTGTCTTCATCGGCGGAGCCGTCGTGCAATGGCTCAGGGATGGTCTGAAAGCCATACAGCATTCGACCGATGTAGAACAACTGGCGGCCACCGTGCCAGATTCTGGTGGCGTGGTGTTTGTCCCTTCCTTCACTGGCCTTGGTGCGCCTTACTGGGTGCCCTCTGCCAAGGGTGCCATCCTCGGCCTGAGCCGTGGTACGACCGTCGCGCATATCGCCCGCGCCGCGCTGGAATCGATTGCCTTTCAAAGTACTGCCCTGCTGCAAGCCATGGTCAGGGACGCGGTTTTCCCTATCAGGGAATTACGTGTCGATGGCGGTGCAGCAGCGAATAATATGCTGTTGCAATTCCAGGCAGATTTGCTGGGCATACCGGTGATACGCCCCAAAGTCACAGAAACCACGGCCCTGGGCGCCGCTTATCTGGCAGGTTTGGGAGCTGGGGTATATAAAAGTATGGAAGAATGCGCAAACCAGTGGCAAATGGAGACGCAATTTACACCAGCCATGAGCCGCGATGAAGCCGCCAGCCTCATGCAAAACTGGGAAATCGCCATAGGGAAAGTAAGATAAAACAATTAAGACAAGACAAGTAAAACAAGACAAGTAAAATCTCCCAAAGACAAGATATCCACAGCCTGTTTTACAGTCAGCTTTATAGCCTATAGCTGGCATTTTTACTAAAAAGAGAGAAAAAAATGAAAATCATCAAATGGTCTGCTGGCATACTGATTATTGCCATCGCCCTGATACTGGCAATCGCCTATGCCTTGCCAAATGAATACAAGGTCAGCCGCAGTGTCCAGATACATTCCACCCCGGCCAAGATATTCCCCCTGATCGCCACACCCAGGGAATGGAAAAACTGGTCAGTCTGGAACCAGCGTGACCCGAATATGAAAATGGAATTTTCTGGCCCGGAATCAGGCACGAATGCTGCCTGGGAATGGAAAAGCGCTTCACAAGGCAATGGCGGCATGAAACTCAGCCACGCCAGCCCTTTCCGTGAAATTGATTATGAGCTGCATTTTGAAGGCATGGGCAAACCATCAACAGGCAGTTTCCTGCTCGAAGCCCAGCCAGATGGCACTAAAGTCACCTGGAAAATGGAAGGCAGCAGCGAAGGAAATTTCATGATGAAGCTATTTGCCCCATTTATGGATAAAATGGTGGGTCCCGATTTTGAAGCCGGCTTAAGTAATCTGAAAAAGTTCGCCGAGAAAAACTAATTGCACTTGTAGTCAAAACTACATCGCATCTTCTACCCGATTGCATCAATGAAACTCAAGTATGTCCTGATACTGGCATTGCAGATGCTGACCGCATTGCCAGCTTCCCCTGTTTTCGCTGCAGCAGCTGGCAATACTTCGGCCCCGGCCAAAGCAGCGCCAGGCACGCAGGCGGTATTCGTCGTTGCCCCAGAAGATTTACCCAAGCAAAATTCTGGTGTACAGATAGACACACCCAAGCAAGCAGCCACTGAAAAAAGCAATAAACCTGATATACCTATCCTGGTATGGTCAGGCCCGGTCCCCCTGGCAGGTGGCCTGTGGATACTGGTCGCCTCCATGCCAGTGCTGGCCTCGCTGTATTTTGCTTATCAGTTACTGATGTTCATCAAAGCCAGGCGCCGGCGTTTATCCACAGAGCGGGGTAGTTAAGCACTGAATTTAAATAAGAAAAAGACTACAAAAGGGGACTTATACAAACTCGTCCCAGCAAGGCGTAGCGACGAAGACAGTACTTTAGTACGGCTAGGAGCTGCAACGCAGCTGGGGCGAGTTTTTATAAGTCCTTATACGTTTTTCACATAATATTCATCAATCTGTCACTAACCTGTCACCTCTGCGTCCTAAAGTCTCCCTTAACCTACAACCATAAGCGGAGACCAGCATGTCCAGCAAAGCCTTGATAGACAGTGCCGTTTTCAATTCCACCACGTCTGGCCGCAAGGGCCTGGCAGACAAATTGTTTGCCCACTGGTTCAGCCGCCTTGTGTATGCCCAGATCTGGGAAGATCCACAAGCTGACCTGAATGCCCTGCAACTGAAACCAGGCGCGAATATCCTGACCATTTCTTCCGGCGGCTGCAATGCCCTGGCTTATTTGTCCGCTGAACCGGCTGCAGTGCATGCCGTGGATTTGAATGCAGCACACCTGGCGATGTTGAATATCAAGCAAACTGCCATCAGGCACTTGCCGGACTATGATGCGGTGCTGGCATTTCTGGGTAATGCCGACAAGCCAGATAACCTGAAGCGCTACAAGCGTCATATACGCAGTCAATTGTCAGACGATGCCAGCAACTTCTGGGAAAGTCGCTCTTTGTCAGGCAAACCACGCTACCATTATTTTACCAACCAGGCTTATCAGCATGGCTTGCTGGGTAACTTCATCGGCTTTGCGCATTTCTTTGTGCGCATGATGGGTGGCGACATGAGCAAGCTCATGCAGGCTAACAACCTGCAGGAACAGGCTCAGCTATTTGAACAATATGTCGCCCCGGTATTTGAGACCCGCTTGTTCCGTCTGATCGCCAGCCAGCCCCTGGCCCTGTATAGCCTGGGCATACCGCCGTCTCAGTTTGCTGAACTGAAACACGATGCCAAAAACGGCCTGCATCTCTTGTTCAAGGAAAGAATGCGTCACCTGGCCTGTGATTTCCCTCTGGCAGAAAACTGTTTTGCCCAACAGGCATTTGGCCGCCGTTATGACACCAAAAAACAGGCTGCGCTGCCCATGTATCTGCAACAGGAGCATTTCCATACCCTACGCCGCAATATAGACAGGCTACATCCGCATCATCAAACCCTGACTGATTTTTTGCGTGGCCAGCCACGGGCGTCCATGGATGCCTATCTGTTCCTTGATGCACAGGACTGGATGGATGAGCAACAATTGACAGAACTCTGGCAAGAAGTGACGCGCACTGCAGCACCTGGAGCCAAAGTGGTATTCCGCACCGGTGGCAGCGAATCACCGCTGGAAGCCAAGTTACCGGCAGACATACTGGCCGTCTGGCATACCGATGTTGCGCATAACCGTGCCCTGTATGCCACTGACCGCTCTGCCATCTATGGCGGCATGCACCTATATACCAAGATGTAATCAGTAAATTGCATACCTCTTTACCGCCACGCGTGGTGGCAGATGCGCTGTGGCTGCTGACTGCGCGTTCGCGCGGTGGCCGGCACTGGCTGCACAATGCCACTTGCGACATCCAGGCCATAGAAATTGCCGGACAAAGCCAGCCCGTGAGTTTGCTGGACAGCAGCAACTGGCAAGAAAGCTATGTTGCCAGTCCACGTTCAACCTGGTTGCGTTATCCACGCCAGGAGCTGCTGCGCGGCGCAAGTCCAGCCAAGGCACAAGCGATCAAACTACTTAGTTGTCCCATCCTTGGGCCACTTTCTGCGCTGTTCAAAGCCAGTAAACTGGACCAGGCAGCGATTATTGCCAATCACCTGGTTTCCACCAATTTGTACGCAGACTGGTCAGCAGATGACATCAATCAAACTACCGACAAGCTGCTAAGCACTTATCCACAGCGCCCACTGATGATGCGCAATATCTGTCCACAGGTAAACCCTGAACTGGCTGCCAGCCTGCTTGCTACCGGCTGGCAATTACTACCCAGACGCATGATCTACCTGTGCGATCCACAACAAACCAGCGTCTGGAAACACAATCATGTGAAACAGGATGCCCGCCTGCTCGATCATCCTGAAGTAGAAGTACTGACACATGAACACTTGCAAATGCAGGATATCGCTGTCTTGCAACAACTCTACCGCCAGCTCTTCATCGACAAACACTCTTACCTGAACCCAGACTTCACAGCCGCTTTCTTTGAGCTTTGTCTGGAAACCCAGTTTCTGGAAATGCATGCATTGCGCTGGCAAGGCCGCCTGGTCGGTGTGCTCGGTATTTATACCCACCAGGAAAATGGCTGGCTGACTACACCTTTGATAGGTTATGACACCAGCCTGCCTAAAGAACTGGGTTTGTATAGGAGATTGATGGCTTTATTACTCAAAACAGCCAGAGACAAGAAGCTGAAACTGCATTACAGCTCAGGTGCCAGCCAGTTCAAACGGGCACGCGGTGGCATGCCCCAACTGGAATATACCGCCATCTATAACCGCCACTTATCCACAACTGCAGTACAAAGTACTGCGCTTTTTGCCCGTTTACTCAGGACTTTTGCGCCAGCAATCCTAAAAAAAGCGGACGGGATTTAAGTAAAAAATATAAAAACAGACATGTTCGTCCTGTGGATAAGCCTATGCATATCCACAGGACGAACTGTGCAAAACCACGAAAAGTCTGACTGAGGTTTTTCTTATCCCAAAACCGTCCTTTTTTCATACAGGACTTATCAGTGCATCTATACATGAACTAAGTGCTTGTTTCTGTGGACAAATTAAGACTTATCCACAAAAAATCGCGACGTTAACTACTATTACTATGTATATATAAACTAATTATTTAATTAAACCCTTTTCGGAAAACCCTGGAAACTTTTTCTGAAAGACCTGGTTTTGATGCAAATAAAAAACGCCTGATTAAAAAATTTGGAATTTGATATTTACAATTCGATCTTTCAAAAAAAGCAGCTGGTCAACACCAGACACTTTTCATAAAAAACCTGGCCTCCAAAAAATAGGGCATCACATTTTTTTTATTGCAGACAAATTCAAGTTTTGAAAATTGCCTTGCTTTAAAAAACGCAGTCCATGACTTTGCAAGAGATCATCGACCTACTTTTTTCCTGAAATTCTTCCTTGCAGCGCTGTAAATCAGCTTTCTTTTGAAAATTTACGTTGAAAAACAACATTTCTAAAAAAATCTTTGTGGATAAGTCTGCTGATATCCACTGCATCTATTGTGTGTAACTCCGAATTCACTGATCAGCAGGTTTACTGTTCAGATTTTGTCCTGTGGATATACAGACTTTTATCACCGCCTTATCATTTGCCTAAGCGCTTGATCCTGTGGATGTTTACCGACTTATCCACAGCAACATGCCTGCGTTAACAACTATTACTATTTTTATATAAAGTTATTCAAGTTAAAGGTATCCACAGCTCAAAAAACGCAAAAAAACAAAAGCAAAAAACTGTCGTAGAATCCGTTACTCATTCAATCCTCAGGGACAAAACACCATGAAACTATGGTCAGGTTTACTATTTTCAGCCGTGCTGGCTTGCTCTGCTGCCCATGCAGAAAAACCGACTGAAGCCTCCGTCAAGGAATTGCTGGTATTGACGAATAGTCAGCAAATCCTGAAAAGTACCGAAGCGCAGATGGATGCCGTCATGAAAAACATGATGAAAGCTGTCCTGAAAGACCAAGCTATCAATGCTGACCAGCAAAAAATCTTGGATAAGTTTCGGGATAAAGTCATAGATATCCACAAGTCAGAGATGACATGGGAAAAACTCGAACCGATTTTTATTGAAATCTATTCAAATTCCCTGAGTCAGGAAGAAGTCGACGGGATAGCTGTTTTTTACAGATCCCCAGCAGGCAAAGCTTATGTCAGCAAAATTCCAGTCATCGTTCAGCAAAGCATGGGAGCAATGCAAAAAGTGATCACTCCCATGATGGACAAAATGATGGAAGCGTCCAAAAAAATGGCAGAAGAATTCCGTGAGCTGGAAAAAAATAAATAAATTGCAGAAATTTTTTTTATGTTTTAGATACAAATAAGAGAAATTAACGGATTTTAGTAATTTTTATGAAATGTGCCCTGCTTACAAAAATAAAACAGCACGAGCAAGGGCGCAATGACTGACACCAGGCATTTCATTTTCCTGGGCATGGGCACTCTTGGGGATATCTTCCCTTTTCTGAGTCTGGCTACTGAAATGCAGAGACGCGGGCACAAAGTCACCATGCTAGTGTCCCCGGTACATGCCCGGCATGCAGAGATGGCCGGGATTGCCTATGAAGTGCTGGGCAGGCAAGAAGACTATGACGCTGCCTTGCATAATCCAGATATGTGGAATACACGCACAGGCATGGCGGTAGTACTTGCCTCATGCAAATGCGTATTTAAAGAAATACCTGATTACTTTGCTACCCTGCCATCCGATCAGGATTGTGTATTGATCAGCCACCCTCTTGGTCTGGCAGCAGCAGACCTGGTGCGCAGCTTCCGTCCGGATATTCCCATCGTCGCAGCTTATCTGGCGCCATCCAATTTAAGAACTGTGCATGATCCCCTGGTCATGGGGGATTTATTCATACCGCGCTGGTTGCCGGTATGGATGCGTCACTGGCTTTGGGCTTACGCAGATAAAAATTTTGTTGATCCGGTAGCTGTACCTATGGTCAATCAGGCCAGGTTGGCCAGGAATCTGCCACCGATTACCAGCCTCGCACCGTATATGTATGAAGTACCAGACCTGAGTATCAGTTTTTTCCCTGCATGGTTTGCCGCAGTACAGCCAGACTGGCCGACAACTATGGCAATGGGAGAATTCCAGCTCTATGACAGCAGTCCGGCTACAGACTTATCCACAGAGCTCGAAGAATTTCTGGCCTCAGGGCCTGCACCTGCCATTTTTACCCCAGGTTCAGGGAACATACAGGCAAGTCATTATTTTGAATGTGCACAGCAGGCAGTGCAAAAACTGGGTTTGCGGGCGATATTCCTGAGTACTCACCGTGAGCAGATCGCCTCTGTCCTGCCGGCTGATATACTCTGGCAAAGTTATCTGCCATTGCGCAGCATCTTGCCGCGTGCATCAGCGCTGATACACCATGGCGGCATAGGTACGACGGCAGAAGCGCTAAGAGCAGGCATACCGCAATTGCTGACGCCGCTGGCATTTGACCAGTTCGACAATGCTGCGCGTGTACAAAATCTGGGTGCAGGTGATTTTCTGCGCATGTCGCGTCTGACTGCTGGAAAATTGACGCACAGCCTGTCACAACTGCTGGGCTCTGCATCAATCAAAACCAATTGCGCAATCCTTGCTCAGAAATTCAATCAAACTGGCCATGCAGATTCTTTATGTGATGCGATTGAAGCGATAGAATTAAAACAGAAACTATAAATTCCGCGTTAAATTTAAATAGCCAAACTTATCCACAGCTTATTATTGTCTATAGGTTTTCTTATGTACGATTTCAAGTGGTCAGATACAGAAAAGAAAGTTGCAAGGGCGGCGTATGACAACGCATTGCAAAAGGAAATGGCAGCGATCACGGCAAGATTTAAAGAACTTGCCAATGCTGTCAACTCTCCGGATGAGTTGTGGGAAATAGAAGCCTATCTACAGAAAGCCAGGAAAAGAATAGATACAAAATATGATTATCGTTATTCACGATTACCATTATTGCTGGCTCAACTCGTTTTTCAAAACTTGGTCAAACGTGAAGACTTACAAAAACTGTCGCAAGACAAGCTGGAAATCATAGACAGCCTGTTAGAGAAAGATAGAAATTATTTTTATGAAAGCGATCAATAATCGATAAAAATTTAATTTCCCGTTACACAAGCGAGCATCTCTACATCCATTTAAAACGCGAATACTTCGCATCGCCTGCAAAAAAACAAGTATCCAAAAAACTCGTAAAGCCACGTCCTGCCTGGCTCACAAGGCAGTTTCGCGCGGCTAAAATTACGCGACTATTCGACCAGAGTGAAGACTTTTATCATATCCAGCATCAATCACACGATTATGTCTGGAGTTTTTTATGTCTTTATCTTCTCAATCTTCGCCACCATTGTCTGCAGCACCCGCTGTCGCTGGCGGCAGTGTTTTTCTGAAATTGCTGCCTCTGACACTGGCAGTTTTTATCGGCTTTCTGACCATGGGTATGCAGCTACCCGTATTGCCGTTGTACCTGCATAACAGCCTGGGCATGAGTACCCTGGTCGTAGGCCTGGTCATCGGTGCACAATTTACCGTCGCCCTGCTGTCACGCGCCTGGGCTGGCAATTTTGCCGATATGCGTGGTACCAAACGGGCAGTACTCACGGGGGCCGTGATTATTGCCAGCTCAGGTCTGGTGTATCTGGCATCACTGCCCTTTGTTACTACACCGGTGGTATCGGTGTGGATATTGTTGGCTGGCCGTGTCTTGCTGGCCATAGGTGAGAGCCTCATGGTCACCGGAGCCCTGGGCTGGGGCATAGGCCTAGTCGGGCCGCAAAATGCAGGCAAGGTCATGGCCTGGGTAGGCATCGCCATCTACGGTGCATTTGCCTTCGGTGCACCGGCAGGTGTGACCATCCATGCGCAATTGGGATTTGCCGGCATAGGCATTGCGACTATTTGCACGCCGGTAGTGGCGTTGCTGGTAGCTTTATATATACCTTCTATCCCACCGACAGCTACTACCCGCATGCCTTTTTACAAGGTATTGAGTACAGTCATGGTACCCGGCCTGGGCCTGGCACTGGCCAGTATAGGTTTTGGTGTGATCACGGCTTTTTCTGCCTTGTTGTTTGCAGCAAAAAACTGGGGTAATTCTTCGCTTGCATTTACCTTCTTTGGTGTAGCTTTCATCGGTGCCAGGATATTATTTGGTCATTTGCCAGACAAGCTTGGTGGTGCCAGGGTCGCACTCGTCAATGTCGTGATAGAAGCTGCCGGGCTACTGTTGATCTGGTGGGCTGATACGGCCAGCATGGCATACATAGGCGTTGCTTTGACAGGCTTTGGCTATTCACTGGCCTTCCCCGGTTTCGGTGTAGAAGCTGCGCGCCGTGCTCCACCGCAAAGCCGCAGCGTTGCCATGGGTGCCTATGTCGCTTTTCTTGATATGTCGCTGGGCATAGTCAGTCCATTGGCAGGTTTTATCGCCGGGCATTGGGGTGTGGATGCTGTTTTCCTGGCAGCCAGCGTAGCTGTGGCTATGTCTTTACTGGTGGCTGTGCGTTTGCTGGGCAAAGCATCTGCAAGTGCATAAGGTGTTTAAATTTTGTAGGGTGCACCATTCGCACACCGCGACATGGGTACTACATCAATTGATCAGGCGTTCATGAAGCCTGATCAATTTCCTTTTTGCTTTTGACGCTGCTCAGGTAAACACAAAACATATCTGCCATGGCATCCGCATAGTCATCTATTCTGTCAGTTGGATAGCCATTTGTCGACACATGTTCACCGGCACTGCTGAGCGTGGTGGAAATCAGTTCTTCAACGATGGAACGTGTTGCTGCTGTTGCCGTGGGCAGCAATTCTTCAATAAATACCTGCATGGTCTGGTCCCAGTATTGCCATGCTTCCTGTGCTTCAGGATCATCGTTATACTGCGGGGCGATATCGGTCAGGGCGTTGCGCATCTGTGCTTCTTCACATTCTGAACGAATGAAAGCATGGACCAGGCTACGTAAGCGCTCCAGCGGTGCCTGCTGGGTATCCTGCAATATCTCGCGCAACATGCCGCCAGTCTGCCGCCATTCATCACTTTGCAGGCGAAACAGAATGGCCGCCTTGTTGGGGAAATACTGATACACAGAACCCACGCTGACGCCGGCTCTTTCTGCTACCCGCGCCGTGGTAAATTTTTGTGCGCCTTCGCGCTGTAAAACCTGGAGGGCCGCTTCCAGTATGGTTGCGACCAGATCAGCCGAGCGACTTTGCTGGGGCCGCTTTCTTGAAGAAATAGGAGGAGTCCGGGGTTTGCTCATGAAAATATGAATCACGCATTAAGGTCCAGTACAATTTTACCGCGGGTACGTCCGCTCGCGGAAAGTTCAAAAGCTTCCTTGATTTTGACTAGTGGCAAGACGGTCTCCACATATGCCTTTAATTTAACTGCTGCAAGCAATTTGCTGATGGACTCAAGCTGTCCTGAGTCAGGCTTGCACTGTACCCGCGCTACGCTTACATCATGTTGCACGTTTTCGTCTTTAGGGAAGGCTACCGAGGTGACTAAAAAACCTCCTTTTTTAAGCGTAGAAAATGCCCGCTTAAAAGTATCACCACCAACAGTGTCGAAAACCACATCGATGTCCCGCACTACCCGCTCGAATGCTTGTGCAGTGTAGTCGATAAAAGCATCCGCACCCAGGCTGCGAACAAATTCCTCGTTGCGTTGCGAAGCCATGGCTGTCACATGTGCGCCTGCAGCCTTGGCCAGCTGGATCGCCATGGAACCAACACCGCCAGAACCGCCGGTAATCAACAGGCGTTGTCCGCTGGTGAGTTTTGCCAGATCGAACATTGCCTGCCATGCAGTCAGGGACGCAAGAGGAACGGCCGCCGCATGAATGAAATCAAGCTGCGCAGGTTTAATGACCATATCGGCTGCCTTGACCACGGCATAGTCAGCAAAAGCACCGGATTTGACAATGCCGTAAACCGCATCTCCTTGCGTCAGGCTGGTGACGCCGTGGCCCAGCTTTACGATGGTGCCGCTCAATTCGCTGCCCAAATATATGGGCAAAGTCATGCCCATACGCTCACCCGCACCATCCCGGATTTTCCAATCTACCGGATTAATACCGGCTGCATGCACTTTCACCCAAACCTCACCATCTCCAACTTCAGGGCGATCAATCTCTATGCAATTCACCACATCATTGTCACCATATTCATTGATCACGATTGCTCTCATTTTTTCGCTGATGTTTTTGCTCATATTTTCGTTCATGCTTTATTCCTCGGCTCAATTTGTTCTAAATTTGTTCCCGCTTGGTGCAGCCATGATAGGCTAAGGGCTTTACGATGTGATGCCAGCATGCATCGCTGAAAGGCCAATTTGCAGCAAGCATCCTTTAGTCTTCACCGAGGCGTCAAATTGCAGGGCGGCGGCGAACCCATGCATTCCCATGGACAGGCGCAGCTGACCTTCGCCGCCTCGGGGATGGTACAAGTACATACAGTAGAGGGGCGCTGGCTCGTGCCCAGCCAGCTTGCAGTGTGGATACCGGCAGGAGTTGAGCACCATGTCGAGGTGCTGACGGATGCCGAACTCTGGATGGTGCACTGGGAACCATCCATCATAAAAGCCTGGGCGCCGCCAATACCGCTGGAGCGCGCATTTGCATTGCGGATAACCCCGCTCATGCGCACCCTCCTTGACACCGCTTTTGCAGCCAATACCACAGCGGACAAGAGCGAACTTGTCGTCAGGTTGATGCTGCACGAACTGACTGAAATAGAGCATGCGCCTACGTTTCTTCCTCTGCCAAAGAGCGCCGTTGGACGGCGCATTGCCAATGTCGCTTTTGGCGACCGTCGTAACCAATTGAGTGTGAATGAAATAGCCTCACGCGCCGCCACCTCAGTGCGCACCTTGAGCCGTGTGTTCCAGGCCGAAACCGGGCTCACTTTCAAACTTTGGCGGCAGCGGGCGCGTATCGTGCTCGCGATGGACAGACTAGCCCGGGGAGTAGCGATTGCACAGGTAGCAGCAGAACTCGGGTTTGCCAGTACAGCCTCGTTTTCATGTGCCTTCCGTCAGGTCACGATGCTGACACCGACGGATTTTATTGGCACCGCAGATAAAAAAAGCTCCTGAGATCAGGAGCTTTTTCTTTACAGCAACAGCATAGAAAACGATCAGGTCGCCAGTGTCATCAAACTCGCATTGCCACCGGCAGCGGTGGTATTCACACAGAGTGCCCGTTCAGCCATCAGACGCCACAAGGGTATTTCTGCATGGTCATGGGTTTCGACAACGGAGACGATAGCGTCATCCAGACCTGCAAACAAGAGTTTGTAATGCGACAGCAAGCCGCCTTCCACCAGGGCCAGTTGGGCACCGCATTTTTCTGCTTCGGCAGCAATGATGAGTTTGCTGACTTCGGCTGGCAAACCGGCAGGCAGGATAGCCATGGTTTGTGCAGGCAGTACTGGCAGGTTGCCAGTGGCTAGCGTTGCCGCCAGTTGGTTGATGATGCAATTGACTGTTGTTGCCGCGCAAAAGATGCGGCCACGCGGCGCAAACGACAGGGTATTACGTTCACCCGTCGGGCCAGGCAAGACCTGGGTCACTTTGTAGGGGCTGTTGTGGGCATAATGTTCACCGAGTTCGGCAATTTTTTGATGCCCCTGTTTTTGCGCCCAGACCAGCAAAGCTTCCAGCGCTGGTGGTGACTGGCGTTCATACACAGTATGTCCACCCAGACCAGTCACAGGTGTGCGTTGCAGGCGCTTCAGGTACAGCGGGCCGCCAGCTTTGGGGCCGGTACCGGATTTGCCTTCACCACCAAAAGGCTGCACACCCACTACTGCACCAACGATATTGCGATTCACATAGATATTGCCCACGTGGGCGCGGGAAATGATGAAATCAATGGTTTCATCAATGCGGGTATGGATGCCCAGCGTCAGGCCAAAACCGGTGCCATTGATCTGGTCTATCAATGCAGGCAAGTCATTGCGCTTGTAACGCAGGACATGCAGTACAGGGCCGAAGACTTCTTTTTTCAGATCGTCGAGATTAGCGATTTCTATGACGGTAGGCGCAACAAAGGTACCGGCGCGGCAGTTGGCTGCCAGATCCAGGGTATAGAAGGACCTGGCCTTGCCACGCATGCCATTGATATGGCTCATCAGATTGTTTTGCGCTTCGGCATCGATGACAGGGCCGATATCAATGCCCAGGCGGTCTGGCTGGCCTATACGCAATTCCTGCATGGCGCCGTGCAGCATTTCTATGGTCTTGTCGGCTATATCTTCTTGCAGGCACAGTACGCGCAGGGCTGAGCAACGCTGGCCAGCACTGTCAAAAGCTGAGGACAAGACATCATTGACGACTTGCTCAGGCAAGGCACTGCTGTCAACGATCATGGCATTTTGGCCACCGGTTTCTGCAATCAGCGGGATATCGATGCCTTCCGCCACCGCACGTTTCGCCAGTGTGCGGTTGATGATTTGTGCGACTTCGGTGGAGCCAGTAAAGATCACGCCCTTGACGCGGTGATCAGCCACCAGCTGCGCGCCAACGACTTCACCCGTGCCTGGCAAGAATTGCAGGGCACCACGTGGCACACCAGCTTCATGCATCAGTTGTATGGCGCGATAGGCGATCAGCGGGGTTTGTTCTGCCGGTTTGGCCAGCACCACATTCCCTGCGGCCAATGCCGCGCTGACTTCACCAATGAAGATCGCCAGCGGGAAATTCCATGGGCTGATACAGACGACCGGACCCAGCGCCTGGGTATTTGCGTGGCTCTCTACCTGGGCGGCGTAATAACGCAAAAAGTCTACTGCTTCGCGCACTTCTGCCAATGCATTCGGCAGTGATTTACCTGCTTCACGTATTGCCAGCGCCATGAAATCCAGGGTTTGCGCTTCCAGCAAATCAGCGGCTTTTTTCAGGGTGGCTGCGCGTTCTACCGGTGCTGTGGTTTGCCAGTCCATCGCATATTGTTCTGCCGCGTGCAGGGCGGTTTGCACATCCTGGGCATCGGCTTCTATGACCTCGCCAACGACATCCAGCTGGTTGGCAGGGTTATTCACAGGGCGCGTTTGCGTCGCAGATACCTGGCCATGCAGGATAGGCGCGGCTGTCAAACTTTGTTGGCTACTCTCGGCAAAGCGGGCGCTGATTTTTTGCAGTTCCAGCTCATTCGAGAAATCCAGGCCAGACGAATTTTTTCTTTCCTTGCCAAACAAATCCTTGGGCAAGGCGATGGCTGCATGTGGCGCACCACCGAGTTCACGCGAGACGGCTATCGGGTCGGCCAGCATGGATTCTATAGACACATTTTCATCAACGATCTGGTTGACGAAGGAAGAGTTAGCACCATTTTCCAGCAGGCGGCGTACCAAGTAAGCCAGCAAGGTCTGGTGAGAGCCTACCGGGGCATAAATACGGCAAGGCTTGTCCAGTTTGTCTTTTCCTACCACCTGGTCATACAAGGTCTCACCCATGCCATGCAGGCACTGGAATTCATAATCAGTGATACCGGCTTTTTGTGCCCAGGTATAAATGGTCGATAAAGTCAGGGCATTATGCGTGGCGAACTGTGGATAAATCACATCAGTCGCTGCCAGCAGTTTTTGTGCACAAGTCAGATAAGACAGATCGGTGTAGACCTTGCGGGTGTAGACCGGGAAGCCGCTCATGCCATCGACTTGCGAACGCTTGATTTCTGCATCCCAGTATGCACCCTTGACCAGGCGCACCATGAACTTGCTACCACTGCGGCGTGCCAGGTCAACCAGGTAGTCGATCACGAAGGGGCAGCGTTTTTGATAGCCCTGTACGACAAAACCTATGCCTTCAAAACCTTTGAGGTCGGCATCGAAGGCCAATGCTTCCATCAAGTCCAGCGACAATTCCAGCCTGTCGGTTTCTTCTGCGTCGATATTCAGGCCTATGTTGTATTGCTTGGCCAACAACAGCAATTTTTTCAGCAGCGGCAACAGTTCAGTCATCGTGCGCTCACGCTGGGCACGGGAATAACGCGGATGCAGGGCAGACAGTTTGACGGAAATGCCGGGGCCATTCTTGATACCGCGGCCATTCGAGGCCTTGCCTATCGCATGAATGGCTGTTTCATAGGCCTTGTAATAGAAGGCAGCATCCCTGGCGGTCAGCGCTGCTTCACCCAGCATGTCATAAGAATAACGATAACCGCGTTTTTCATTGTCCTGGCTGTTTTTCAGGGCTTCTTCTATGGTCTGGCCGGTGACGAACTGGTTGCCCAACATGCGCATGGCCATATCAACGCCTTTGCGTATCAGTGGCTCACCACCCTTGGCGATCAAACGTGTCAGCGCAGAACCCAGGCTTTGTTCGCTATTTGTGCTGACCAGTTTGCCAGTCACCAGCAAGCCCCAGGTGGCGGCATTCACAAACAGCGAGGGTGATTCACCCAGATGTTTGCGCCAGTCGCCCTTGCTGATTTTGTCGGCAATCAGGCGGTCGGCGGTTTGATGATCGGGGATGCGTAACAAGGCCTCGGCCAGGCACATCAGGGCCACGCCTTCTTCCGACGACAGTGAAAATTCATGCATCAGGGCATCAACACCAGAAGCGCGGGTGCGTTGTTGGCGCACATTGCTGACCAGACGGTGTGCCAGTTCTGCAACACTCTTTTGCTGGTCCTCATGGGCATTTACATTGCCGAGCAGCCATTGCACCGCATCTGGCTCGGATCGGCGGTATGCTTCGGTAATAGCAGTTCTGAGAGGGCTGGCAGGGGGAAGTAGCTCTGCCCGCAGGGCAGAAAAAGGCTGGTTATTGGCTGGCACGGTGATCGCAATCATATAAAAATAATCAAAACAAATATGATTTCATTGTATAGATGCTCTTCGATGATTAATTCTGGAAATCAGAACATATATCGAAATTTTCTATTTTGTGAGAAAATTATGCCGAATATTATTAATCACCACACTGACGATTTTTGACTTCTTATGCTCGACAAAATCAGTAAAAGAATTCTGGCCGAATTGCAAAACGATGGCCGTATCAGTAATGTAGAACTGGCAACAAGGGTTAACCTCTCCCCTGCTGCCTGCCTGGAACGCGTGCGCAAGCTGCAAGAGTCCGGCTACATACTAGGATACACAGCCCAGCTCAATCCACATCTGCTCGATGTGGCCCTGCTGGTTTTCATAGAAGTTGTGCTAGACCGCACGACCCCAGACGTGTTCGATGCTTTCCGGCGTGGCGTACAAGCCATCCCTGAGGTGCTGGAATGTCATATGGTGGCGGGTGGTTTTGACTATCTCGTCAAGGCACGTGTCAAAGACATGAATGCCTACCGCGACTTTTTGGGCAAATCCCTGCTGCAATTGAACGGTGTGCGTGAAACGCATACCTATGCAGTGATGGAAGAAGTTAAAAATACCAGCTGCCTGCCGATTAAATAGGCATTTGATTACTGGTGTTTTTCAGGTTCTGCAGGCTCTTTGGGATTTATCCACAGCCTGACATTCATGCCGCATTTCTCGAGGATGCGGCATGTTTTCATTTGCGCGCCTGATTCCTGATCAATGCTTGCCCGACAGCGCCAGCTTGATACCAAAAGAAACAAACATCAAACCAATGAAGCGGTTCAGCCACAGCGTGACAGCTTGATTGACACGCATGCGCTGTCTGGCAAATGCAGTCGAGATAGCGAGGAAGTGGCACCACAACATGCCATTGAAATTAAAGATGCAACCCAGCACGATCAAGGCCAAAGGTTTGTTGCTGGCATCAGCAGCGATAAATTGCGGCACGAAAGCCAGAAAGAAAATCGCGACTTTCGGGTTCAGGATATTCGTCAAAAACCCTTGCATGAAAATCTTGCGGTGGCTGAGTACTGGCAGGCTGGCTTTGGCCTCTGTGTCCGCTTGCGTTTGTTCAGCAGATTTTGCCTTGCTAAACAGCATGGATGCACCTATATACAATAGATAAGCCGCACCTGCCAGTTTAACGACAGTGAAGGCCATGGCAGAAGTCGCCAGCAAAGCCGACAAACCCAGTGCCGCCGCCATGATATGTACCAGCGTACCCGCACCTATGCCCAGCGCTGCCGCCGAACCCGCACGCCAGCCCTGCGTTGCGCTACGCGTCATGATGAGGATGGAATCGGGGCCGGGGGCGATATTGAGCAAGATACCGGCAATGATGAACTGGACGAGGTCTTGTGTGCCTAACATGGATACTCCTGAGTGGGATGGGCGGACAAGGGCTTTATTATAATCTGCGCAGAAGTGGGCCGTGTTTTACCGGTAAAACCATTGCCAGGACTGTTGCTTGTTTTCGGTGGGTGCGCCGTGCGCACCGGTTTTTTTATCGTGATTCAAAAGCATGGTGCGCATGGCGCACCCAACTGGTGGAACTGGAATTGATCATATTTTTAAAAGACAGCAATGATGAAAAAACAACTTGATTACGACTGGGTTTGCCATGCATGTACCACAGAAAACGGCAAATCTTTAACGCGGTGCCAGGCTTGTGGCTGTGCTGCTTTTGCCAGTGTGAGCGAGATGGAAGTGCATGCAAAAGGCCAGCGTAAAATTGATTTGCAGATATCGCGCGAACTGGCGATGACCGTGCTGTTTTGGTCTTTTATAGGCGGCATAGTGTTTTTCTTCAAATTGGCGGCATAAATTTGAAATGGGTGTTTTGAGCTCAGGCAATAAGCTTTTATTCAAAATGTTGCATAATGACGCTTTTGGTGTGCATTTTCGTTCAAATAGCGAAAAATAAGCGTTTTCACCGGGGCCGGTGAAGGCTGACCGCCAACTGTTCAATTTCTTCAGCATTTCATGTCTAACTCTGCACAAACAGCAACAACTCCCGACTTATCCACAGTGCAAACCCTGGCAGAATTATTTGCCTGGCGGGTAGCACAAACCCCTGATGCCGAAGCCTACCGGCAATTCGATGATGCACAGGGCCTGTGGATATCTTATTCATGGCAACAGACGCAAGAGCGGGTACAGGGTTTTATCAAGGCCTTGTCACCGCTGGCACTTGAGCATGGTTCCCGCATTGCCATCCTGCTGCCAAATGGCTTGCATGCAGTCTGCATGGACCAGGCCGTGCAGGCTTGTGGTTTTGTACCTGTGCCCATGCATGCGCTGGATAACCCGGCCAGTATTGCCTATATCCTCTGCGACAGCGATGCTGCATTTTTAATCGCCGCAAGCGACAGGCAATGGAAAGATATTGCCAGTGCAGGTCTGGACTTGCCCGCTCTGCGCCAGGTTGTTGTGCTGGAAAAAGAGCTGGATGCCGCAGCCTTGCCAGCCAGTGTTCCTGTTGTACAAATCGACGAATGGCTGGCCAGCGCAGCGCATCTGCAAGCCGCTGCAAAAGGCCCGGTATCCGATGACCTGGCAGCCCTGGTCTATACCTCCGGCACGACAGGCAAACCCAAGGGCGTCATGCTGACGCACACGAATGTGGTATCCAACGTCAAGGCAGTTGTCCACAGGGTGTCGCCAGTTATTAGCGATGTGTTTTTATCTTTCCTGCCCTTGTCGCATACCTTTGAGCGTACTGCCGGTTATTACCTGCCGATTGCGGCGGGTGCCTGCGTGGCCTTCTCACGCTCGGTCAAGCAATTGCCGCAGGATTTGCTGGAAGTACGGCCGACGATCCTGATTTCCGTTCCGCGTATTTATGAACGCGTGTATGGCGTGATCCAGACCAAACTGTCGGCCTCCAAACTACAGGCAAATTTGTTCAATCTGGCGATTGCCACTGGCTGGCGCCGCTTCAGCCGTGAGCAGGGTTTGCTCAAGGGTGATGGCATGACAGCCTTGTTCGACAGCCTGCGCTGGCTGGTGCTGGAGCCGCTGATCGCCAGCAAACTCAAGAACCAGTTTGGTGGCCGCCTGCGGGTGGCGGTCAGTGGTGGTGCGGCACTGTCGCAGGCAATTTCGCAATGCTTCCTGGGTCTTGGTATCCCTATCGTGCAGGGTTATGGCATGACTGAGACTGCGCCTGTCGTTGCCTTCAATGCGCCCGATGATAATGACCCAGCCACCGTAGGCCGGGCAGTGGAAAAGGTAGAAGTGCGTATAGGAGAAAATGCAGAACTGCAGGTGCGTGGACCGAATGTCATGCGCGGCTACTGGAAGCGTGAAGAAGATACTGCCAAGACCTTTATTGATGGCTGGCTGCGCACCGGCGACCAGGCTTCCATCGTTGATGGCCGTGTGCGTATTCTTGGTCGCGTCAAGGAAATCATCGTCACCTCCACTGGTGAAAAAATCGCCCCGGTTGATCTGGAACTGGCGATCATGAATGATGCCGTGTTTGAGCAAGCCTATGCCTTTGGTGAGAACGCTCCCTTCATCGCCTGTGCCGTTGTGCTGAGCCGTGCTTACTGGCTGGAGCTGTCGAGCTCGCTGGGCCTGAATCCAAGTGATGCCGCCAGTCTGAAATCACCCCAGGCACAAAAAGCAGTGGTGCAACGTATCAAGGCGCTGACCAAAGGTTTTCCTTACTATGCACAACCACGCGCCGCGATTTTGACGCTGGAACCATGGACGGTGGAAAATACCCTGATCACACCTACCCTGAAGCTCAAGCGCAATAATTTGCTCGCGCATTTTGCCGCGGACATTGAGGCTGTGTATAAGCGTTGATTTATGCACAGGACTGATGCTGCACGTCCGCAGCATCAGTTGAAAAGAACTTAGCCAAACGGAATGAAATCTATACCGTTCTGTATCTTGGCAACCACCTGTACCTGGTTCTCGGTGCTCTCGCTAAAACTGGCGAGTATGTCGGCTCTTGTCATGCCCTTGCTGACTTGCCCATTCCAGTAATCAAAGCCCGCCTGGTCTGGCGTCCGATGCAGCACATTACTGTACAGGGCAGTCAGGAAGGCATTGTCAGAGATATTCGCCCCATACAATTGCTTGAACTCGGCGGAAATGACGAAGCTGGCAGCTACCTGGTTCAGGCTTGATCCCTTGTCCATCTGCCCTATCCAATAACCCAGGCCTGGCAAATCTGGCGTGCGGTTGAAGGCCGCCTGGTAAATGCGGTAAGCCACGCCAGCGGTGCTATTGATATCCAGCGCGACCGACATATCGGCAAACTGCAGGCGCTCTACCTGGTTCACCGTATCCGTACCCTCGGCCCCGGTTTTATCCTGCACAGTAAAATTGGCACCCGCTGCAGTGATGTTAAAGTCAGCCCGCTTGCCTGCATAAATCGCAGTATCCATGCCTGCGCCGCCATTGATGATGTCATTTCCGGCCAGGCCGTTGAAACTGTCATTGCCTGCCGTACCTGTCAGGGTGTCATTGCCAGCCGTACCTACAATGCCGCCTGGCACAGCCTTGGCCACCGTGGTAAAGGAATAACTACTGGTACCAATGAAGTTATTACCAGCCACGTCCTTGATTGCACCAGAAGGTATGTTCAGCTTGTAAGTGCTGCCATTATTCAAATCATTGGTGGGGTTGATGGTCACGGTATTGCCGCTGATCGTCACATTGCTGCTTTGTGCGATGTTGTAGTTGGCCACCACACTGCCATCGGCGTTCATGAGGCTGATGGTGCCACTGCCAGCGGTGACAGTCTCACTGAAGGTCAGCACGATATCGCTATTGGTGGAGACACTGGTCGCCAGCGTGGCCGGGCTGAAGCTGATGACAGTAGGCGGTGTGGTATCGCCAAAAAAACTCAGCAGGTCCAGCACATCCTTGCCATTGTTAAAGACCAAACGCTCCATGTTGAGCAGTGTCGCATGCAATTCGCCACTCGCACCAGAGAGAGTATCGACATGCACAGAACCATCTGCCGCTAGCGTAATTTTGTACTCCGAACGCAAGGAAGTACCCAGAATCAGCGTGTCAACACCACCCTTGCCATCGAGCGTAAACGTCGATGGATTAATGACGGTCCAGGTGTTATTGCCGTCGTCGCCTACTATGGTTGCCATGATGCACTCCTCAAATTCTCGGTTCAGGCCGCAGCCTGCGTGTGTACTATGCCTTGCTGGTCTATTGCCAGAAAACGCAATCCGGTTTGCTGCAGATACGTCAGTGCATCAGCTTCCTTGAGCATGCCTATTGTCGTGCAACTGCCAGCCAGTGCCGTCAAAGGAGCCAGCACGCTGATGCTGCGCCAGTGCCGCACCGGCATGCCAGTGTGCGGGTTCAGGATATGGCAATAGCGCTGGCCACCTGCTTCAAAATATCTTTCATAATCACCACTGGTAGCCAGTGCCCCTGATGTCAGCGGGATGCTGGCCGCGATCTTGTCTTGCTGGCGCGGGTCCTGTATGCCCATAACCCAGGCCTGGCCATCCGGCTTGGGCCCCAGCACCCGTATATCACCACCGAGATTCACATAGCCATGCGTGACGCCTGCGGCTTCCAGCACCGCCGCTGCCCGGTCTGCCGCATACTCTTTACCAAAGCCACCAAAATCGATTTCCATACCAGCCTGCGGCAGTCTGAGCTTGTTACTGGTTCTTTCCACCTTTGCCCAACCTATGCGCTGGCACAAGGCCTGTAATTCATCTGCTGCCGGCACCCGCTGGCTCTTGAAATCCCAGGCCTGGCGCAAGATGCCTGCCGTGATATCGAACAGGCCATCACTGGCCTGGTGCAGGGCCTGGGCATAATCAAACAGGGCGACAGTTTCTTCATCACAGACTACGGCATCACCACCCGCCTGGGTATTGATGCGCGAGACTATGCTGTCTGGTCTGTAACGCGAATACTTGACTTCTATCCTGCGCACTTCTGCAATCGCTTCCTGTGCTTTGGCAAACATCGCCTGTTCATCGGTATCGGCGATAACGACTTCACAGGTGCTGGCCATGGCCTTGAAAGGGATACGGTAAATCTGCATAAAACCAAATTCATTCACTAAAACTGACGCGACAAACCAAGCTGTATGGTCTTGGCATCAAACGGCAATAGTCCCGCGCTGCCACTGCCAAACAAACGGTAAGAAGCACGTTGCTGGTATTGCTCAAATTTCACGTCAACCTGCCAGTCTTCATTGATCTGCTTGGCCAGCTTGATACCGACAGTGCGTGCGCCATAGGCCGAGACCCTCTGGTCTTCAGAATAATTTTGTGCACCATCTGGCGGGTTGGGGGCAAATGGATAAATGTCAGGCTGCGCATCTACATAAAAACTGGCTGCGCTCTGGCTGTAAAAACGCACGAGCGGCGTCACGCTCCAGCCCTTGCCAAAAGGCTGGGTATATTCCAGATTGAAGGTATGGGATCTGATTTTCCAGCTATCACCAAAATAACGGTAGCTGACACGTGCACTACCGCCCGTGCCATCGAAATGATGGTTCCAGCGGGTGAGCAATGTATAGCTGTTGCGCTCATCCGGGCGTTTGTCAAAAGCCTTGTAAGGGTCAGACAAATAACCCTTGGCATGCGCGAGGCTGAAATTGACCTGCACAATATCATTCATGCTCATGACCTGAGTCAGGCCCAGCAGGGCATCAGTCACCTGCTTGTTTTGTCCTTTGATCCTGCCTGTCGAAGCGCT
The DNA here is from genome assembly GCF_049340245.1 of Undibacterium sp. TC4M20W. NCBI lineage: Bacteria > Pseudomonadati > Pseudomonadota > Betaproteobacteria > Burkholderiales > Oxalobacteraceae > Undibacterium > Undibacterium sp. TC4M20W. The sequence continues at coordinate 114,414 of NZ_JBMPPI010000011.1, forward strand.
GACAGTGTCATTGGCAAAACCCAGGCCCGCAGTCCAGGTGGTATTTTTATCTTCACTGAACTGGCTGCCCTGCAGCGACATGCCACGCGAAATATAATCGGATTCGCTCGATGCACTGGCACCCAGGGTCAGTGTATGGTGCGCGAAATAGCGGGTGACTTCAGCATCGAGTGCACGGCGAAAATCCCTGAGCTTGACCAGGCCATAGCTATGGAAGGCGGGCGAGGCACCGGAGATACTATCCGTCACATAAGTCGCGCCGACCGACCATTCATCCGACAAGGGCGCCATGATCTTCAGCGCGCTGGCCTGCACCTTGACGCGGTCTTCACCGGGCTGGCTGTCTTTGTAATCAAGTAATTTGAGACTGATGAGACCCTTGTCCGGCGCTGATTCTGCATGCGCTGCCTGCATCATCGGCAAGGCAAGTGCAGCGGCCAGCAAGGTGCTGGCGAGATTGTCAGGAGTCTTGGAAGTGGGCGCTTTCATGCTTGTTTATGCCTTATGCTTTATGTCTTATGCTTTAGTTGCAACCACAGCCTCCACCACCAACGCCTGCACCGCCAAAGGCAGATTCCTTGCTCGAATAGGTGTGCTCGGCGAACTTGATTTCCAGCAGGTCGTGGTCAAACGTCATTTCTTTTTTTGCCAGCTTGCCTTTTTCCCAGGGTTGCACCGCCTGTACCAGTTGCATATTGCCGCAGGCGCTGCAGGACAGGACCAGGCCCAGCAGGGCAAGTTTGCCCAGAAATTTCTTGGTTATGAATTGTTTCATCATTTACTCCCCAGACTGCTGATGATCGCCTGTTCAATTTTTGCCTTGCTGGCTTCGTTAAATCCTGCGTGTTGCGAAATGATCTTGCCATCCCTGTCTATCAATACACTGCTGGGCATGCCCTTGATTTCATATTGACGCGGCATGATGCCCTTGGGGTCATAGGCTATCTGAAAATTGCCAGGCGTGGATTTCAGAAATTCCTGTGCTTCCTCGGGTTTGCTGTCGAGGTTGATCGCCACTACCTGCAAGCCCTGTGCGCCATATTTGCTTTGCATGGCATTCATCCACGGGAAGGATTGCTTGCACGGCCCGCACCAGGATGCCCAAAAATCAAGATAGACCACTTTGCCGCGATAATCAGCCAGCTGTACATTGCCCTTCCCAGCCTGGGCACTGAATGCCGGCGCGGGTTTGCCGGTTTCCAGCGCCAGCGCTGGCAGACTGGTACCAGTGACGATAGCCAGTGATGCGGCCGCTGCTGCTATCTTCATTTTCAACAATGTCATGGAGCTGCCTTGCAGGATAAGTGTTTGCCAGTGCCATCTCAGCTTGGGATCAGCATGAGCGCAGGCAACTGGTGTTTTACATCCATCATAAGCCCAGCGCAGGACAAATAAATCCTGGCTTTGGTAAAGATAGCGGGTTTTCTGTAATGAACTGTAACGGGGAAATGTACTTAAAACAAGTCTGCCCTCAAACAAGTTGCTAAATTAATATATTGTCTATTGAAAACAATATGACAGCCTAAAAACAACAAACTACATTGCTGTTTTGACCTTACCTACTGATCTGGCTAGCATTCCTTTCATGGAAGATAACAATGGAGTTTACAACAACGATGAACCAGCAAACAGATCAACAATTTGACGATGGCCTGCAAATACGCAAGCAAGTCATGGGCGAGGCCTTTGTCGAAAAGGCATTCAGCAATACTGATGCCTTTACCGCACCGCTACAGGAATTTGTCACCCGCAATGCCTGGGGCACGGTCTGGTGTCGCGATGGCCTGGATTTAAAAACCCGCAGCCTGATCACGCTGTCGATGCTGACCGCCCTGGGACGCGCACACGAGATCAAGGGCCATGTACGCGGTGCCGTCAATAACGGCGCGAGCATGAAAGAAATACAAGAAGTACTATTACATGCCAGTGTGTATTGCGGCATGCCGCTGGCGATCGACGCTTACCGCTCCGCCCACGAAGTCTTGCTGGAGATGGGAAAAGTAGACGCATACCAGCCGGATCACGTATAGCCACCTGATATTCCTGAGGAAGCAGATATGACAGAGAAAAGAAAAGCCATCGCACTCACTGAAGACGGGATAACCCGTCCGTTTGCGGTGGACGATGTGCCATGGGATGAATATTCCCACGGCCAGAGTTTTGGTTCACGTTATCGCCAGCTAGGCCAATATGGCGGCTGCCAGCATGTAGGCGTTAGCCTGGAAGAATTATCGCCCGGCAAACTTGCCTGCCCCAACCATTATCATTATCTGGAAGAAGAACAGATGATGCTGCTGGACGGCAGCCTGACCCTGCGCATGGGCGATCAGACCTACATCATGAAAGCCGGTGACTACATGGTATTCCCGGCGGGGCAAAAGGTTGGTCACAGCCTGTTCAATCATACCGATGCAGTATGCCGCTACCTGGTTATAGGCGAACGCAATCCGCATGATGTGATTGTGTATCCCGATAGCAACCGCATCAGTGTGGTGCTGGCTGGCGAGGGCTATGACAAGGCAGCCACGCTGGAATACTGGGAACGTGAGAAGGATTAATCACAGGCAGGCATGCACTTAAACGACTTAAGCGCCTTAAGCGCCCTTAAGTACATTTAAGCTCCTTAATTCCTCATTTGGTGTCATGACAGTGGCAGTCTGGCAAGAATTGCCGGATACTCCTGTCATTGCATCAGCTTGATGGAAAGGATGACGATGCGCCGCATGTGGCTTTTTTATACCCTGGCATGGATAGCGTATTCCATACTGATTGCCTTCGCAATACAGATTGACGGCTTGTCCAAAGGCCAGTTTGATTTGCAACTGGCGATGTATTCAGAAATCAATACCTTGCCTGCAGCCCTGACCCTGGCGTTGATCTGGCCCATGACCGGCCTGATGGAGCGCAAGGGTTTGCGGCCTTTGAGTATTGTGTTTACCCATATCCTGTTGTCGGTAGTATTCGGGTTTTTCTGGCACTACGCGGTCAGTGGTTTCATGCAAATGATCGTGCACGTCAGGGAAATCGAAGCAGTCCGGCCCCTGAGTGCCTATATCTGGCCCTTCCTGTACAGCCTCATGATGTATGGCGTGGTCGCGGCTATTTTTCATACCGTGCGTTCCAGCGAAGCGCGTCGCGTGCAGGTGCTGGCTGCGACCCAGGCCCAGGGTTTGCTGGTGGTGGCCGAGCTGGCCAGCCTGCGCAATAAGCTCAATCCGCATTTCCTGTTTAATACCCTGCATTCCATCATCGCCCTCATGCGCAAGGATGGCAAGGCGGCTGAGGCCGCATTGTTCCGCTTCTCTGACATGCTGCGCTATGTGCTTGATACCGAGAAAAATGGTACTACCCATGTCGCTCTCGAAGATGAACTCAATTTCGTCCGTGATTACCTGAATCTGGAAGCCCTGCGCCTTGGCCACAGGCTCAATGTCGATTGGCAGCTTGATGACATGGCGGGTGGCTTTGGCATCCCGCCGCTGACCATACAGCCACTGGTAGAAAACAGTATCAAGCATGCCTTCAACCCGCGCAGCCAGCCGGGTAATCTGCTCATCAAGACCAGGCTCAAGGCCTTGCATGGCGAGCTGGAAATCACCATCCGGGATGATGGCCCCGGCGCGGAGCTGGCCGATGTTCATGCCTCCAGCGGCATAGGTGTCAAAACCGTAGAGCGCCGCTTGCAGCTTGAATATGGCAAGCGCGCCAGTTTCAGCATAAATACCGCACCTGGACAAGGTTTTGAAATATGCTTGACCATTCCTATCTCCTCGATGTGACGCTTGAACGTATCAAATCATGAGTAAAATTAAAACCGCCTTCATTGCAGAAGATGAACCCCTGGCCCGCGAAGTCTTGCGCGATGCCGTCAGCGACAGGCCAGAACTCAGCCTCATCGGTGAAGCTGCCGATGGCGTTACGGCCCTTGCGCAAATTAATTTGCTGAAACCCGATGTCGTCTTCATGGACATACAAATGCCCGAAATGACGGGTCTTGAAGTCTTGCGCCGTCTCAGCCATTTGCCAGAAATCGTCTTCACGACCGCCTATGACCAGTATGCCGTGACCGCCTTTGAACTGCATGCGGTGGATTACCTGCTCAAGCCCTTTACCCGTGAGCGCTTTGATGCGGCAGTAGATCGCCTGCTGGATGCCCCGCCATCAATGCAAGCCATGGAACATGCCTTGAATCTCGCCGCAGGCCGTGAAACCAGCAGGCTTGAGCGCATACTGGTGCGCGACCGTGGCCATATTTTCCCGGTCAATGTGAACGACATCGCCTACCTGAAGGCCGATGCCAAATACACCGCCATCATCGTCGGTGACCGTACCCACCTGGTCAGGCTGGGCATTACCGAACTCGAAACCCGCCTCGACCCGGCACGCTTCATACGCATACACCGCTCGCTGCTGGTAAACCTGGATTTTGTCGAATCCATGAAGGCTGACGAGCAATCACAATTACGCCTGCATATGCGCGATGGCAGTGTCTTGCTGGCGAATCGCGAGGCTTCGCGCATGTTGCGGGATATGTCCATCTGAGTTTTGGGGCTTTTGCCCCTCCTGCTTCAAGGGAAAGTAAGCGGTGCGCCAGCGGCGTTATTATCAACGCCGCCTAACCCCGTTACAATTCCAGCACGATCAACAACACATATGCTATAAATCGGCATTATCTTTGCATTTCAGAGCCTATGGCCCGTGTCCTCTCTCCACCGCAAGACGATGATAAGATCGGTAAGAAGATCGACTACGTCGCCAAGCTATTAGGGCTATCTTTGGCGCCTCATGGCTATACCAGGAAGGGGCGAGACTTGGTTGCCACCATTGGTGAAGGTCCCGACATGAGTTGGCACATCATAAACTTGCAAGGAAACAAGTGGAACGAAGGGGCCTATGGCGCATTCTTTGTTAACCTGTCAGTGCAGTTCCCTTGCGTCTGTCGCGAAGTATCAAAAATTCAAAGCTACGAATGGATCGCCGACTGGGCCGAAAAACCGCACGAGTCTAGTGGTCAGTATCGAGAGCGCCTCGAAGGGGTTTTACCGAGAAAACTGTTCCACGGGTTCTTTTCTGGAAACAAAATAGTAGAGACCGACTTGGCAAAGCATCGCCAAATCAATATTAAGAGCGGTACTTCGCTGGACTTGGTCGCACTACAGTTGTCTGAAGCTATCGTCTCGCACGCGTTTCCATGGTTTGAACTCAGGAGCGACCTGAAGGTATTACGCGATGGTACCCAGTCAGCATTCATCGGCCCGTCCTTTGCCGATCGAATTGCGGCAGCGATATTGCTTAACGACCGGGAGGCCAGTAACCGCGTTATCGCCGAAGTTGGAGGGAAGTTGCCTGTTGCTAAGGCGACTGCGATTCGAAAATGGATAACAGACAATGGTTTCGACCCGTCTGGTATTCCAGTTTCTCCTACTGTGCCTTGGCCATCCGGTACATAACCGAGTAATACACCCGACATGGCAGAAGGTGAACCGTCTGCTTTTGCCGATCGCGACCGATAGCAATGGGTATAACTGCGTAACCGATCCATCTGCGACGTAATCTTCCTGAAAATTACGTCCCTAGCTCACCGCTTACAAAGAGACGGTTAGGATAAATTCAGTCACGAACAATGCTCCGTACCACGACGTATCCCCGTCTGTATCAACCATTCGCGGCTAAAGCCGCTCCTACGGGCATGGTTTCTCCTAGTCCTGCAGCAGTTCGCGAACCAGGTAAGCAATTCGCGCCTTCCGGGTCTGCCTTCGTCGCATACCCCGGCAAGCCCGCCGCAAGCGCGGCAAGATACGTGTATCGCAAGTGGCGATGCAAACTACAGGAGACAAACTGTGAAACACTATTTTCCATCCATTATTTTCGCGGCACTGGCAATGGCCTCAGTGACAGGCATGGCGCAGGCAGCAGAGCTGACGGTAGAAGTGACAGGCCTGAAGAGCGCCAAAGGCAAGGTTATGGTCGCTGTGTATGACAAATCAGAAAATTTCCTGAAACAGCCTTACAAGGTAGCGGCTGTCGATGCCCAGGCTGACAAGGTCAAACTGTTGATTGCCGGTTTACCGGCTGGCGATTATGCGCTCAGCGTATTCCAGGACGAGAACAGCAATGGCAAGCTCGATACCAATCTCATAGGCATGCCGGTCGAGCCTTATGGCTTCAGCAATGATGCCGCGGGCAGCTACGGGCCACCTAGCTTTGCCCAGTCGCAGGTGCGAGTACCGGATGCTGGCAAGCTCATTTCCATCAAACTGCGTTAAGGGATAAACATCATGGACAGGCGCCATTTTTTGCGCAGCGCATTGGCAACACTGCCAGCCTTAGCACTGCCAGCCGGAGCATATGCAGATGAAACCAGGGATGCCTTTATGGCGAGCCTGCCAGCCCACCAGCGCCTGGCTGCGCTCAAGAGTCGGGAATCCGACTTGCCGGGCGGCGCGGCAGTGGTTGAAGGCCGCTGGCCTGCCGGGCTCAACGGCACTTTCTACCGCAATGGCCCGGCGCGCTTTGAGCTCGGTGATGAGCGCTATCACCACTGGTTTGACGGCGACGGTATGGTACATGCGTGGCAAATGGAGCAAGGCCGGGTACGGCATCAGGCGCATTTCGTGCGTACCAAAAAATTTGTCGAAGAGTCTGCCGCTGGGCAGTTTCTGTATCCTGCTTTTAGTACCGGCTTTAGCCGCCGTCCGGTAGGTAATAATGATACGGTCAATACCGCCAACACTAATGCCGTGCCACATGCAGGCAAGCTGTATGCCTTGTGGGAAGGCGGCTCGGCCACAGAGCTCAATCCGGTTAACCTGGCGACCGAGGGTATCAAGACCTGGCGCGATGATCTGGCTGCCATGCCATTTTCTGCCCATCCCAGGATTTCACCAGATGGTGTGCTGTGGAATTTTGGTGTCGCAGCGGGTGCCAACAAACTGCTGTTGTGGCGCATAGATGCCGACGGCAGTCTGGGCAAGTTCGGCATGGTCAATGTACCGCAATTGCCCATGGTGCATGATTTCGTGTTAACGGCAAAGTACATGGTCTTCCTGGTACCACCGTTTGATTTGCGCAATTCGCCGGACCAGAGCTATCTGGGCTCACATGTATGGAATGGCCAGCGCCCCATGCGTGCAGTGGTGGTAGATCGTGCAGATTTCAGCCTGCGCCGCATTATAGAAATGCCCGCAGGCATGGTCTTTCACTCCGGTAATGGCTGGGACGAAGGCAATACCATACGCCTGGATGCCAGCATGGCGGCAGACGACAGCAGCCTCAGGGGTCTCGGTAGCATCATGCGTGGCGACACCGGGAAGCTGCAGAATGCTGATACGCTACTTATCACCCTGGACCTGAACAAGGGCACGTCACGCAGCGAAAAACTGATGAGCGTGACAGAATTTCCCCGCGTATCACCAGTCGATATGGGTTTGCGCAACCGTCAACTGTTCGTGACTACCGGCGACAAATCGCCAGAATTTGGCATGACAGGCATCGCCAGCATCGACATGGAAACTGGCCGTCATGACAGATACAACTATGGCCAGGGTTGGGTAGTTGAAGAACACATACCTGTACCCAAGCAGGGTGGCAAGGGGGTATGGTTGCTCGGTGTGGCTTACGATGTGAAAAAGTCGCAGACGGCGCTGAGCGTGTTTGACGGTGCACATTTATCGCAAGGCCCGGTGGCCAGGGCACGCCTGCCTTATGCGGCACCGCTATGTTTTCATGGTAATTTTTTGGCGGCCTGAGTCTGCCCTTAAGCGGGGGCCAGACTTGCCAGCCCCCGTCCACCTATTTAGACTGTCATGATGAAACCTATGCCTGCCGAACCGGCCATCCCGGCCAAGCCAGTCAGCACTTCGCCTGGCAAGCAAGGGGCCGATGACCATCCCCTCGCCTTGATAGCCTTTTTTCGCCGCTGGCAGCCGGGTATTTTGCGCGACCTCGTCTATACCTTCATACTGGGCCTGGGCTTTGCCCTGTTCTTTTTCGCCCTGTATGCGTATAACCTGTCGCGTGAAACTTTTTTTGCGCAGCTCTGGAATAATCTGGTCATCGCGATGTCGATTTCGTATTCCATCCATATCCTGTTTGCGCTCAGTTCTTTTTTGCTGCGGCCATGGATAGAGAATATACGTGGCTGGAAGTGGACGGCGTATTACCTCATCGTGCCCAGTTGTGGTGTCTTTGTGGGTTATTTCCTGGCGGTGTTGCTTATCAATCCTGCAGCATTGCGCCTGGATTATTTCAAGACCAGCGTTATCCTGAACTTTGGCATCGTGTCCGTACTGGTTTCCTGCGTGCTCGTGTTTGCTTATCTGGTCAGGGAACGTGAACTGCGCGACAAGGAAAAAATCGCGACAGAACAGCGACGCGCCCTGGAGTCAGAGCGCCGTGCGCTTGAGGCGCAGTTACGCATGTTGCAGGCACAGATGGAGCCGCATTTTTTGTATAATACCCTGGCCAATGCGGTAGGTTTGATACAGCCTGATCCGGCGCGTGCCCGCCTCTTGCTGGAACGTCTGATCGACTACCTGCGCGCGACCTTGTCGGCCAGCCGTGACAGCGATACCCTGCTGCAGGGCGAGATCGATACGATCAGCGCTTATCTGGAGCTGATGAAGCTGCGCATGGGTGAACGCCTGCGCTACCGCATAGAAATGTCAGACCAAGCTGCCAGCCTGTCCATCCCGCCCATGCTTTTGCAGCCTGTCGTTGAAAACGCCATCAGTCATGGCCTGGAGCCCAAGATAGAGGGTGGCGAAATCCTGTTGAAAGCGCACGTAGAGAAAGATCATCTGCATGTCACTATCAGCGATACCGGCGTTGGTTTCCAGACTGTTGCCAGCAGCAAGCCAGGTGGCGGGGTAGGCCTGGCTAACTTGCGTGAACGCATAGCAGCACTGTATGGCAAGCAAGGCAGTTTGAACATTACGGAAAATGCCGCAGGCGGCGTCAGCGTGAGCCTGCATCTGCCCTTGCCATCAACAGCCAGAACGCACACCTGAATTTACGTCACGATAAAAACATGCCTACCGCACTCATAGCAGACGACGAAATCACCCTCGTCAATTTTTTGAAAGCCGAGCTGGCAGTGCTCTGGCCTGAGCTGAAGATTATCGCCGAGGCCTACAACGGTGCAGATGCCTTGCGCCTGATCAACGAACTCTCACCTTCCATCGCCTTTCTGGATATCCGCATGCCGGGCATGAGCGGGCTGGAACTGGCCAGCCAATTGCAAGCTGCAAAGGTTGCACCGCTGATGGTTTTTGTGACTGCTTACCACCAGTATGCGGTCGATGCCTTCGAGCGCGAGGCTGTCGATTATCTGCTCAAGCCTCCGACCAGAGAGAGGCTGGGCCGTTGTGTAGAAAAACTCAAGCGCCAGCTAGCTGCGGCAGAAGCAGACGGTACAGCACCTGCTGCAGATGTACTTGCCAGGCTGATGTCCGCCATGACATCCATGACAGCGACGAATCCTGCTGCCACACCGGGCCGCCTGGAATGGATACGCGCCGCACATGGCAATGACATCCGGCTGATTTCTATCGATGAAGTGATTTATTTCGAGGCGAATGACAAATACGTATCTGTCTTCACAGCCACGCATGAGTCACTGATACGCATGCCGCTCAGAGAATTGCTGGATGGCCTCGATGCCAGCCGCTTTTGGCAAATACATCGCGGCACGATAGTCGCCGTCAAACACATAGCAGGCACCACGCGTGACTTTCGTGGCCGCACCCTGCTCAAGCTCAAAGAGCGGCCCGAAGAATTACTCGTCAGCCGTGCTTATCTGCACTTGTTCAAGCAAATGTAGGCAGTTGCCTGATCTCAAACAGCGCCTCCAAACCTGTCCCTGAAAAATCCCGGTGTTGTCCCCAGATGCTTCGTGAAACTGCGGTGCAGGGTATCCAGGCTGCTATAGCCTGAATGGTCGGCTATCCTGGCCAGTGGCCAACTGGTCGTGATCAGCAAGTTCTTGGCAAACTCCAATCGGGCGGCATCTACAAAACGCGCCGGTGTGCTGCCAGTTTCCTGCTGGAAGATGCGCGAAAATGTGCGCTCACTCATGTGCACCCGCGCCGCCAGTGTTGGTGTGCGCAGGTCACCAGCAGGCTGGGCCATGATCTCGTTGAGTAATTGCTGCAGGCGCGAGTTGCTCTGGCTTTGTGATGAGACCTGGCTTTGCAGGGTGTGGCTGTATTGCGATTGTCCACCGGCGCGGCGCATGTACAGCACCAGCTCACGCGCTACCGCCAGGCTCAGTGCCGGGCCACCGTCAGCTTCCAGTAACGACAGGCACAGGTCTATGCCAGCGGTGACACCAGCCGAGGTGTAGATGGGGCCATCGGCCGTGAAGATCGCATCAGCATCGAGCCTGACCTCAGGGAAGAGCTTTTGCAGCAGTGCGCAGCTATTCCAGTGGGTAGTGGCACGGCGGCCATTCAGCAGACCGGCAGCGGCCAGCACCAGTGCACCTATGCAAACGCTGGCAATGCGACGTGTATTTTTACTGCGCTCTTGCAGCCAGGGCAGCAGGATATTCTCCGCCGCAGCTTCGCGCATGGCGGCCTCACTGCCACCAGTGGTGATGATGGTATCAATCTCTGCTGGCAAATCCCTGAGTGCGCATACCCCATGTATTTCCAGCCCGGCGTGGGTGGTAATGACACCACCATGCGGGCTGGCGACTATCAGGCGATAGGCGGGCAAGACTGATGGTTTGTGCTGGTTGGCCACTGCAAACACTTCCATGGGGCCGGAGAGGTCCAGGCTTTGTACTCCATCCAGGGTAATGAAGACGATGATGCGGGTATTGTGATCCATGGCAGAATTTGCGACAAGATTGGCACTGCGGCCAAGATGTTGATGATTATAGTGTGCCTGTGGATAAATCCCCCGGTGTACTGATGAAAACAAAAATCCTGCTCTTCCTGTTCCTGTTCCTGACCTTGAGCCTTTCCCTGGCCATCGCTGATACCTTGCCCACGCCTTTACCTGACTATCAGCCCCGTTTTGGCCGCACACAGCCTGTCGTCGCCGTGGTCGCCGACAATGAAATGACCGAGCTCACCGATTTTGTCGTGCCCTATGCCGTGCTCAAGGCATCAGGTGCGGCGCAAGTCTTGTCCGTGGCAACCGGCAGCGGCGTGGTCAATCTCTACCCTGCACTCAAGATGCAGGCAGAAACGACAATGGCAGGATTTGACCATACTTATCCACAAGGCGCGGACTATGTCATCGTCCCGGCTCTGCATAATGTGCAGGCGGCGGTACTGCAAAACTGGGTCAGGGCGCAGACCGCCAAAGGTGCCATCATCGTTGGTATCTGTGACGGCGTCTGGGTTTTGGCGCATGCGGGTTTGCTGGAGCAACGCCGTGCTGTGGGTTTCTGGTATTCTATGGATGGCCTGCAAAAACAATTTCCAAATACGACCTGGGTGCGCAACCAGCGTTACCTCGCCGATGGCAAGATCATCACCACGACAGGCGTAACTGCATCCCTGCCTGCGTCACTGGCCCTGGTCGCTTCCATTGCAGGTCACGAGCGTGCCACTGCACTGGCCAATGAGCTGGGGATAAAAAATTACTTATCCACACATGACAGCCAGCAATTCAAAATGAGTTTTGTCCATGCGACGACCATTGCAGGCAACTGGCTGCGTTTCTGGTCACATGAAGAAATCGCCCTGCCCCTGAGTGCCGGTATCAACGACATTGCCCTGGCCCTGTATGCCGATGCCTGGTCGCGCACCTACCGCTCGCAAGTCAAAACCTATGCCAGCAGCATGCAGGCTGTGAAGTCGCGGTATGGTTTGCAACTGCTGCCAGATGCCGTGGCAGATGCAACTGGCATGGACAGGATCAAAAAAGAACACAACTGGCTGACAGAGATAGCTCCGGCAAGAGCCATGGACCAGGCTCTGCAAGAAATAGGCAAGGCCTATGGGCTGGCGACCAGGGCCATGGTCAGTGCCTTTATGGAATATCCGCAATAGTAAGATACATCTTGAAGCTGAACCAACTCATTGTAAACTGGTCAAGTATTGCTGTGTTAACGCAAAGGGACGACCATGTTTGCTTACAGATTCAAATTGCTGGCAATACTCTTGATGGGCTTTGCACTGGCGGCCAATGCAGCCACAGTTTTTCCTGGCAAAGAATGGGAGGTGACTGCCAGCACCACGGCGCAATGCAAACAGGGCCAGGCTGAGCTCGATAGCTATGTGCAAAAACAGGCTACTACAGCCCTGTTCGCCATCAAGGATGGCCGCATCCTGTACAGCCATGGCCCTGTGGAAGTACCGGGCATCATAGAATCACAACGCAAAAGCATCCTGTCCATGCTGTATGGCAAATACGTCGCCAATGGAGCTATCAATCTCGACCAGACTCTGGAGGCCTCAAATATCGATGATATCGGCGGCCTCTTGCCCACAGAAAAACAAGCCAGGCTGCGCGACCTGCTGACCGCACGCTCGGGCGTTTTCCATGTCGCAGCCAACAGCGGCGATGATCTCGCCAATGCACCCGCGCGTGGCACGCAAACACCCGGCAGCTATTTTCTGTACAACAACTGGGACTTCAATGCAGCCGGCACTGCACTGGAAAACGCCACCCACAAAAGTGTTTATCAACTGTTTGACGAAGACATCGCACAGACTTTGCAACTGCAAGACTACAAACTTAGCGCCCAAAAGAAATTTGGCGACAGCAGCAAATCCATGCACCTGCCTTATCATTTCCTTTTATCCACCAGGGACATGGCCCGCATAGGACTGCTCGCCCTGCATGAAGGTAACTGGAATGGCAGGCAATTGATACCGTCAGACTGGATGCGCCTGACGACCAGCATCTACACCCACTCATCCGACATGCACCCGGCCAGCACCGCAGCCCGCCATGTCGCGTATGGCTATATGTGGTGGGTATTCGAAGAACCCGTAGATTCACCACTGCAAGGCGCCTACATGGCCTGGGGTTTGCATGGGCAATACTTGCTGGTTATCCCCAAGCAGGACATGGTCATCGCCCACCAGCGCCGCGTACCTGTCGATGGCAAGTGGGATGTGCCTAAAGTGGGTAAAAATGCGTTTATCCACATGGCGAAATTGCTGACACAAAATTGTTCGTGATATGAATTTAAAACTTGAACCTTGCACGCTTAATGATGCCGCGCAGTTGGCTGAACTGCGCGGCATCGCCATGCGCCCCAGTCTTGAACGCATAGGCCGCTTTGATGCAGAAAGAGCACGGCAGCGTTTGTTGCAAAATTTTGCAGCCGAATATACCAGGCTCATCAAATTGGATGGATTGCTGGCAGGCTTTTTAGTACTGCGTCCGCAGGACAAGGATCTCTTGCTTGACCACTTTTACCTGCATCCGGATTTTCAGCAACGCGGTCATTAAGCTAGTACTGGCAGAAGCCGATGAACTCGGAAAGGTCATCCATGTTGGTGCACTGCGTGGTAGTGACGCCAACCGTTTTTATCTCAGGCATGGCTTTGTTTTACGCAAGGCGGCGGAGTTTGATAATTACTATCTGCGTTATCCACAGGCTGATTCACGTAGGTGCTAATAGCTTGCGTATTCGCACGCATGATTCTTAAAGACGAGCGTAGGCCATATTTGGGCTATATTTGGACTTCTAGTCCATTATTCATCTGGAGTGATCATGAAATTTTCCGAACAAATCAAACCCATTTCCTACTTGAAAGAAAACGCCGCCGAGATCGCCAGGAATTTCAGTGAGAACCATGGCGATCCTCTGATCATCACCCAGAACGGGGAAGCGAAAATGGTTGTCATGGACATCGACAGCTATCAGAAACAGCAGGAGACCGTGGCTTTGCTCAAAATCCTCGCGCTTGGCAATAAACAAATTGAAGAAGGCAAGTTTCAAGACACTGAAGATTTTTTTGCTGAAATGGAGAAGGACGATCAGCAATGAGTCACAAAGTCAAAGTCCTTGCTTATGCCAAAGATGATTATCGTGAGATGCGAGGCTTTGTGAAGAGAAAATTTGGCGATTAAATATGAATGACTGTTGAAGCAGATTTCAAAAAACCGCTACAGCAGATCGCTGATATGCCGCGTGCCGGTTCTGTTTCTGAATAAATTGAAGCGCTTGGCCTTGTCCTTTATCGCCAGCGCCCGGCGGGACGAACAAGAGTCATTTACCAGATCAAAAGCGAGGAAATTTTCGTCCATATGTTTGTGGATACGGGCAGGGGTTTTGCCAGCGTTCTGTACGACAGATTGATGAGCAAATAAATGACAAGTAGTATTTCCAGGTTAGACATGCGTGCGATTACGTTACACTAATCGCACCTACGTGAGCTTGACCTCCTTCATTTCACTTCTCAAATGTTACATGAGCAACTTTACTTTTTCCTGTTCCCATAGTTCCTATATATTTAATTGTACGTTGGTGTTTCTGGGCACTTATATGTAGTTTTTCCACATTAAATTCTTCACTAATTGGAAGACAAATAAATTCTAATTTTTTCATAGAAATCAAAATATCCAAATCTAATCCTATATACGATACTTTTTTTAATATGAGCTTCGTTAACTTGACCATACTTTGAATATGAGAAAAATCTACTGAAACTTGTAGACCGGACACATCTAAAGTTTGTATATTCTTGACATATCTTAGGTCGATGAATTCCTTGAGCTTTGGTAATTCACTTAAATGCAGGTTTGAAAGGTGTTTAATATTTTTCAGATCATCTAAATTTTCTAAGGTTTTTATTGCGCCAAGTGATATGTCCGTCAAATGTTCGCACTTCTCTAGACCCTGTAAATTTACGAGCTTACCACCGCCGAAGCTAATTTTTTTGAGGTTAATGAGTGAACCGAACGATTGACAATCTTTCATAGTGAAATTTTCAATACTGAGTTCACAGAGAGATTGAAAAGAAAATATCCACTCCATTCCCTTTTCGTAATTGCAAATCAAATTCCTTAAATGTGGAAAGAAATGAAGGTTCAATCCATTCTTCGGAATGAAATCTTCATGAATAACTTCAACGTTTATAAATTGTTCTAACCCACTAATTTGTCCCGAAGCTTGTAGTTCCAGTCTTCGTACCTTTAGCGCAGCCAATCCAAGATGTGGAATATTCACGCCTTTTTCATCGAAATCCTGAATAGTTAAAGTTTCAAAATTTCCTTTTTCAAATACCTCGGCGGCGTCATCAGGCCATCCGTCCTTGACACAGAAACAATCAGGATTTGAGCCACTTACGACAGGTGGAAAGCGAAACCAATACTTAGCATTATTCGTCATCACCAACATATCCTGTTTTTTTTATTAAAGTATTTCATCTACAAAAAAGCTGGAGTTAAGTCTCATAATCATATATTTCCAAACTCTCCGGCGATTACGAGTGGTTAATTCGCTAGATAGATTTTCCAGTCACAAATAATGACTGACACCCAAATGCCTGTCCAGCTTCGCTTGCTCTTCAACATCCAGCGTTTCTCTGTGCGCCCTGATGGTATAGCCACCATGCATGGCGCCATCGTGATTGATCATCCAGTCGATGATCGCTGTATCTTCAAGATTGAAAGTGTTGCCAATTTCATAATCACGCAGCTCTGCGGGTACTTCAAATAACTCGCCTGTGAAGCCAGTATCGCTGGTTTCAATCACTCTCAACCACATAAACATATTGCCAGTGGCAAGTACAAATTTGATTTTGATCAGAGGGAAAAATTCTTCCTCAGTATTGCTGTGGATAAGCTTTCTGAAGTGTGGCAATGATTGCTGGGCATCTGCAAAAGCTTGCTGCATGCTTGCATCGTTTGAATTGCTCATGGTGATTTTTATACCGGGGTCGAGATCAGGCTTGCGGCCCATATCTCTCCTGTACATTTGCCAGTCATACCAGCAATTTTCTGGATCGATATCGTCATAGCCGCGTGACCCGGCAAGTTCGCCAGCATCGGGTTTTTCCATCATGATGACACTGGCATTGTCACGGATTTCTATCACTTCGTCATAGCTTAAGGGGCTGCCTTTCTTGTCTTCTACATTGACCAGAATAGCGACCAGCGCCGGGATAAAAACGGGAACTAAATTTTCTTCACTCATGTAGATTCCATCGCACGCAGGATTGTCAGAACAGGAAATTCTACTCTGGCAATCCGTTGTGTATGGAAATTATCGACACAAAGAAAAATTTTATTGTGACAATTTATTTCTTGGGTGGCGGATTATTGTCCTTGCCTTCCGGTGGGCGTGGTGGCCGTTCTGGTTTGGCAAACAAGCCCTTGGGTGAATTGGTGCAAGTCGCAGAAATCTTGCCTTCGCGTGGTGTCGTGATTTGCACTACGGCGCCCTCTTTCTTGCCTTTGCAATCTTCATAGGCCTGTGGTGGTGGTTCACGCGGTGGCCTGTCGTCTTTGCCTGCTTCTGGCGGTTTCTTTTGGTCACCGCCGGGTGGCTGGGCATGTGCAAACAGACTGGCAGCCAATGCCGCCATGAAGATACTGGCACGTGCCAGGTTGAGTAAATTTTTCATCCTGTTTCCTTTCAAGGGTGTTGATGACAGGATAGATCTTAAGCAAAAACTATGGAGGAAAAGTGAAGATAGCCGCTTCTTTACATAGCTTTACTTTGTTACGCTCACGCTTATTCTGTCATAGCGCCCATACGCATCAAAGGCAGTAATATCGTAGCGCCCGGCCTCAGGAAATTCTATGATCTGCGACTGGTTCGCCAGCTTGCTCGATACAAGATGGCCATTCACCATCCAGCTGACTTCTGCCTGAGATCCACGGATTTCCAGCCTGGCTTTGGGTACTTCCTTGCCGCTGGCCCTGTGCAGGATTTCGCCATCGCTGAGGCCGACTATCTTGATGCTTTCATCGGCATTGTAGATGGCTGCGCATTCTGTTGCCCAGGCGGGTGGCAGGGCGACCTTGCGCAGGCCTGCGTCCAGCCAGGGTTCGAGGGCTGATGGCCAGCGGGCGGCCTGCAATTTATCCATAGGGCGTTTGCTGCATTCGGGGGCGACCCGCAAGCCGCTCTGGCTATCAACAAAGTAAGTGAATATCGGCGAGGCGGTTTTGAGGCGGTCGGCAAAGCTTGGTGGGGCTGCGCCATTCAATATCCATGCCGTGCGCTGTAGCGGGCAGAGTTTTTCTGGCTGTTCGCTGGCGCGTGTGCCCAGCGGCCAGCAGATTTTCTCCTGGCTGACGGTGGCTGGTGGCGCAGCCGGGCTGGTGTTGCGGCCATCGGGTATGGCGGTAAAGATATCCACCAGCAAGGGAGCGGCGACATTCGCACCAAAGAAGCCGGGATTGGGCGTGCCATCTGGCCGCCCTACCCAGACGCCTATGCTGTAACGATTGCTGACGCCGACTGCCCAGGCATCGCGGAAACCAAAACTGGTGCCAGTCTTCCAGGCGATGCCGCGGTAGCTGCCATTGCCTTCAACGGCGCGTGCCACTGGCCCACCGGTTTCCAGTATGTCGCGCACGATGAAGGCAGCGCCTTCACTCATCATCCTCTGTTCCTTGCGCGGCGCTGTTGGCGTCATACGCGGTACGGCGGCCATGCCTTTGCGTGCGAGGGATGAATAGGCACCGACCATGTCTTCGAGCTTGGCGCCTGCACCACCAAGTATTACGCTCAGGTTGGGTGTGGCGCCACGCGGGAATTCCAGTTTCAAGCCACCGCGCCTGAGCATGGAGACAAAGTTAGATGAACCCAATTGTTCCAGTACTTCTACCGCAGGTACATTCAGGGATTTCACCAGTGCTTCAGAGACGCTGACCGGGCCACTGAAATTTTGCTGGAAATTGCCAGGCTGATAGCCAGAAAAAGATTGCGGCGTGTCGGACAATAAAGATTCTGAATGGATCAAACCTTCATCGAGTGCAAATGCATACAAAAAGGGTTTCAAGGCAGAGCCTGGTGAGCGCGCAGCCCGCACCATATCGACATCGCTGAAACGCTCACGGTCACTGAAGTCTGCCGAACCGGCATAACCGAGCACTTCAAACGTGGCATTGTCCATCACCATCGCAGCCATCGATACATGTGGCGGCAATTGTCGTATGCGGTCGGCCAGCAGGGTTTCCAGCGTTTGCTGGATTGCTGTATCGACCGTGGTCTGGATCACGGTTTGCTGGTTTTTGCTGCGCCTGGCCTGCTGCTTCATGCGCAGTGCCAGCAAGGGAGCGAGTAGAGGTTCACGCACGACCTGCGCAGTCACGGGTTCAGTCAGCGCATCGGCAATGATGTCCTTGCTCCAGTTGCCATCCATGCGCCGTATCACCTTGTCACGCGCCACCTGGGCACGTTGTGGATAACGGTCTGGTCGCAAGATCGAGGGCAATTGCGGCAACACCGTCAGCAGTGCTGCCTCTGCATGTGTGAGGCGGCTGGCAGGTTTGCCAAGGTAGGCGCGGCTGGCTGCTTCCACACCTTCGAGTACGCCACCCATGGGGGCGTAGTTGAGGTAGAGGGTCAGGATTTCTTTTTTCGAATAATGCGCTTCCAGTTGCAGGGCGCGGGCAATCTGCTTGAGCTTGCCACGCACGGTATGTGGAGTGGGGTCTATGATGCGCGCCACCTGCATGGTGATGGTGGAACCACCGGACACGATCTTGCCATTGTGCAGCCACTGCCACGCTGCCCGCGTCAATGCCAGTGGGTTGACACCGGGGTGCCACCAGTATGCCCGGTCTTCATACTGCGTCAGTGCATCGACATAGTAGGGCGAGACTTCCTGCAGGCTGATGGCGTGACGCCAGATGTGGTCTTTGTCCGGGAAGGCGCGTAAAGGTGTGCCGTCACGGGCCAGGACTACCATGGCGTAAGGGGAATCGCGACCGGGTTTGGGCAGGGGGAAGCAGAGGTCGGCGACGATGAAAGTCAGTGCGACGATGATGATTGCTGCCCAGGTTTTTTTGTGGGTGAGCAAGGCTTTGCGCAGGTAGGTGAAGTTGGCGTACTTCTTGAGATTGAGCGTCATGCGGTGGAAATTTTTTATTAATCTCGGATATGAAAAAATCAAATAGACGGCAAACGAGCAATGTGGATGGTGGTCGAATTGATCTTGTTTTTGGTGTTGCTGTTGTTTTTGACTTTGATTTTTCTCTTGATCTTCAACCGCTTGGGACGTAGCAATTTGTGCTTCACAGAAAATGGATCAGAAAGCTTCGTTGTTTGAGCGTAGCGAGTTTCGAAGCTTTCCCATTTTTTGTGATGCGCAAATTGTGCTGGAGCGCAGCGCAAGCACCCGAAGGGCAAGTCTGCGGTCGCCTTTCTTTGATTCCTTTCTTTGGCGAAGCAAAGAAAGGAATTCGGCCGCCGGGCCGAGACCCGGCTGGTATCTGCGAAGGGCAATCTTTTCAGTCGAAGTACGGTAATGCAACGAACGCCGCTGGGCTCCAGCCTTCGCTGGAGCGACGTCTTTATAATTGCCGTTCATTCGACTTGCACTTCTCCGCTTTTCCTCTGTGGTGAGTGGTCGTAGGGCAGGTTTTGATAAACGAATACCTTATTCAGAGGCCCAGTGTTGGGCTGGTGAAGCGTAGCCCAACCTACGATCTATGCGACCAGCACCATAATTACTTCCCACTCTCCACCACAGTCAACACATCCGTCCCACCGGTTTGCCCATACAAATCCGGCCTGTACATATCTTCTGCATACAGCGGCGGTATCACGAATTTACCTGGGGTCACTACCCGCACGCGGTAGAACAGGTTCAATACATTCCAGTCCATGCGTACTGCTGCCACAAACCTGTCATCACGGAACTCTACATGCTTGATATGCGGGTCTTGCATGGCTTCTGCGGGGTTCAGTTTGTCTATCGTAACCACACCCATTTGTTCACCCTGGACGATGTTGGTGTTCTCGATTTCCAGGCCAGCCGGGATACGATCGACGATCATGCCTGTGCCCATGGCGTTGCGGCTGCGGGCAGTGATGCGCATGATGATGGTTTCGCCTACCTTCAAGGCACGGCTACCGATTTCAGTGCCATCTGGTGCATACATCTTGCGGCTCAGTTCTATGACATCAGTCTTCGCAGGTGGCAGCTTGACCAGGTTGCCAGTCATGGACAATTCCACATACAGATTGTCTTTGCTATTGTTGCTGAGCTTGACCCCGCCAGCCAGTTCACTGGCCTGCAATTCACGGAACAGCGTGGCCTTGGCTGACAATTCATCCGTCTTGCCTGCAACGGCCAGGGTACCTGTCCATGGCGCTGTTTCTCCCGTGCTGTAAGAACGGCCTACCAGGAACAGGGCAAGTTTTTCCTGGGTGCTGTAGTAGCGGTGTTTTTCCATCTCATTGGCGATGACACCGATCAGGTTATCGCGGCCATCGAGCTTGATCTGGTGCCTGTCCAGCAAGGCATACGATAGGGCAGCGTCACGCAGGTTGCTGCCATAGTCATACCACCAGTAACCATTGTCGCGGCCTTTCTTGACACCTTCGGCCAGAGCGACATCGCTGCGTGCCTTGTCACCCATTTGCTTCAAGGCGATGCCCAGTTGTATCAGCGCCAGGCCAGACTGTGCATTACCACGCGCATCATGCATCTGGCGCAAGGTGGCCAGTGGTGCCTTGTTCTGGCGTGACAGTACATAGGCACCTGCTGCCAGTACACCGAAATGGCTGTTGTCACGCACGCGGTTTTCTTCCCACAGATTACTGGTGCCAGTAGTAGTCGTTGCTGCTACCGGTTTGGGGCTCGCTGGCATGCGTGCTACCCCGTCCTGCAAACCGCGCAGCAAAAAGTCGAGTGCCTTGTTATACATCGCATCCGGCACACCAAAGCCCTGCTCACGTGCATCCACCAAAAAGCCGGTGACATAGGCAGACAACCAGTACTCATACTCCGACACATTACCCCACAGGCTGAAGCCGCCGTTCGGTGCCTGCATGGTTGCCAGGCGGGCGATGGCCTTGTCCAGCATTTCCACCCTTTGCTCGCGTGTATAAGGTTTGAGTCCAAAGCGTTTGGCGGCTTCTTCATCAATGAATACATGCGGGTAGGCAGTACTGGTGGTTTGCTCGGCACAGCCGTAGGGGTAAGTCAGCAAGCCCTGGATGGCAGCGCGGATATCGATCGGTGCCTTGTTCGATACCACCATGTGCGCCAGCAGCGATGCCTTGTGCAAGCCTGCCAGGTCAGCTTCCTTGATATCCAGCGATTCACCGGCTTTTACGGTAAAGCGCTTGGTAATCTGGGTCTGTGGTGTAGGAGCTTGCACGGTAAGCGCAAAGCTTCTTTCCATCTTGATGCCAGAGCCGCTGATGTTGACGGTAATGGTATGCAAACCCGGCACTGGCTTGGCTTCGATAGGGAAGCGCAGGGTTTGTTTTTGCTGATCCTTAAGGCTCAGGCTGCGTTCAGCTTCTGTCAGTTTCAAGGCTTCGCCACCATTGATGCTGATTTTCAGGTTTTGTACTGCACCTGAGAGATTATGCAAATCCAGTGCGACGATGGCAGTGTCACCAAAAGACAGGAAGCGTGGTGTCGCCAGCTCGGCTATCAGCGGTGCTGCGACGGTCATCTCGGCGTCCTTGGCACCAAAACGCTCGCCACCAGCTACCACGGCCATCAGACGCAAAGTGCCGTTAAAGTCAGGAATGGCCAATGGTATTTCAGCCTCACCTTGTTCATTGAGTTGCACAGGGCCGCTGAAGATGTCGATGAGTTTGACCTTTTTAGGCAAACTCTTGGTCGCTTTGGGCGTGTTGTCACCACCAAATTTCAGCTTGCCTTTCTGGCCCTGCATTTTTTCTATGAGACGGCCATAGATATCATGCTGGTCCGGGCCATAACGCAATTTGGCAAAGAAGAAGGCGTGCGGATCAGGCGAGACAAATTTGGTGATATTCAAAATACCTACATCCACTGCGGACAGGGTTACCATGGCTTTTTGGCCCTTGGCTTCTGGCACCTTGATTTTTACCTTGACGGTGCTGTCAGGCAGCACTTTGACAGGTGCTTCCATAGTCACGGCAAATTTGCGGTCCGCCCTGTCCAGCGGGATATGTGCAATACCCAGTGCACGCGCCGGTGTCACCTTGTCACCTTCATTGCCAGGGCGCAGAACCACGGCAGAGACATACAGGTCGTGGCGTTTCCAGTCCTTGTTGAGCGGGATATCTATCGTCGTTGCATCGGCACCGACAGACATGCGTTTTATCCACAGCGTCTTGTCACCTTCTACCGTGATCAGGGCTTCGCCTTTGTGTGGCGGGGTGAAGGTCAGACGTGCGGTGTCACCATCTTTATAGACGGGCTTATCGAGCTTCATGGCGACCTTGTCGGGGCGCACACCCTGGCTTTCATCACTGCGGGCGCTCCAGCCTACATAGAAGCGATACACGGCTTGCATCTTGGTGTCTGGGTCCAGTACTTCCAGCCTGTAGCGGCCATAACGCACTGGCAGGCGCAATTTGCCACGGCCATTGGCGGGCACGGCAACGGCACTAGTTTCTACCAGCTCATCGGTTTCAGTAAAGCCAGATTGCCAGCCGCGCTGGTCTTCAAAGCGCCAGTAGTAATTGCGGTCTTCGCGGAACAGGCGTACCGGCAAGGTTGGTGATGCCTGCAATTTGCCATCCCTGTCTGAACGTATGACTTCAAACTCTACCGGGCTGCCTTCAGGCGCATATTCACCTGTGAACATGGGGCGCAGGCCGACCAGCACGGGAGCTGGCCAGACTACGCGTTCCATGCTGCGCACGACTGGGCGGCCACCACTTTCCAGCAGGCTCAGGGTAGTGCGCACGGTGAATGGCGAGCGGCGTTTTTCGATAGGTGAAAGATCAACATCGACAGAGGCCTTGCCTTCATCATCAAGCTTGCTTTCTTCGAGTTCAGTACGGGTCTTGGCTTCGTTTTCAGTAACGTCACCAAATTCAAAACCGGGGTATTGCTTGGCCAGCGGATTCTTATTGCGTTCAAACTGGGCCACACCCAACAGGCGGTTACCTGCTGCCGGTGCGCCATACAGATAATTACCAACGACATCAACGCTGTAGTCACTGTCAGCCGCCAGCGTTGCCAGTTTGCTGGACAGATCCAGCTTCATGCGTTCTGGCAGGAATTCTTCAACCCCAAAGCGGAATACCGTGCCCGGTACCTTGTCGGCAGGATCAGCACGTAATTCAAGGGTCCAGAAACCGGTAGGTGCATCAGCAGGTAATTCTATGCGCTTGACGAGGTAGCCGCCAAAGCGCTGGTCTGGCCGCCAGGTGGCGGTGAACTGGTCCTTGCCATCCGGGCGCTTCAGCCTGGCTTGTATCGCTTTGGCAGGCACAGTGCGGCCATCGGCATCGCGGGCGAGTACCGACAAATCAAATTGTTCGCCGGGGCGATACAGATTACGGCCAGAATAGGCAAACAGGCGCGTCGCCTTGTAAGGCGCACCGGTGATATCGTATTCCGACAAATCGAGCGCAGGTTCCTTCAGCGCCAGTACAGAAATCTGCTCCCCCTTGCGTGCCATCAAGACCTTGGCAGCTTTTGGCTGTTCGGCAAAAACCACATGGCCATCACCATCGGTATCTGCCTTGGCCAGTACTTTGCCAGCTTCATCCATCCAGGATACTTCGACACCGCTGACGGCTTTGCCATCAGTCAGAGAACTGACAAAGGCATCGGCTGATTTGTCATACAAACGCGTATGCAGGCCCAGGTCGGAGACATAGAAATACGTGGTCTGGTATTCATAGCGGAAGCGGCCAGGCTGGCTCATGACAGCGACATACACGCCGGGGTCCTTGAGCTCCTTGATGTCTTCTACCGAGATATAGGTGACGCTCCGTTTATTGGCTTTTTGCTCCGTCATGAAGCGGCCCAGATACACGCTCTCTGACATCTTGCGCAATTCATCCAGCTGGTAAACCTGCACAGCACCTTTCAGGCTGCTGCGCCTGTAGTCGTAGTTGTAGTCCTCGCCAGCTTCGCCTTCTTCACCATCGGTTTTTGCGGCATCGGCTTTTTTCGGTTTGCCATTGATGACGCTGTCGAGGAAGCGTGGCAATTGATCATTTTTGACACGCAGGAATTGCACATCGACTTCCGGCACATTCACCGTGACGACCGGCAAGCCGCCATTCTGTTTGGCAGGCAAGACCATGCCATTGCTGGCGAAATAATAAGAAGGGGAAACCGGTGCAGAGACTATCGAATAACGTGCCTCACTACCCAGGGTCTTGCCATTACGCGCAGGCAGGCCGGTCTGCACCTGGACGACATAGCGGGTCTGTGGCTTGATATGCGGGAAGTACAAAAGGCGCGGGTTTTCACCGACCACCCAGGCACCAGCTACTGGCTTGCCACCCTTACTGTCGGTATCTTCTGCGGTGGTACTGACGGTGCTGACTTTGCCCTTCTTGGGCTGACCATCGTCGTCATAGCCATTGTCTTCATCGTTGTTATTGGTCTCGGCTTTTTTCAGATCAGCTGCCGAGGGCGGCATCTCGAATACCTGCAAATACTTTTCATAGGTCTTGCTGCTGTCGAGAGGAATGCTGAAGGTCAGCGCCAGTGCTGGCGCACCATCAAGGCCACGGTCTGCCGCATCGACCAGGGTCAGCGGCGCATTCGGATCATCCTTGATTTCCAGTGCACCAACAGCATCAGATGCCCCAGACCCACCCGGGCTTTTGTTCTTGTACCAGTATGCGCCGCCTATGATGGCAATGAATAAGGCGAACAACATCGCCATTTTGAACGATTTGCTTTGCATGGTGCTTCCCTGATTATCTGGATGGATTGCTTAAATTTTGCACAATGATTATGACATGCACATTGTCAATATTTTCACTTGTTACGATATCTTCCGGTGTTACGATTTCTTCCGTGGGGGTAAATGCAACAGACGTTCGTCAAAGAATGACATCACTCAGGGAGTGGGACGCAGATAAGTGAAATAGATCACCATCAACAACAAGGCTGCGGCAAGTAAGCCAGTGACGATGAAGAAAGCGATATTGGTCTTGCCGTAAGTCGCCTGGCACACGGCACCTATGCACAGGCAGATAGCACGTATGACGGCAAGCGAACTCAGGAAAGTGATGAGCCCAAACACTTTGGCAAAGCCAAATGCAGAATGAAAGAATTCTGTATTGCCGGGATTGCTGCCATGTCCACCCTGCCCGGCAAAACCGGCAAGGACGACGATGCCAACCACGATGACGGTCGAGATGATCAGGAGGAGCACGAAAACCGGTATTGAGATAAGCAGGGCGCGTACAGCCTGCGCCCAGGTAATGATGTGCTCGTTCTTGATGGCATTGCTGAAGTATTCAATCACAATATTTCACCCTGGTTCTTCAGCTGATTCATCAAAGATGCTATCTGATCATGATACAGGGGTGGAATACAAAACACAGCCTACCAAAGTAGGTAGTCAAGGCAACGATTAAAAATCAATACGGTTCAAAATTGATCTTGTGCTTTTGCAAAACATCCAGCATCAGTTGCTTCCATGGCCCACTGGGTGTCCAGACCTTGCTGACTGATTCATAGGCTATGGACGGGTCTTCCTTGCCAACCACCACGCGGTAAAGAAAGACCATGGTCGATGCACGCATATTCACCTGGCAGTGCACCAGCACCTTTTTATTTCCCAGTCCTTGCAGGATGGCGGCAAAGGTTTCGTAATCGCTGACGGCGGGCTTGTTGAAAACTATCGGGATATTCACAAACAGCATGTTCTGGCGGCCGACGATGATGTTCTCTTCGCGCACGGCATCTGAGACATGGGGCGGGGCCAGGTAAATGACGGCTTCATAGCCCTGCGCAGACAAGCTTTCCAGCGCTTTGGCAGTGGGCTGGCCTGAGCTGGTCAGTTGTGCGGTGATGGGGACAACATTCGGTGCATCAAGGTTCTGAGCATAAGCACCTGTGGATAAGCTTGTACATAAGGCTGTGGACAAGCCCAGAAAAGCGGTGCATAAGTATGTAGATAAGCTTGTGGACATGCCTGTGAATATCCTGTGGAGCAATGTGTTAACAGGCTTGCCCATGCTCACGCTTCAGGCTCATTCTGGGTTTCCAGCGTCAGCAAATTCGCATCGCGGCTGATACGCCATTTGCCATCTGCCTGCAAGCGCCAGATACTCAGCACGTTCCCGGCACGCTTCATGTACTGGCCCGCCTGCTTGGGGATGATCTCGACTTGCAGATAAGACCAGGTATAGGCGAGATCCGTCTGCAGGACAATTTCCTGTATCTGTGAGCTGGAAGCGATGTGATGTGTCTGCAAGATATTGCGCAGGTTCTGGGCAAATAGTTCGCGGCCCTTCATGGGGGGATGGCCTGCCACCAGGAATACCACTTCTTCATCCATCAAATCGAGCAACTTATCCACATCCCCGGCAGCGGTGGCATCCTGCCATAGCCGGATATTGTTCAGTATGCTCGTGGCTGCTGCGCTGGCTTGCTCGGTTCCTTCATTGTGCATGGCTGTCCTTTATTGTGTTGAGGGCTGAAGCAAGCGCAGATCAGGCTTATTTGGGCGGTGGCACCTGGGCTTGCAGGATTTGCCCGAGGTCCTTGCCTTGTTGCGCCAGCAGGCTTTCCAGTGCCGGCATCAGCGGCCCCAGGGTTTCTGCCAGCATGCTGCGTACTGTATCGACCACGACTTGCGTGGTTCGTTCAATTTCTATGTTCAGGCTGGCACCGGTTTTTTTCTCGGCAAAGACGGTCATGCGCAGGGTCTCGGGTATCAGCCAGACTTCAAACCAGCCTTCCTGGCGGTTGACTTCGGCTATCGTCAGGCTGGCACCATTGATGGCGATATAACCTTTGGCAAAGATATAACGCAGCCATTCTGGTGGCACAGCGATGCGTATCACGTAATTGTTTTCCAGCTCGCGTATCTGGGCGATATGGGCTTTGAAGTCGATGTGGCCAGACAGAGGGTGACCACCAATCTCGGCGCCATCCTTGGCGGCGCGTTCTACATTGACGCGGCCATCCGCGGCATATTCACCGAGGGTGGTAATCGCCAGGCTTTGCTGCATGACATCAAATTCTGCGGCGTTGTCGCCATGCAGGGCGGTCACGGTCAGGCAAACGCCATCAACGGCGACGCTGGCACCGATTTCCAGGTCCTTGCAAAAACCATCGGGAAATTCCAGCTGATAAGTGCGCAAACCGGTCTTGTCATTCAGTGTTGCAATGCGGGCTATGCCCTGTACTATGCCTGTAAACATGTTTTATCTTGTTGGGGTACTTGGAATGTCTGTGATTGTAAGCCATTCATGCATTGGCGATATGTTTATGCCGCCAGCGGCAATTCCACCATGAAGTTGCAACCCTGCCCGGCTACGCTTTCGCAATCGACCTTGCCGCCGCAGGCTTCACTGAGTTTCTTGACGATGGACAGGCCCAGGCCGCTGGAATGTTCACCTGCCGTTGGCAGACTCGACAATTTGGTGAATTTTTCAAACAGGTGTTGCTGGTCTGCTGCAGACAGGCCCGGCCCTTCATCCCTGACCTGGAACATGCCAACCCCGCCGGTATTGCTGACACTGAGCCAGATACGCTTGCCCAGCGGTGAATATTTGACGGCGTTCGACAACAGGTTATCAATGATTTGTACACAGGCATCAAAGTCTGCCCTGACCATCACGCCTTCCTGTATATCCAGTATGACCTGCAAGTCCTTGGCCTTGAGCATCTCGGTATATTGCTGGGCCACGTCCTGCAATATCCTCGACAAGTCCAGGCTTTGCAGCTTCAGGTGCAGGTGGCCAGAATCTAGGGCATTCACATCCAGCAAATTGCTGATGATGCGCATCATGCGCTGGCCGCTGTTGCTGATGCGCTCCAGATAATTCTGGCGCTGGTCTTCCGGCATGTTTTGCTGCAGTTTGCGCAGCAAGTCGCTCATGCCTATGATGCTGGTCAGTGGGTTTTTCAAATCGTGGGCGGCAATGCCAAGGAAATCGTTCTTGTCCTTGTCGAGTTTTTGCAGGCTGGCAACTGCCTCGTCGAGCTCGGCAGTGCGCTGCCTGACCTTGGCATCAAGTTCCTGCTCGGTACGCTGTGATATCTCCAGCAGCTTTGCCTGGGTCTGGGCGTGTTCTTTCTTCATTAGGCTGATGTGATAAGCCTGGGCCAGAGCCAGTAAAATGGCTTCTATGGCTGAACCTAGCTGGAAACCATATTCAGTCGCCCAGTTAGGTCCCAGCAATCCCATATTGCGTATCGCTACCAGCGACAGGCCAGTGATCCAGGTCGCAGATGCCAGCAAGACGATGTAACCGGGGCGATAACCGCGCAAACCCACCAGCAGGCACACAGGCAAGATCACCATCATCAGGGCAAAGCCGGTTATTTGCATCAAGGGGGCAACCAGCTGGTAATAACCTGCCAGCACTGCCAGTGAGACAAATATGCAGACAACCTGGGCGAAGACAAACAGGCTATTAATACGCGGCATTTTTTCATGCAGGCGCAAAAAGCTGGCGATGAACATGGTTGAACTCATGACCACCAGCGGTGACAGGAAGCTGGGCAATATATCTGCCAGTTCTGGCCAGTCAGGCAGGATATACATCGCAACATGGCCGTTCAGGCTCATGCCTGCCAGCAAGGACACGCAAGATAAAAACAGGTAGTAGCGCAGCGCTACATCACGGTAAGAAATGGCCAGCAGCAGGTTATATACGATCATGGCCAGCAGCACGCCATAGTAAATGCCCATGAACATAGCAACCTGGCTGGAGTGCTCGACAAAGGCATGTGATTCCCACAGGCTGGCGCGTAGGAACACCGCACTGCTGCTTTGCAGGCGCAGATACAGATGCTGTACTTGGGTATCCGGCAATTGCAACTGGAACAGCGGGTAATGGTGTTTGAGTTCCAGGCTGGAAAAAGGCAGGCGGTCACCGGCGCGGTGCACCGTCGTGCTGCCATCCGGGTGGACCTGGTAGAGACGGATATCATCAATGATGACTGGTGACAATTCCATCAGCCATTGCTGCGCCAAAGCGGCCTGGCTGCCTTGCACATCCAGCTTCAGCCAGAATGCGGATTTGGAAAACGATACATTCAGATTGCCGCGCAGTGGCTTGAACTCTGCGTTACTCGATGGTTTAAGCAGGTCAGCGATTTCCATCCTGGCGCTTTTATCTTCAAATATCTGGAAGGCAGAGTCCAAGGGAATTTCATTTTTACCATCATCAAGCCTGAGGACTGCGGCATGTGCAAACGTCGCACAACAGCCCAGGCAAACTGCGAGCAGTAACAGGAAGCGTAAGCAAGTGTTGCGGACGGTGCTCATATCGATAGCTTAAATCTCATGCATGTCATGTTGCACTGTACCGTAACAGCCGGTTTCAGGCATAGAATTGGTCGCCGGCTAAGCTCGCTGCCACGCTGGCTGCCACAATAGTAAGCAAATTCCCGCTGTTCTTCCATCTTTGCTTGTTGATAATACTGTTTTGCCTGAATTTATCTTGATCTGATTTTGTTCTCAGCTTTCAGGTATCGAGTGTTATTTCATGTTCGAGTTCGGTAATCAGGTTCGAGTGCGTCATATCAACCAGATTGCCACGTATCCACTGGTGGGCCGGGTTACGGCTGTCACGTTCATGCCACAGCATATCGACGTGCACGTCTGGCATGGCGAAAGGTAGTTCTTTCCAGACCAGGCCGCCTGTCATGCCGGTTGCGGCAACCAGATGGCGTGGCAATACCGTCAGCAAATCCGAATTGGATACGACGCGGCCACTGGTAAAAAATTGATTGACTGTTAATACTATGCGTCTTTCGCGCCCCATCTGGGCCAGGGCTTCATCGACCAGACCATGGGCACGGCCAGAAAAACTCACCAGCAAATGCCTGGCATTGCAATAATCATCAAGCGTCAGTTTTTTATTCGCCAGTGGATGACCACGCCGCATGACAACCACATAATGGCCGGAATACAGCCTCTCATGCCGGATCGCGCTATTCGCCGCCCCTTGCCCGCCTGTGAGCTGGGCCACCACGCCAGGGAAGAAGCCGATAGCAATATCAATATCACCGCGCATGAGCATGGGGCGCGGCTCCCGCGTGGTCAGCGGTACCATGCGCACATTGACGCGCGGTGCTTCTTTTTCCAGCACGTTGACGAGGGTAGGCATCCACAGCGCCGCAGTTGCATCCGACATCGCCATCCTGAAGGTGGTTTGTGCCTGTGATACATCAAAGCTGGTCGGGGCAATCGCACTTTCGAGGGCGGACAGGGCCTGGCGTATCGCTGGCCACAATATCTCTGCACGCGGCGTAGGCTTGACGCCATAGGCTGTACGTATCAATAACTCATCACCGAGCGAATGACGCAGGCGTTTCAGTGCATTGGAAACGGCGGGCTGGGTCATGGCCAGCTTGTCTGCCGCTCGTGTCAGGTTCTGCTCGATCATGACTGCATCAAAGACACGCAAAAGATTCAAATCCAATGTCAGAAAATTCACGTTATTTGCTCCGGTTAATAAATGACCAATACTTACTGACAATTATTCATAAACAGCATAATTGATATGGTAAATCAAAATTAGAATTATATGATGCACTGCAATATTATGACGTCATTACAAAGTGTTTAAGTGTTTAAAAAAAGAGTGGAGTAAATCATGACTTTCCTGAATATCGCCTTCCCTGCAGCCAGTGCACTGCCAGTTTCCCAAATCGCTATCAGCGCCGTTGTTGCTTCCGCCCGTCCATTGCTGGGACTGGGCATTCTGGCCACCATGCTGATCGTGTTCAAACCTATGCTGATGGGCATGTTGCGCGCAGCCTTGCTGGTGATCAGCCCAAAACAATCCCGTGAAGAAAAAACAGCTTCACGTAACTTGCGCAATATGCTGACTATCCGCCGTATCGCCAATGACCTGGACCGCAGCTCGCCTAACATGGCTGCTGAATTGCGTGCCCTGGCTGCACGTGGCTGAGCGCCCCTGACTAAGCGCCCCTGACTAAACATAGCACGATTAAATAAGTAATTGGTATTATGCAACATTCATCTGCTTATTCCATGGCTGGTGCTGCTGTACAGAGCACGGTAGTAGCGCAACAACAGGTACGCCAGCCACGCGCGGTGGCTGGTTCCCGTAGTCTGGCATCAATGTTGCCGACCATACTGACAACAGGTCTGGTGAGTCTGGTGGCAACTGCAGTCCTGCGCCTGATGTGGATGGGCTATGGACATGATTTCATGGCTGCCTGGATGGAAGCCTGGCTGACAGTATGGCCTATCGCTTTTCCGGCTGCCTATATCAGCAAGCCCCTGGTCAACAAGCTGGCGCGCATGCTCAGCAAGCCAGTCGGTAGCGAAGCCGCACTGAGTGCCAGAGGCATCATGCAGGCTTCTGAAGAAGCCACGGCAAAAAGTGGCTTGAAACGCAAGCCTGCATTATTGCCAGTGCATCGTTGATCAGTGTTGATGGATGTAGTCAGTTAGTTTTATTGAAGAGCCGCAGATTAATTTAACCTGCGGCTTTTTTGTTTTTGGCATCCGTCAGGCCTGTGCATTGTTCCATAAACTCCTGCATGACTTCTTCCTGTATCTTTTTAATGCTGCCATCTTTTTCCATATTGCGTAGTACTGGCTCCAGGGCGGACGCGATTTGCTGGTGTCTGGCATGCAGGAAATGATAGCCCAGCCTTTTTTCCAGTGATGGCTCCAGTATATGTATCCGGTTCAGGCCCAGTTTGCGCACCAGGCAAAAGCTGAAGCGTGAGTCGATGGCAACATCGGTGCGCCCGGCATCGAGTTTTCTGAACAGGGATTCCAGGCCGGGTGCAGTTTCTTTTTGTGGCACATTTTTGAGCCTGTCTTCAAGATAAGGGATGCCGTTGACATAACCGACTACATACGGTTTCAGGCTAGCAAAACCATCCACGTTGATATTCTTTTTGGTCGCAAACACAACGGCTTCTTCATAGACAATAGGTATATCGACTTTGATGGAGTCCGACAAACCAGTATCTATGACCTTGGCAGAAATGGCATCCAGCCGGCCTGCATTCCACATGCTGATGGCACGTACTGCTGGCGTGGCAATGAAATTGACCTTGATGCCCAGTTGTTCATAAGCCTTGCTCAACACTCTTTGCGCCATGACAGTGCTCGGGCGGTTGATGTCCGACAGTGATATATCCAGCCTGTGTTCTTCGCGATTTTTTGTCTGAGCCTGTGCCGGGACTGATGACAGCAGCATGCTGCCTGTGAGCATTAGCAACAGCCAGATGGTGGACAGGCGCATGCGGTTTCCGGGAGAATAAGCATCGTGGAGTAATAGCGGCTGACCTTATTTATACACCCCTTGCGCCAGTATTTCCAGCTTGTGCAAAAAACAAAACGCGGCCGTAGCCGCGTTTTTGTCATTGCCAGAAAACGATGGCTTATGCCGCCAGGCGTTTTTCCAGGGCGACGCGGGTCGCTTCCAGATCGGCTGGCAAATGGTAAGCCAGTTTTTCAAACAGCTCGGCATGCAGTTTCAGCTCTGCATCCCAGGCGGCCTTGTCAATGGATGTGATGGTATCGAACTGCGCTTGCGTGAAGTTCAAACCTTCCCAGTTCAAATCAGCAAAAGTAGGGGTGACACCAAAGATGTTTTCCACACCATTGGCCTGGCCTTCTATGCGTTCCAGCATCCATTTCAACACGCGCATATTGTCGCCAAAACCTGGCCAGACAAATTTGCCGTTGTCATCTGTACGGAACCAGTTGACGCAGAAAATCGCTGGTTGTGTCGCGCCAGCGGCTTCTATCTTCTTGCCCATGTCCAGCCAGTGCTGGAAATAGTCGCTCATGTTGTAGCCCATGAACGGCAACATGGCGAATGGATCACGACGCACCACGCCTTGCTGGCCAACGGCAGCAGCCGTGGTTTCAGAACCCATGGTCGCTGCCATATAGACGCCTTCTACCCAGTTGCGGGCTTCAGTCACCAGAGGCACTGTCGTTGAGCGACGGCCACCGAAGATAAAGGCCGAGATAGGCACGCCAGCCGGGTCATCCCAGGCTGCATCGATGACCGGGTTTTGTGTTGCGGCCACCGTGAAACGTGCATTTGGATGGGCGGCTTTACGGCCAGTCTCCTTGGCTATTTCTGGTGTCCAGTCCTTGCCTTGCCAGTCGATCAGGTGCGCTGGCGCTTCCTTGCTCATGCCTTCCCACCAGACATCGCCATCATCGGTCAGGCCGACATTGGTGAAGATGGTGTTGGCCGTCAAAGACGCCATGCAGTTGGAATTGGTGGCGGTATTGGTGCCAGGTGCCACGCCAAAATAACCGGCTTCAGGGTTGATCGCATACAAACGGCCATCTGCACCAGGTTTGATCCAGGCGATGTCATCACCAATGGTTGTGACTTTCCAGCCCTTGATGGCGGGGATCAGCATCGCGAAATTGGTTTTGCCGCAGGCAGACGGGAAAGCTGCTGCCACATAATGCTTCTTGCCTTCTGGCGATTCGACACCGAGGATCAGCATATGTTCTGCCAGCCAGCCCTGGTCACGGCCCATTGTGGAGGCGATACGCAAGGCAAAGCATTTCTTGCCCAGCAGCGCATTGCCACCATAACCGGAACCGAAAGACCAGATTTCGCGCGTTTCTGGATAATGCACGATATATTTGGTGTTATTGCAAGGCCATGCCACGTCAGCCTGGCCTTCTGCCAAAGGCGCGCCTACAGTATGTACGCAAGGGACAAAATCGCCGTCCGTACCCAGTACGTCATACACAGCCTGGCCCATGCGCGTCATGATGCGCATGTTGACGGCAACGTAAGGCGAGTCAGACAATTCCACGCCGATATGGGCGATAGGTGAGCCCAATGGGCCCATGGAGAAAGGCACGACATACATGGTGCGGCCACGCATGCAGCCATCAAACATGGGGTTCAGGGTGGCGCGCATTTCTGCCGGGGCCATCCAGTTATTGGTCGGGCCTGCATCTTCCTTGTTGGTCGAGCAGATATAGGTGCGGTCTTCTACACGGGCGACGTCCGACGGGTCGGAGCAAGCCAGGTAACTGTTAGGGCGCTTGGCTTCATTAAGCTTTTTCATGGTGCCAGCGGCAACCATTTGTGCGCACAGACGGTCATACTCTTCTTGCGAGCCGTCACACCAATAGATATTGTCAGGTTTGGTCAAAGCCGCCATTTCGGCGATCCAGTTGATCAATTTCTGATGTTTCACGTAAGCGGGTGCGTTTAATGCAGCCACACCTTTCATGATGGGTTGATTCACGATACTACCTCCAATGCCATTTCAATAAAAAAATCGGTGTAGCGGCACGGCAGGATCGTCGTTAGATTGTGGCGATGCGATCGCAGGAGCGCTCAAGCAAGGCGAACACCATAGCGGCGGTTCTGTCGGATAATACGAAGACAAGAGGGTGTCTTGGCTCCTGGCTTGCGCCCGGCAGGATGGCGCGGGGCGGAAGAATCTAAAAGCTACGTAGGCGAACATTGTACACGCGAGTCTGGCCGGAAGCGAATTTTGCCTCAGTTTCATTATCATTGTTTTACGTTTTATGAAAGTGAAGATTTTTCAACGCAAATCTGAATAAAAGCTGGAATAAAGATTTTCCCGGATTTTAAAGAATGTATAAGGACGAATGAGGACAAACCATGAAAATAGCCATACTTGATGATTACCAGGACGTAGTCCGGCAGCTGCCTTGCTTTGAATTATTGAAGGACCACGAAGTCCAAGTCTTCAATAATACGGCTGTTGGTACCGGCCAACTAGCGATACGCCTGCAGCCCTTTGATGCCGTCGTGCTGATACGTGAACGCACCCGCCTGAACCGTGCCCTGATGCAAAAGCTGCCGAATCTGAAACTCATTTCGCAGACTGGCAAAGTCGCAGGCAATATAGAAATTGCCGCTGCTCACGAACTGGGTATTGCCATCGCCGAGGGCATAGGTGACCCGACAGCACCGGCTGAGCTGACCTGGACCCTGATCATGGCGGCGTCACGCAAGCTAACTAATTACGCACAACTCTTGCAGGATGGAGTCTGGCAGAGCTCTTCACTACACTCCGCCCACAACCAGCTGGGCCGCGTCCTGAAGAAGCGTACCCTGGGTATCTGGGGCTATGGCAAGATAGGCAAGATGATCGCTGGCTATGCCAAGGCTTTTGGCATGCAAGTCATGGTCTGGGGACGCGAACCTAGCCGTGCGCAGGCCGCCGCAGACGGTTTGTTGGTAGCAACATCGAAGGAAGCTTTTTTTGCTGAATGCGACATCATCAGCATGCACCTGCGCCTGAACGATGCGACCCGCGGCATCGTCAGCCAGGCTGATCTGGCGCTGATGAAGCCGGATGCCCTGTTCGTCAATACCAGCCGCGCAGAACTGGTGGAACAAGGCGCACTGGAAGCAGCACTCGATGCAGGGCGCCCCGGCTTTGCTGCGATTGATGTTTTCGAGAGTGAACCTGTCTCCCCTGATCACCCACTTTTGCACAGGGAAAATGTCCTGGCTACCCCGCATCTGGGGTATGTAGAGCAAAGCAGCTATGAACTGTATTTCCGCATTGCTTTCCAGAACATCGTCGATTTTGCCAATGGCAATCCTCAGAATATTTTGCAGGCTGGGTAATCTGAAGGAATGGGTATATGCCGGGTCGCACACAAAATCTTGCCCGGCATGATTTGCCTGTTTTCCAACATGTGGGAAAATATTTCAAAAATAACATTGCAAATACTTTAATTTTGTAAAAAATGCACTAAACTCTAGCATCAAAGTCAGGTCAGAGAATAAAGAACAGGTGCATATACGCGGTATTCAATTTCAGTCATCTGGAATGTTTTGATGATTGCTGCCGAGCTATCATTCCTGAACTGCACATTGCCTCTACAACCCCGCGCTTCGTCCATATCCACTGATGTTGGGAGAGCCTTGCGATGAGACTATTGATGCCACATACAGGAACAGTAAAGGGCGTGCTGGGCATGCTGGCCCGGCATGAGCTCAGTGTCCATCAACGCAAGCCTCATGTCAGGCAGCTTGTGTATGTGGCCTTGCCAGGTGCGCTGTTGCTGGCTTTGGCCAATTATCTGCAGTCCGGCTATCCCCTGCCCGGCATCATCGTTGCCATGACTGCCGTGCTCATGCTGGGGGCGGCATTTTTTATGTCCAGCCATGAAAAATTGCTGGCCATGGCCGAATCCCTGCTCTTGCTGTTTGCCCTGCTGGCCAGTGTCGCCCTCGGTTTGCTGGGGGGGATTGCTGGCAGTGGCATCTTGTGGATCTATGCTTTTCCTTTCCTGGCTTTATGGCTCAAGGGGCAGCGCCAAGGGGCACAATGGAGCCTGGTGTGGCTGCTTGCCATGGCGTTCAGCATGCTGGCGGGCAGCAGCATTTTTCCTTTTGCTTATGCCTATGATGAAAAATTCGTATTGCAGGCCAGTGCAGCGTTATTGTTTTATTCCGCCATTGCGCTTGCCTATAATTTCAGCCGCAGCCAACTCGAAGAAAAGCTGTATGTCAGTGAACAGGGCATGCAGGCCAAGACCCGTGATTATGTCAGCAGGCTGGAATTGTCAGCCTACCAGGATGGTGTCACCGGCCTGCCGAACCGCCTGCGCCTGCTGGATATCCTGAGCAGGGAAATCGCCAACGCCCAGGAGCGTGGCCACACCCTGCTGGTGGCACATATACGCCTGAAAAAAATGTTTGAGACCGCCAATCTCATCGGCCCGGACGCCAGCGATAAACTGATACGCAATATCGCCGCGACCATGACGGCGACTGTCGGTTCACGGGGTATTTTTGCCCGCGTCAGACGCGATGAATTTGTCTGTATATACCGCAAGCATACTGAAGACATCAATGCCAGCGAGATCATCCGGGACGTACTGGCCTTTCGCCTTGAATACAAGATCAATGACTATGCCGTCCATATCGATCACACCATAGGTGTCGCCAGTTTCCCCAGCCACGCAAGTGATGCAGAAACCCTGCTACGAAAGGCGGCCCAGGCCATGTTACAGGCGCAATTCGCCAACCAGGGTCTGGCTTTTT
This sequence comes from Undibacterium sp. TC4M20W, assembly GCF_049340245.1. Lineage (NCBI taxonomy): Bacteria > Pseudomonadati > Pseudomonadota > Betaproteobacteria > Burkholderiales > Oxalobacteraceae > Undibacterium > Undibacterium sp. TC4M20W. The sequence continues at coordinate 151,450 of NZ_JBMPPI010000011.1, forward strand.
ACGATGAAAGAATGGAGCTTCAATTCAACCGGCAGCAACTGCTCTTTGTACAACTGCATGAAGCCCTGCAAAAAAACGCGCTCAGCCTGCATTACCAGGGCCTGATAGATTTGCAAACCGGTGCCGTCATTGGTGCCGAAGCCCTGGCCAGGTGGATAGACCCGGTATCCGGGCCTATCGCCCCCGCAGAATTCATCCCCATCGCAGAAAAATCCGGCCTCATCAAAGCCTTTACTTTGTGGACCATGCGCGAAGCCTTTGGCCAGCTTGCCAGGTGGCGTGCCGAAGGCTTGGACTTGTTTGTCTCGGTCAACCTGTCAGCGCGCTGCATACTCGACCATCAACTGATTGATGATGTGCGTGACCTGCTCAAAGAATACAATATACCTGCCGAGGCCATCGTCCTCGAACTGCGCGAAGCTAGCTTTGCCGATACCCCCGAGACCGCACTGCAAAACATGCTGAGCCTGCACAAGCTGGGCTTTCGCCTGTCCATAGACGACTTCGGCACCGCGCATACTTCCCTGTCCAGTCTCAAGGACCTGAAGATAGATGAACTCAAGATAGACCAGAGTTTCATGCGCAGCATGGCAACCGATGCCAGCAGCCGTGCCATCGTGCTATCGACGATACAACTTGCACATAACCTCAATCTCAGGGTGGTTGCCGAGGGCGTAGAAAGTACCAGGGCGGAGCAACAACTGAAAGACATGGGGTGTGACATTGCCCAGGGCTATCATTATTGCCGGCCCATGCCTGCCGATGTCTTCAACCAATGGGCGCGATCCTGGCAAATTAACCGCAGGGCAGTGTTGTCGGCATGAGTGCATCTTTTTGCAATCCCCTGTGAAAAGGCTTAGCATGCGGGTTCGTCTTTATTAATCCCTAGCTTCCATGCCTTATTCACTGCAAAAGAAAATCAAACAATTCAGCCTGGGTTTGCTGATCTGCCTCCTGTTCATGGCTGCGGCCATTTCTACCCTGGGTTTGCGTGACCAGATCGTGATGGCGGATGTGGTCGTCGTACCAGGCAATACGGTTAACCCTGATGGCAAGCCATCCGAGCGCTTGCGTGGCCGTCTTGATGTTGCGATGCATTTATTTGCGGCACAAAAATGCAAAGCCATCCTGGTCAGTGGCGGCATGGGCGAAGAAGGCCATGATGAAGCTGCCGTCATGAAAAAATACCTGGTTGATCATGGTGTGCCAGATGCGGCTGTGTTTACCGACAATCAGGGTATCACCACGTTTGCCACGGCAAAAAATACCGCTGCCCTGATGAGGGAAAAAAACTGGAAAACCACGATGCTGGCCAGCCAGTTTTTTCACATTGCACGCTTCCAGCTGGCGATGAAAAAATACGGTGTTGAGACGGTAGGACATGTCCATTCCACGCACTACGAAGTGCGCGATGCCTATTCGCTGGTACGCGAGGTGGTCGCATATTTTGAGTATACGTTCAGTAATCCACAGACGCAGTGAACCTGTTTTTGCGTACGGGCAGAGCAGGCATGGAGTCACATCAAGGATGAAATGAGTTCTACATTGGCAGTATTGAAATAATTTTCTGTAAGCAGATGGATCAAGGCGACGACTAATTTATATCTGTCGTATTATTCACGTATAAGCATATACATTTATAGAAAGTCCCTATCGTGAACAAAACAAAATTACTCAGCGTTCTTACTGCAGCCACGCTGGCCGTGGCCAGTTTTTCTGTGTCCGCACAGACAGGCAAAGATAGCCAGCAGATGAGTTTTCAAGGGGCTGAGCTGAATGGCAAGAAACTGGCCATCAGCGATTACGCAGGCAAGACACTGCTGGTCAGTTTTTTTACGGCGGGTTGCAATCTGTGCGCACGCGACTTGAAGCTCATGCGTGAGTTTTATGTTGGCAATATGAAACGTAATTTTGTTTTGCTGGCGATTAATATAGATGCAGACAAGAAAGATTTTGATTCTTATGTACAACTGATCAATCTGGCCGTGCCTGCAGAGCAGCGCTTTCCCATCATCTGGCGCAATACACCGGGGTATAAGGATAACTTTGGCACTATCGTCAGCCAGCCTACGCATTTTGTGATCAATCCCAAAGGCCAGCTGGTCCTGAAGCGCGAAGGCAGTTTCCAGCCGAATGACTGGGACAACCTGTGGGAATCACTGGGCTCATGATTCTTGGCTAAAGGGGGAAACGGCATGGACATGAAATACGAAGTGAGCATAGTTGATACCAGCCATGCAGAAAATATACGTCAGTGCTACACCGTATTTAGCTACTTGCGGCCACACCTGGATGAAGAAGAGTTCGTCAGCCGTGTGCAAACCCAGGTATCTGAAGGCTATACCATTGCCTGTATCTATATGGATGGTGAGGTAGTTGCTGCTGCCGGTTATCGCGTGCAGCATTATCTGGCCTGGGGCAAGATACTCTATCTTGATGACTTGATCACCCACCCGCAAAAGAAAAACGCAGGTTTGGGGTCAGCGCTGATGGAATGGGTAAAACTGCAGGCAAAGATCTTGAATTGCAGCGAATTGCATCTTGATACCGGCTATCAAAGGCACGATGCTCACAGACTGTATCTGAATAATGGCTTCGACCTGAGTTGTCACCATCTTTCCAAAAAAATAAGCTGAGCTGACGGCTACCCACTATTTGTGTCTTGTAGGAGCGGCTTCAGCCGCGAATCTCTGAGCCACTTAAAATGCCGACACGGCAAGTTGTTCGCGGCTAAAGCCGCTCCTACGTAGTTACCTGCGACGACTAAGCTTGTTTTTAAAATTCCAGCGGCAAACTCCAACTGGTAGGTATGACATCATGCCTGACCACGGCGCGCTGTTGCTGGCGGCGTTGCAGGCTGTCGGGGCTCCAGGTTTTTTCCCATCCAGGTGGATAGGCCAGGCCTTCACCTTGCCAGTCTGGCAGACGCTGGCGCACGGCGATTACGGGCAGGTATAGCGGCAAGGGCTGTTCTGGGGTATCTGCCCCCAGGCTATAGGCATAATTCGGCAGCAAGGCATCACAGACTGAGGCAAACCAGGCCGTATGGTCTTCATCCTGACCCAGTGCATTCGCCAAGCCAGCCGGATCAAAGCGCGCCAGCGCTTCTATCAGCTCTGCCGTGCTGGCACCGGGGGCATCGCCCCAGCCCATGACAGGGTTGAAATTGTAATCGGCACCTGATCCATACCAGCCTTCACGCCAGGGTCTTTGCATCCAGTTGCGCGGGCCAGTGAATAACTGCCAGCGCCAGTGCAGGCCAGACGCCTTGGGCCAGCTATACAGATAGAGTTTTTGATAACCGGCAGCATGCAAGTCCCTGACCACGGCCATCAGACGCGCATGCGGCATGCGTTCTGGCGGGGTACGGCGAAACAGTATGGGTTCGCCGTCGGCATGCTGGACTTCATCTGTGGATAAGTTCAAATCCAGGGTGCGTTTTTCATCACCAAAACGCGCCGCCACCCAGCCACTGAGCAGGTTCACGGCAGTCAACACGCCATATCCACGATGGCGGTGAAAAATAACGGTTCCGGGGGCTATCGGTTTCATATATCTCTGGTGTATCCGGGATGTATCAACAAGCTGTATGCGATGAAATGCAACAGCTTAGTGTAGCAGTTTTCACTGGCCCCCTATGCGCGTTACAATGTGTCTAATCTAAAATTTTACAAATCCTTTATCTACAGAGACAAGATCATGACTTTGCGCATCATCGCCACGGGCGGCACTTTTGACAAACATTATGACGAACTGGCAGGCAAGCTCAGCTTTGCAGACAGCCACCTGCCTGAAGTGCTGAAGCGTGCGCGTCTGACGATACCGGTAGAGCTGGAAGTCTGCATGCTGGTAGATTCCCTGGACATGAACGACAGCCACCGCAATACCGTCTTGCAGGCTTGCCAGCAGTCCGCAGAAAAAGCGATTGTCATCATCCACGGCACCGACACCATGCGTGAAACGGCAGAAGTATTGGGCGCAGCCAATCTGGGTAGGACCATCGTATTTACCGGCGCCATGATCCCTTACGAAATCGCCAATTCAGATGCCTTCTTCAATCTGGGTTTTGCCTGCAGCGCGGCGCAACTCTTGCCAGCCGGTGTGCACGTCGCCATGAATGGCAAGGTCTTCCCCTGGAATGACGTACAAAAAAACCGTGAAGCTGGCGTATTCGTGAATAAGTAAAATCCGGTAAGACCGAGTGAGACGAATTGAGACTAAGTGAGACGAATTGAGACCACCATGAAACTGCTGCTGGCGACATTATTGCTGTGTATTTCCACTCTGACGCAGGCAGCAGAAACGCGTTTTGATTCTGTCTATTTTTTCCAGTCGCAAGCTGAGCTGGAAAAAAAAGGCATCAATGTTGATACCTTTGGCCGCTATACCCGTGCCTTGCAAACGCAGATTTACAAGGCCCTCAAAAAAGTCAAAATGCCGGCTAGTGCTGGTTATCTTGTCGTGGCAATACGTTCTGATGGCGAAGTCACCTGCTGGCTGGACATGACACCGGCGGTGGATGCATACTACGATAACCAGATTTATGAAACCATCAAAAAAATCCCGCCAGTCGATGTACAAAGTGGCATCCTGGTATTTGGTATCAAGATGGCGATAGATACTGCCGTGCATACCAAAAAAACCATACCCGCCCCTGCCGACTGGGCAGAGGCTAAAAAGAAACTCAATGATCCGAATAATATAGAGGAGCTGGTGTTGTCCCTGTGGCCAGAGTGAAGAAGGGGCAATTCCATATTATGAAACTGGCCTCGTAAATCAGCTTCGGGCACACGGCATCTTCTGCGCAACCGTCGCCCGCATGTCAACAGCTGCGCCATACGGTAGAGCTAGCACATGCTGTGACATTGATGATCAACATTCTTGAGCACTCATTTAGTAAAATAATTGCCATGATGTTCAATATCAGCGCCTGACAGGTTCTCTGAGAGTTATTGCAAGTCTGTTCGAAGAAGTAATCCACTCTTCCCCTTTTTTCTGAAGTTGGGTCAGGTCATAATTTTGTATGTCTTGTTGCAGAGTAAAGTAGCGCTGCCAATTACCTCCGGCTATAAAAGTGAGGAGTTTAAAAGCCAATTCATCTGCATTTTCCGTGATGTGCTTATGATCCTTGGCAGCAGCTTTCTTTGCTTTTAAAAACTCTTGCTCAGTGATCGGCTGTTTTGGAAGATTCTCAAGTACGTCAATAAATTTGGTTTTGAATATACCCTCACTGATCCCGTACTGAAAGTCTATACCAAACATCAACAAGCCTGCCTGCTGAAGCAACATGTAACTGGCTCTGGTACTCTTTATTTTTCCCAGGTCAGAAAAATCATTTTTTGTTCTTTCTGTGGAATTCAGGACTCTGCTTAACAATTCCATGGCCGCGGCATCAGGATGATTGATATCCACCGCCCGGTAAGAAATGATTGAATACGGTGCCGTGGTTTTTCTCAATAAGACAATTTCACGTTCACCATTCTGCGGTGGTTCAACAGTAACAATAGGCTTTTCTTCATACCTGGCTTTGCTGATGGGGCCAAATAATTGCAGCACCGTATTGAGCATGTCGGCTTCATCATATTTTCCACTGATGATGAGTGTCGCATTTTCAGGTCTGTAGTGTTGATACCAAAATTCCCGCATATCGCTCAATGTAAGATTTTGCACATCGCTAGGTATTCCTAGTGGGTCTCTGCCATAGGCATGCCAGGTGAAAAGATGTGACGTGGCTTCACGTAGTAAAAAATTGAAGCGACCGGCTTCCGTATTTTCTCTTTCGTTAATAACTTGGCTCTTTGCTTCCTCCAGCTGTTCAGGCGTGGCATTGAAACTCGCCATCATCGAAGAACTGTATTGCAACGCAAATTTGAGCGTTTTTATATCAGAACCGGGCCAGGTTTGATAATCTGTAAAATCAAAATTGGTAACTCCTTTCACCTTGAGACTTTGTATATGTCCTTGAGAATTTTTTTTGGCGGTTGCCACTGACTCAATTAAAAGCAAATGCTCAAGCAAGTGTGCGAGGCCTTTTTGCCCATATTTTTCCTTGCTGGAGCCACTGCGATAAATCAGGTGAGTTGTTACTGTACTTTGACGGGTATCAGGAATGAATAGCAATGCCATTCCATTGTTTAATTTAAATTCACGGACACCCTGTACTTCATGTTGCAATTTTATTGCATCGATATTTTGATCCACATCCGAATGCTCTCTCGCACACGCAAGAGAACATACAAAATAGCTGATCGTCAATAATAGCCGGGAAAATTTGGTGAAACTGCAGTTAATCATCGTGTCCATTACATCAAATATTTATTGTTGGAATTGCTTTATGGTCTGATTACAAGCCAGGTAAGTGAAACGGGGCTACAACAGCTGTGCTATTCATAAGGAGCAGAATTGTTCAGACCCTGTAGCCTAGCTAGTAATAAGGAAAACACCAGGCAAACATCAGGCAAACCGGTACGCATACTGAGTCGCCTCGACATCCTTTACACTGAGCAGTAGCATAAATGAAAATATTTGGAAATGTTACGCAAAGTTAAAAATATATTTTAATCATGCTTAAAAATTAATTTATATTTCCTGTCAACTTGCGTATTGCATGTGCGTGACAGTGAAGTCTCTGAGACAGGAGTGATCTGTTTTGTGATGACGAGAATACTCATTTGCAGAACTGCTGATTCGCAGTCTGCAAGCAAGAATGTACTGAGCCTGTATTCAGGTCAGGCGGGATGGAGCAATAGCTTCAACGCAGAAACCAGTGAGGCGGATTCTTCATCAGTGCCTATGGAAATGCGCAAAAATTCATTGATGCGCGGCAGTTTGAAATGGCGCACGATGATGCCGGACTGACGCAAATTCATGGCAATTTCTTCTGCCGCAAAACGAGGATGACGGGCGAAGATAAAATTCGTCGCTGACGGCAAGACTTCAAAACCCAAATCCCGCATATCTGTCGCCAGCCTGTCGCGTGTCGCCATCACTGCCTGGCAAGTCTGCAAAAAATAATCCTGGTCTTCAAATGCAGCGATCGCGCCAGCTACTGCCAGCCTGTCCAGCGGGTAAGCGTTGAAACTGTTTTTGACACGGTTCAGACCCGCAATCAAATCTGCATGCCCTGCCGCAAAACCTACTCGCAAACCAGCCAGCGAGCGCGATTTTGACAGCGTGTGCACGACCAGCAAATTGGGGTAACGGTCTATCAAAGCAATCGCAGTCTCACCACCAAAATCGACATAGGCTTCATCAATGACAACGACGCTGTCGCTATTGTGTTGCAGCAGGAATTCGATTTTTTCCAGCGGCACGGCGCAGCCAGTTGGCGCATTCGGGTTTGCAAAAATAATCCCGCCATTTTCTTGCAGATAATCTTCCACGTTCAACTGGAATTCTGCATCCAGCGGTACGCTGCGGTGGGCGATTTCATACAAGCCGCAATACACAGGATAAAAGCTGTAGCTGATATCGGGGAAAAGCAAAGGCCGCTGATGTTTGAGCAGGGCCTGAAACACATGAGCCAGCACTTCATCCGAGCTGTTACCGACAAAAACCTGGTTTGCCTGCAGGTCATGATAATTTGCGATGACGCTACGCAAATGTTCCGAGCCGGGATCAGGATAGAGGCGCAGATCAGCATTGGTGGCTTGCTGTATCGCCGCCAGCACACGGGGTGAAGGCGGGTAAGGGTTTTCATTGGTATTGAGCTTGATGAGCCTGGCCATCTTTGGCTGTTCACCAGGGGTATAAGGATTCAGCTTGTGAACAACTTCACTCCAGTATTTACTCATGATCTGATAATTCTTTTTAGCTAAAATTTCTCTAGAGACTGTTGAAAAATAAATAAACAGATACCGCCTAAGTCAATGTGTAGGGTGCGCCGTGCGCACCGCCCTCATAGCCAAAAAATGGTGCGCACGGCGCACCCTACCAGGTGGCAGTCGCCCTAAACTTGCAACAGCTTCTTAAGACCCAGCATCCAGATTGACTTTAACTCTTTGCAAGAGTTGCAGCAACTCTTGCTGCTCATTGCTGGCCATATCTTTCAATGCCAGGGTATTCAGGCGTTTGGCTTGCTGGCGTAATGTTGTCAATACGCTTTGCCCATCCGTAGTCAATGTCAGCCTGACATTGCGCTTGTCGCTTTCATCGGCAACGGCATCAAGCAAGCCCTGGTCACGCAAGCCCTTGATCAGCCTGGCCAGTTGCGCCTTGTCGCGGCCACTGTGCTTGGCCAGATCACTCTGGGTAGAGCCAGGGTAATGGCCAAAATAGCTCAATACCTTGCCTTCCATATGCGTGATGTCATGCGGGCCATCGCGCAGGGCCTGGTATTGCATGGAACGGTATTGATGCATGACCGTATGGATAAGGTCCAGCACCCCATCCTCATTATTTTCTTGAGAATGGTTGACATTGTCATTTGTTTTGCGCATTATAGTAGATATTGTCAACTAATTTGATAGGTGAATAAATGAGTATAGCCTCTGAAACCAGCCGCGTACAACGCATACGCCATGAAATCAAACGCCGTAATCTGCAAGTTGTCCGTGTTGAAAGCCCGACCCCGCACTTCCGCCGTATCACTCTCAGCGGTGCTGACCTGCCGGGTTTTATCAGTGCATCTTTTGATGATCACCTTAAATTGATACTGGGCGCCGACAGTGACAATGTCGTCATGCGTGATTACACGCCCAGGCATTACGATGCTACCAAGGGCGAACTGGTGCTGGAATTCTCCATACACGGTGATGGCCCCGCTGCCGCCTGGGCCAGCCAGGCAGATGTTGGTCATGGCGTCACGGTCGCCGGGCCGCGTGGTTCTTTAGTTATCCCCACCGACTATGAATGGCATTTGCTGGCCGGTGATGAAACCGCCTTGCCAGCGATATCGCGACGCCTGGAGGAATTGCCTGCCGATGTGCGCGCCATCGTCATCCTGCAAGTGCCACCAGCCGAACGTCGGGAATTAAGCAGTGCAGCAGATATCAGCATAGTCTGGGTAGATAGCGCACAAGAGTTTCTGGATACGCTGCGCGCCCTGCCTTTGCCAGTGGGTGATGGCTATGCCTGGTGCGCCGGTGAAGCTGCGACCATGGCCGCGACACGCCGCATACTGGCGGAAGAAAAAGGCCATGCTGGTACTGCCATGCGGGTGGCTGCTTACTGGAAGCGTGGCCTCATCGCGCATCATGAGAACCTGGAAAGCTAATCATTGATGAAATCCGGCTACCGCCGGATTCTCATTTGAACTCTTCCACCAAAAAATCAATAAACGCCCTGACCTTGGCAGGTTGCTGGCGGCGGCTCAGGTAATACACATAAAGGTCAGCCGCTGGTAGTGTGTAGGCAGGCAAGACGATTTGCAGCCTGCCGCTTTCCAGGTATTTATTCAAATCCCATTCCGAGCGCACCAGTATGCCGTGACCATCCAGTGCCCAGTTCAGCACTACGTCGCCGTCATTGCTCGACACTGCGCCACGTACCTTGACCAGTTCCAGCTTGCGCCCTTTTTCTAGTCGCCAGGTGCCATACACATCATCATTTTGCCTGTGCAGGATGCAGCGGTGATGATGCAATTCAGCAGGAGTCTGCGGATGCCCGGCCTGTTTCAGATAAGCGGGTGAAGCGCATAAAAAGCGCCGGTTGCTCATGAGCTTGCGGGCACCGAGACGAGAATCCGGCAATTCACCAAAGCGTATCGCCAGGTCATAGGCTTCTTCTACCAAGCCTATGGGGCGGTCGGTCAGTTGCAATTGCACTTCCACCTCTGCATGCAGATGGGCAAAGCGTGACACCAGCGGTGCAATATGGGTACGGCCAAAGCCTGGCGTGGCATTTACCCTTAGCAAACCCTTGGGTATGCCGCGACTGCTGGAAACCGACTCTTCCATATCGCGGATACTGCACAGGATTTGTGTTGCCTGCGCCAGATAAGACTCGCCTTCGCTGGTCAGACTCAGGCGGCGCGTGGTGCGGTTAACCAGCCGCACACCCAGGCGTTGCTCCATCAGCATCAGGCGTTTGGTCACCGCAGGCGGCGTGATACCCAATTCGCGTGCGGTAGCCGACAAACTACCCAGCTTGGCCAGCAGCACGAAAAAAGTCAGCTCGGGGGCGATATCAATATTCACTGGAAGTAAATAATGGTTTAAATATGAGTGAATTATATAAGTATGAATGAATAGTAGACTTTAGTCATACAAAGTTTGCCCTCCATTACCTATCAGGATAAAGCCAAATGAAAATCGTAGAAATCCGCGAACAAACCGTGCCCATCAGCTCACCCATACGCAATGCCTACATCGACTTCAGCAAGATGACGCTGAGTCTGGTGGCGGTCGTGACGGACGTGGTCAGAGATGGCAAGCGCGTCATCGGCTATGGTTTCAACTCCAATGGCCGCTACGGGCAAGGCAAGCTCATGCGCGAACGCTTCATCCCGCGCGTGCTGGAGGCTGAGCCGGAAAGCCTCATCAATGACGCAAGCGATAATCTGGACCCGCACAAGATATGGAACTGCATGTTCACCAATGAAAAACCCGGTGGTCATGGTGAACGTTCAGTCGCTATCGGCACCATCGACATGGCAGTCTGGGATGCTGTCGCTAAGATAGAGGGCAAGCCGCTATTCCAGTTGCTGGCAGAGCGTTACGGCAATGGCACGCCAGACCGCAATATCTTTGTCTATGCAGCGGGCGGTTATTACTACCCCGGCCAGAACCACGACAAACTCAAGGATGAAATGCGCAGCTATATTGACCGTGGCTATACCGTGGTCAAGAAAAAGATAGGCGGAGCCTCGCTTGATGAAGACTTGCGCCGCATTGACTCCATCCTCAGCGTACTCGGCGATGGGCAAAAGCTGGCGGTGGATGCGAATGGCCGCTTTGACCTCGATACTGCCATCAAATATGCCAAGGCACTCTCGCAATATGACTTGTTCTGGTACGAAGAACCGGGTGACCCGCTGGACTTTGAATTGCAGGCGACCTTGCGTAATTACTACCCCAATCCCATGGCGACGGGTGAAGACCTGTTCTCCATGCAGGATGCCCGCAATCTCATACGCTACGGCGGCATGCGCGCAGACCGCGACTGGTTGCAATTCGATTGCGCCCTCAGCTATGGTCTCGTCGAATACCTGCGTACGCTGGATATGCTGCGTGAACATGGTTGGTCAGCCAAACGCTGCATCCCGCATGGCGGTCACCAGATGTCGCTGAATATTGCCGCTGGTCTTGGCCTGGGTGGTAATGAATCCTACCCTGACCTGTTCCAGCCCTATGGCGGCTTCCCGGATGGTGTCAAGGTGGTCAACGGCCACATCATGCTGCCAGAATTGCCGGGCATAGGTTTTGAAGGTAAGGCAGATTTGTATGCGGAGATGCGTAAGATTGCGGAATAAAGAGCAGGCGTTGGAGGCAGCCAGCACAATTTGGCTGCCGGGCGCCTTAGACTGATAGTTCGCTTAGCAATACCAGCGCCAGGCTGCCAGCATCTGACTCGCATCTGCGCTGCCAGCCAGTAGTTTATTCAAATCCAGAGTGACTCGCGCACGCGCAGAAGCTGTCAATTCATAAGTGTCATCAAAAGCCTGTTCATCCAGTTCACGCATGGTATTCGCGACGCAGGCGATGGCTGCAAAAGCCGTCAGCAAATCTGGTGCAAACAACTGGAAATCAGGCTTGCCACCAGCCAGGGCAAAATACACTTGCCCTGATATGGTATCGAGCATGAAGGGATTGCTGCCTTCGGTCGCTACCACCAGCCAGTGCTCTTGCCACTCAGGCAGGCTCTCACCAGTATTACCATGCCAGCGATAGCAAGCCTGGCGGGACCACAGGTTTTTGAGTATCGGTATATCAACAGGATTACCGCCCGCGCTCAGTGATAGACCAGTAGGCCCGACTTTTTCATGGACTATTTCACCCCAGGGGCCTAGCTGTTCATAGAAGCTGGCAAGGGCAGCAGGCAGGGCTACTTCACCCTGCCATTCACTTGCTGCTTGCGGGCGCAACTCTCCCCAGGGTGACAGCAAGTCACGCAAGACAGCAATAGTGATTGTGCTTATTTTGTCACTCCATCATCCTTGAACATGGTTTTCAAACCACGCAAGGCCTGACGTATGCGTGACTCATTTTCAATTAAGGCAAAGCGCACATATTCATCGCCATATTCACCAAAGCCTATGCCGGGTGAGACACAGAGTTTGGCTTTTTCCAAAACCTGCTTAGCAAATTCCAGCGAGCCCAGATGGCGATAATGCTCAGGGATGTGTGCCCAGATATACATTGATGCCTTGGGTTTTTCCACCATCCAGCCCAGTTCATGCAAGCCTTTGACGAGTACATCACGACGACGCTGGTACTGGTCGCGTATTTCATTGACACAGCTCTGGTCACCTTCCAGTGCGGCAATCGCCGCCACCTGCACGGGCGTGAAGCTGCCATAGTCGTGGTAACTCTTGATACGGGCCAGTGCTGCCACCAGTTCCTTGTTACCGACCATGAAGCCTATGCGCCAGCCCGCCATGTTGTAACTCTTGGACATCGTGAAAAATTCGACGGCCACGTCGCGTGCTCCGGGCACCTGCATGATGGACGGAGCTTTCCAGCCATCATAGGTGATGTCGGCATAGGCAAGATCATGCACCACCAGGATATTGTGTTCCTTGGCCAGCTTGACCACGCGCTCGAAAAATTCCAGCTCCACGCATTGCGCGGTGGGATTCGATGGAAAGCCAAAGATCATCATCTTAGGCTTGGGATAAGTTTCGCGTATCGCTCTTTCGAGTTCGGCAAAAAAATCCACGCCCGGGCTCATGCGTATGGAGCGTATATCGGCACCGGCGATTACCGCGCCATAGATGTGGATGGGGTAGCTGGGATTGGGCACCAGCACGGTGTCGCCCTTGTCCAGCGTCGCCAGCATAAGATGCGCCAGACCTTCTTTCGAACCTATGGTGACGATGGCTTCGCTGTCAGGATTGATATCGACTTCGTAACGGCTCTTGTACCAGTGCGCAATTGCACGACGCAAACGGGGGATGCCCTTGGAGGCAGAATAACCGTGGGTGTCAGGACGCTGTGCCACTTCAACCAGTTTTTCAACAATGTGCGCAGGTGTCGCACCATCAGGATTACCCATGGACATATCGATGATGTCTTCGCCACGACGGCGTGCAGCCATCTTCAGCTCGGCAGTGATATTGAATACGTAAGGGGGAAGGCGGTTGATACGAGCGAAAGAGAACTTTGTTGCAGGCGTAGAAGAGCCTTCAACAGCAGAACCCCGGCCCGGCGGAGTAGTTGTATTTGTCATCATCTGAATTGTACGTAGCCCTTACAGTCCATAAGACTGCAAGAACGGGCGCCCGGAACCGTCCGAGCGACGTTGAAGCGATTTGCCTCGCGTTTGATTGTAGCGAGCAATCTGAATTTCAGCAAGATGCGTTATGCTTGCTAAACAAATTTGTCGCTATTCAATCAATTCGAAAAAAGTGGAGCAGTACATGAACTTATTCCAGGAAGGCATATTGCAGGCAGCCCCTGCCCATGCCGTTTATCTCAGTCTGAATATCAAGGCAGGTACTGATGCAGCAAGCGTCAAGAAGGTAGTACGCGATCTCGCAGAAAAAACCGATGGTCAGAATCTGGTCATCGGTTTCGGTGCCAGCCTCTTGCAAGTATTGGGCAGCGAGATCGCAGGCATGAAAGAATTCCACGGCATAGAAGGCAGCCGCATGCGCCTGCCGGCGACACCTGCCGCATTGTGGTGCTGGTTGCGCCAGCATGAACGTGGTGACCTGGTGCGTCAATTACATCAGCTCATGCCTGTACTGGCCCCGGCATTTGAATTGCAGCAGCAGGTTGATGCCTTCAAATACAAGGAGGGCCGTGACCTCAGCGGTTATGAAGACGGTACAGAAAATCCGCATGACGATGCTGCCATCGCTGCAGCTTTTGTTGTGGGCGACACGCCCGGCCTGACAGGTTCAAGCTTTGTCGCCATCCAGCAATGGCTGCACAAATTTGATCGCTTTGATGCCATGGCAACAGCAGACCAGGACAATGCAGTTGGCCGCCGCCGCAGCGATAATGAAGAACTCGAAGATGCGCCAGAATCAGCCCACGTCAAGCGTACTGCACAGGAAGATTTCACGCCTGAGGCTTTCATGCTGAGGCGTTCCATGCCCTGGTCTGCGCTGGACAAGGCGGGCCTGTATTTTGTTGCTTTCGCCAATTCTTTCTACCCGTTTGAAGTGCAGTTGAAACGCATGTCGGGTGCAGAAGATGGTGTCACTGATGCCCTGTTCCAGTTCACCATGCCGCAGACGGGCAGCTATTTCTGGTGCCCGCCGATGCAGGGTGGCAAGCTTGATGTGCGTTTATTGAATCTCGTCTGATTCCAGCGTTATCTCTGGTGGTTTCAATAACGCCAGAAAGCCTTCCAGCGGCAAGGGTTTGGAAAAATAATAGCCCTGGAAGGCATAGCAGTTATGCGCAATCAAAAACGCCCGCTGGGCACTGGTTTCCACCCCTTCGGCAATCACGTTCAAACCCAGGTTGACGCCCAATGAGATGATGGCGCGCACAATGGTCGCATCGTTTTCATCATGGCTGAGGTCACGTACAAAAGACTGATCTATCTTCAACTGATTCAGCGGCAGACGCTGCAAGTAAGCCAGTGAAGAATAACCAGTGCCAAAATCATCCATGGAAAAAGCGATGCCCAGCTTTTTCAATTCATGCATTTTCTCGGTGGTGGCATCGACATTGTCAAGCACGGTGCTCTCGGTGAGTTCTATCTTCAGGCGTGTTGCATCAATCTTGTGCCTGTGTATGATTTCACTGAGGCTCTCGACAAAATCCGCTTGCTGGAATTGCTTGGCGCTGACATTCACGGCCAGGGTCAGATGACGGGTTTCTTTGCTGCTTTCCCATTGCTTGAGCTGGGCACAGGCAGTTTCCAGCACCCATAAACCTATAGGGATGATGAGGCCGGTTTCTTCTGCCAGCGGGATAAAGTCTGCCGGTGAAATAAAACCGCGGTCAGGATGTATCCAGCGTAGCAGAGCTTCAGCACCGATGAGCTTGCCTTCGGAATTGACCTGCACCTGGTAGTACAGCTGGAATTGATTATTCGCCAGTGCCACCCGCAAATTCGATTCCAGCAACATGCGCACCACCAGTATGGCCTGCATGGCCGGATCAAAAAAGCGCACCGCATTGCGGCCAGCGGTCTTGGCTTCATACATGGCAGTATCGGCGCGCTTGAATAAATCCTTGACTGTGATATCGCCACCCTGGAACAGGCAGACACCTATGCTGCTCGATCCATGATGTTCAAAGTCGGTGATCTGATAGGGCTCGCTCAGCAACTTGCGTATTTTTTCGGCAATGCGGTCAGCCTGGCGCAGGGCATCTTCTTTTTCTATGCTCAGCTCTTCTAGTACCACGACAAATTCATCACCACCGAGACGTGCCACGGTGTCGCTGTCGCGTACGCAGGTTTGCAGGCGGCTGGCGGTTTCTATCAACAGCAGATCACCGGCATCATGACCACGGGTATCGTTGAGGGTCTTGAAATTATCGAGGTCGATAAACAGGATGGCGCTATGGGTTTCATTACGGTTGCTGATGGAGATCAGATGCTGCAACCTGTCCATCAGCAAACGGCGGTTTGGTAACTGCGTCAGCGGATCATAGAAAGCCAGATTGCGTATCTCTGCTTCATAACCTTTGTGACGGCTGATGTCATTGAAAGAACCTATGTAATTGCTGACTTCGCCACGGTTATCGGTGATCGCTGTCAGGGTCACCATTTGCGGATAGATTTCACCATTCTTGCGGCGGCTCCATAGCTCACCATGCCAGTAGCGGTGTTCTGCCAGTGAGAGATTGATCTGCTCAAAAAAATCCCTGTCCTGCTGCTTGGTCTTGTGCAGGGGCGGGCGCTTGCCGATCAGGTCTTCTGTCGTGTAGCCAGAAATGCGGGTGAAAGCCTGGTTTAGCCTCAGCATGATCCAGTTGGCGTCTGTAACGAAGATGCCTTCCTGTGATTCAAAGGTACAGGCTGCAATGCGCAAATCCTGTTCAGCCTGTTTGCGTTCTGTGATGTCGGTGATAAAGCAATGCCATAACATCGAGCCGCCGGGTTCTGGCTCCGGCAAGCCATCGAGATACAGCCAGCGTACTGTGCCATCCTTGCGATGCATGCGGAATTCACTTTGCCAGGGCGCCAGGTTGCGCATGGCATCACGTATCAACGCAGTGCCCTTTTCTATATCCTGCGGGTCTATGCGATCAAACAAATGCAGGGCATCGTCCCTGACTTCTTCATGCGTGACTTCAAACATCTGCACGATGGCTTCGCTGGCGAAAGGAATGCTGGCGCTATGGTCGGGCCGTATGCGGTATTGCAAGACCAGGCCGGGCAGGCGCGAGGCGACTTTATTGATACGTTGATAAGCTTCCTGTATCTGGCGGGTGGCGTCTATGCTTTCTGACTGCAGGGCCGTGATGATCAGGGTGATCAGCACCATGGTCGTCATATAGGCCCAGAGTATCAGCAGGTTGGCCTGGCCACCGTCATAAAACGGCCCCATGCTTTGCGACGTGGCCCAGGCCGAGAACAAAGAAGTGATCAATACTGCGCAAGAGGCACCGGTAATGCCAAAGCGCATGGCTGCCCAGATCATGATGCCCACCATGATGAAGGTCAGGTGCAGATGGCTATAAGGGGACGCAAAAATCAGCCAGTTGGCCAGTGCAAACACCAGCAGAAAACCAAAAATCTCTTTCCTGCGTCTGGACAGACCGCTCAGGGACTTGAATGAAAAAGACAACAGCAAGGGAGCTGCCAGCAAGGCACCTACTGTATCGCCCGCCCACCAGGTCAGCCAGACTGCCGCCGGATCGGCGTTCAGGCCATGTAGCCATAGCGTTAGCGTGCCACCTGTCGCCGATATGCACATGCCCAGCATGACAGCCATGCCAAAGCCAATGACATCGCGCCGCCTGGAAAAATCACGCCTGAAACCCTGCTTGCGCAATAGCCATTTGCTCAGTACTGGCCCCAGGGTATTGCCTATCGCAAGGCTGCCAGCTACCAGTACGCTAAAGCCTGCCGACATTTCCAGCAGCCAGGCGGCAAGAAACACGGCGATTGCAGCCAGCCTGCCATGGCGCAGCAAACCCGTGATGGCGATGCCGGTTGGCAGCCAGATCAGGCTGACGCTGGGATTCACATAGGGAATAGACAAACCGATACGCCCGGCACCAAAGTAGGCCAGCATGATCAATAGAAAATGCCCCAGCCGTATTTCCTGGCGAAAATTTCTGGTATGGGCAAATTGCTCAGGCTTGTACATGGATAAAGACTTTAAAAGACTTGAGCAATTATGCGGCAAAGCAAGATTGGCGTTAGTTAACTTTTGATAAGTCAACATTCTTTGTCATTCGTCTAATCCTGACAAAAATGCATCAAGACAGCCTCTCTTAATCTTAGATCAATATCCGCGTTCTTTCAATTTGCCTTTGAATTGCGAATTTTGCCGAATTCTGCTGAATTTTGCCGAATTTTTACATTTTGAATTTTTACACTTTGTTTACGCCCCCTGTTTAAGTCTTTACGAATTTTTTACATGCTTCTGACTATGCTTCACTGTGTAAAAACGAAGGAGCAAAACATGGAATATCTGATGGAATTTTTATATCTCGCAGGCATGGGAATTTTCTTCCTGCTGGTCTGGGCGTTAGTGCTGGCCTGCGACACTCTGGGAGCAAAAGCATGAATCCCTTCTACATCCTGGGCACGGTGGTGGCTGCCGCCCTGTTCATCTATCTGATCGCAGCCTTGTTGAATGCCGAGGAGCTGTGATGACTACGCAAGCAATTGTTTTATTGGTATTGTTCCTGGTCGCGCTATTGCTCTTGTCATACCCCTTGGGCGGCTTCATCGCCAGGATAGCGGATGACAAGGCTGCTGTACCAGGCATGGGCTGGTTGCGCTGGTTGGAAAAAGGCCTGTACCGCCTCGCAGGCGTCAAAACTGAAGCGGGTATGGGCTGGAAGCAATATGCCATCGCCCTGCTGATCTTTAATACCCTTGGCGCGCTGCTGGTATATGCAGTGCAGCGCCTGCAAGCCTGGTTGCCTTTGAATCCTCAGAGCCTGGCCAATGTCAGCATGGATTCTTCTTTCAATACCGCGGTCAGCTTTGTCGCCAATACTAACTGGCAAGGCTATACCGGTGAATCCACCATGAGTTACCTGACCCAGATGCTGGTGCTGGCCGGGCAAAACTTCTTTTCCGCAGCAACCGGCATTGCCGTGGTGTTTGCACTGATACGCGGTTTCAGCCGTCATTCAGCCACGTCCATAGGCAATTTCTGGACTGATATAACTCGCTCTACTTTGTACCTCCTGTTGCCACTGTCGGTGATATTCGCCGTCTTCCTCATGGGCCAGGGCGTGATCCAGAATTTCTCTGGCTATAAAGATGTACAGTTGATTGATCCTGTCACTTATAGCCAGCCCAAGCTCGGCCCTGATGCGCAGCCTTTAAAAGATGACAAGGGCGCACCTGTCATGGAAACCCTGACGACGACTACCCAGACTTTGCCCATGGGCCCGGTGGCTTCGCAAGAAGCCATCAAGATGCTGGGTACCAATGGCGGCGGCTTTTTCAATGCCAACTCGGCACATCCATATGAAAACCCCAGCTACCTGAGCAATTTCATGCAGATGATTGCCATCTTCCTGATCCCCGCCGCGCTGTGCTTTGCCTTTGGCCACATGGTCGGTGATATGCGCCAGGGCTGGGCGGTATTGATGGCAATGACAGTCCTGTTCGTGGCCATGACGCTGACTGTGATGCTGTCAGAGCAGCAGACTCATCCCGTACTGGCCAGCATGAATATCGACCAGGCCACGTCAGCACTGCAAGCCGGTGGCAATATGGAAGGCAAGGAAACCCGCTTCGGCATCAGCGCATCGAGCCTGTTTGTTGCGGTAACGACGGCAGCGTCTTGCGGCGCAGTGAACGCCATGCATGATTCCCTCATGCCTATCGGCGGCCTGGTACCTATCGTACTCATGCAGTTTGGTGAAGTGGTGTTTGGCGGCGTAGGCAGTGGCCTGTATGGCATGCTGATCTTCGCGATACTGGCGGTGTTTATCGCTGGCCTGATGATAGGCCGGACACCAGAATACTTGGGCAAGAAAATCCAGGCTTATGAAATGAAGATGACATCCATCGCCATTCTGGTAACTCCAGTATTGGTGCTGGCGGGCACGGCCATCGCGGTCATGTCGGAGGCAGGCAAGGCCGGTATTTTGAACCCGGGTGCCCATGGTTTTTCTGAAGTGCTGTATGCCTTTACTTCAGCCGCCAACAACAATGGCAGCGCCTTCGCTGGCTTGAGTGCGAATACACCTTTCTACAACATCATGCTGGCGATCGCCATGTGGTTTGGCCGCTTTGCCATGATCGTGCCTGTGCTGGCGATAGCCGGTTCACTGGCAGGCAAGAAAAGGCTGGAAGCCAATGCTGGCACCATGCCCACCCATGGTCCCATGTTCATCGCCCTGCTGGTGGGTACGGTGGTGCTCATCAGTGTGCTCAATTATGTGCCTGCCCTGGCCTTGGGCCCGGTGGTTGAACATTTGCAGCTGATAGTGAAATAACGCGCGGAATAATTTGTGGATTCTGAATGACGGCTTGCCTGATGGCGCGGTCATTCAGACTCACTCGTAGTTTAAGGGGATTAAAATGTCTAGTACCAGTGTACAAAAGTCGATAGACAGCAAAGTCAATACAGCCGCCAAACCTGGCGCTGGACAAGCTGGCGACTCCATATCCGGCGGCAAGCCACGCTTGTCGCTGTTTGACAGCAGCCTGATCATGCCTGCCGTCATCGATTCATTCAAAAAACTCAGCCCACGCACACAATTGCGTAGCCCGGTGATGTTTGTCGTGTATGTAGGCAGCATCATCACCAGCATGCTGTTCGTGCAATCTTTGATGGGGCAGGGTGAAGCCAGCCCTGGTTTTATCCTCGCCATTTCCATCTGGTTATGGTTCACCGTCCTGTTTGCCAATTTTGCCGAGGCACTGGCAGAAGGCCGCAGCAAGGCCCAGGCCGCTTCCCTGCGCGCATTGAAGCAAACCGTGATGGCCAAAAAACTGGCCATACCAAAACACGGCACCACCTGGCTGCCAGCCCAGGCCAATGACTTGCGCAAGGGTGACGTGGTACTGGTCGAAGCCAATGACGTCATTCCTATCGATGGCGAAGTCATCGAGGGTGTGGCGACGGTGGATGAAAGCGCCATCACCGGTGAATCTGCACCCGTGATACGTGAATCAGGTGGTGACTTTTCTGCTGTTACCGGTGGAACCCGCGTCCTGTCTGACTGGCTGGTGATGCGCGTGACATCCAACCCGGGTGAAGCCTTCATCGACCGCATGATCGCCATGGTCGAAGGCGCGAAACGCCAGAAGACCCCGAATGAAGTTGCCCTGACCATTTTGCTGGTGGCCCTGACCATCATCTTCCTGGTGGTGACTGTGACCTTGCTGCCATTCTCGCTGTTCAGTGTCGATGCCGCCAAGGCCGCGGGTTTTGCTTCTGCCCCTATCTCCATCACGGTGCTGATCGCCCTGCTGGTCTGCCTGATCCCTACCACCATAGGCGGCTTGCTGTCTGCGATTGGTGTAGCTGGCATGAGCCGCATGATGCAGGCGAATGTCATCGCCACGTCTGGCCGTGCGGTGGAGGCTGCAGGTGACGTTGATGTGCTGATGCTGGATAAAACCGGCACTATCACCCTGGGTAACCGCCAGGCATCTGATTTTTTCCCTGCGCCCGGCGTGAGCTTGCCGCAACTGGCTGATTCTGCCCAACTGGCTTCTCTCGCAGATGAGACACCAGAAGGCCGCAGCATTGTCATCTTCGCCAAGCAAAAATACAATCTGCGTGAGCGTGAGATGGCCAGCCTGAATGCGACTTTCGTGCAATTCACCGCGCAAACCCGCATGAGTGGTGTCGATATAGGCAATCGCCAGATACGCAAGGGCGCTGCAGATTCGGTCAAGAAGTTCGTGGAATCGCTCGGTCGCCCTTTCCCTGCCGAACTCAGTAAAACCGTGGATGATATTTCACGCCGCGGCAGTACGCCATTGGTGGTGGTGGATGATGGCAAGGTCATGGGTGCGATAGAGTTGAAGGATATCGTCAAGGGCGGCATCAAGGAAAGGTTTGCCGAGTTGCGCCGCATGGGTATCAAGACCATCATGATCACCGGTGACAACAGGCTGACAGCTGCTGCCATCGCAGCCGAGGCCGGTGTCGATGACTTTCTGGCAGAAGCCACGCCAGAAGACAAGCTCAAACTGATACGCAGCCACCAGGCTGAAGGCCGCCTGGTCGCCATGACAGGTGATGGCACCAATGATGCACCGGCACTGGCTCAGGCTGACGTGGCAGTCGCCATGGCATCCGGCACGCAGGCAGCAAAAGAGGCCGGCAATATGGTCGATCTGGATTCCAATCCTACCAAGCTGCTGGAAATCGTCGAGATAGGCAAACAGATGCTGATGACACGCGGTTCGCTGACGACCTTCTCGATTGCGAATGATATCGCCAAGTATTTTGCGATTATCCCGGCAGCCTTTGTCGCCACTTATCCACAGCTCAAAGCGCTAGACATCATGCACCTGACCAGCCCTTCATCGGCCATCATGTCTGCGGTGATCTTCAATGCCCTGATCATCGTCTTCCTGATCCCGCTAGCTTTGAAAGGTGTCAAATATCGCGCCATCGGTGCATCGCTGCTATTGCGCCGCAATCTGCTGATCTATGGCCTGGGTGGCATTGTCCTGCCTTTTGTTGGCATCAAGCTCATTGATGTCATCCTGGCTGTGTTGCACCTCGCCTGAATTTATATCGCTCAATAAGGAATCATCATGAGTACCAATACAAGCGCTGTTACAAACCCCGACGCTGGCAATTCTATCTTCCGCCCCGCCATCGTCCTGCTCGCCGGGCTGACACTGGTGGTTGGCGTTATCTATCCCTATGCGATGACAGGTCTGGGTAAGGTAATTTTTAACGATCAGGCAGAAGGCAGCCTGGTCGTACAGGGTGGCAAGACTGTGGGTTCTTCCCTGATAGGCCAGTCTTTCTCGTCGCCAAAATACTTCTGGGGCAGACCATCTGCCACTGGCCCTATGCCGAACAATGCCCTGGCATCCAGCGGTTCCAACTTTGGCCCTAGCAATGTGGCGCAATTTGATGCCATCAAAGGCCGGGTAGAAGCATTGAAGGCGGCTGACCCTGGCAATACGGCAAAAATCCCTGTCGATCTGGTGACGGCATCGGCCAGTGGGCTTGATCCTGAAATCAGCCTTGCGGCGGCCAATTACCAGTTGGCCAGGGTGGCACGCGAACGCAAGCTGCAAGAGTCGCAAGTCAAGGCTATCATAGACCAACTGGCGCAACAGCCTGCTTTGGGTCTGCTGGGCGAGGCCAGGGTGAATGTGCTGGCTTTGAATCTGGCACTGGATAAACTCTCTAAGTAATTCAAGATAAGAAGTACAAGAAAAACCGATATGGCCACTAATAGCGAACAACGCCCTGACCCTGATGTCTTGCTTGCACATGTGCAGGAGCAAGAACGCCGGGCCACGCGTGGCAAGCTGCGTATCTATTTCGGTGCATCCGCTGGCGTAGGCAAAACCTACGCCATGCTGACTGCTGCCCGCAAGCTGGTGGCCGAGGGCCAGCAGGTATTGGTTGGTGTTATAGAAACCCATGGCCGTGATGAAACCGCAGCCTTGGTCGATGGTCTCGAAGTCTTGCCACCCAGGGCCATCGCCTACCGCGACAAGACCCTTAGTGAATTTGATATAGACAGCGCGCTGGAACGCCATCCACCCTTGATACTGATGGATGAGCTGGCGCATTCGAATGCCGCCGGTTCACGCCACCCCAAACGCTGGCAAGATGTCGATGAATTGCTGAGCGCTGGTATCGATGTCTACACCACCGTCAATGTCCAGCATCTTGAAAGCCTGAATGACGTGGTCGGCGGTATCACCGGCATACGCGTCAATGAAACCCTGCCAGACAAGGTGTTTGATGAGGCTGATGAAGTCGTACTGGTGGATATCCCTGCCGACGAATTGCTGGCCAGGCTCAAATCTGGCCGCGTGTATAAATTGCAACAGGCAGAACGGGCTGCCAAGAATTTTTTCCGCAAAGGTAATCTGATCGCCTTGCGCGAACTGGCCCTGCGCCGCACTGCCGACAGGGTCGAAGATGATGTACAGGCCTATCGCATAGAAAAATCCATAGGCACGATCTGGAAAACCGACGCCGCCCTGCTGGCCTGCATAGGCCCACATGGTGATGCTGACCACCTGGTGCGTAGTGCTGCCCGCCTGGCCAGCCAGATGAATGCAGAATGGCATGCCGTGTATGTAGAAACACCGCAACTGCAAAGGCTGCCATCGGCGCAGCGTGAACGCATTTTAAAAACCCTGAAGCTGGCGCAAGACCTGGGTGCGACCACGGCTGTGCTGACTGGCAAGGACATTGCACTGGCTATCGTTGACTATGCCCATAGCCATAACTTTTCACGCATCGTCCTGGGACGGAGTAAAGCAAGCAAATGGCGATTTGCCTGG
Organism: Undibacterium sp. TC4M20W; assembly: GCF_049340245.1. Taxonomy (NCBI): domain Bacteria; kingdom Pseudomonadati; phylum Pseudomonadota; class Betaproteobacteria; order Burkholderiales; family Oxalobacteraceae; genus Undibacterium; species Undibacterium sp. TC4M20W. The sequence continues at coordinate 175,147 of NZ_JBMPPI010000011.1, forward strand.
CGTCAAACGACGCATCTGCATGATATTGCGGCCTATGCACCCGACCTGGACTTGATTGAGGTTGGACAAAGCCGCACTAGTGCTACCGACAATGATCATGAAAAAAATGCAGCGCCTGGCAGTGCCAGTGAGCTGCCCAGCCCGCGCGTACCAGCACGGCATTGGCGTTATGTTTATGCGGTGCTGGCCAGTGTTGCCACCGGCCTGATAGCTACGCCCTTATTTGAGGTATTCAATCTCGTCAATATCGCCATGCTGTTTTTATTGACGGTGGTGCTGGTGGCCGTCAAATTTGGACGTGGCCCTTCGGTACTTTCCACTATTGTCGGTATTGCTGTATTCGATTTCTTTTTTGTACCACCACGTTTTTCTTTTGCAGTCAGCGACTTGCAATATCTGATGACCTTTGCCGTCATGCTACTGGTTGGTTTGATCACTGGTCATCTGACTGCTGATTTACGTTATCAGGCCAGGGTGGCATCGCACAGGGAATCGAGGGCGCGTGCCTTGTATGAATTCGCCCGTGATTTATCCGGGGTTTTATTGGCAGAACAGATTTCAGAAACCACCCAGCTCATCATACAAAGAGCCTTCCGCGCCCAGGCAACCCTGTTGTTACCGGATGATAGCGGGCGTTTGCTGCCCCCTGCCACTGCAGTAAGCGGCCTGGACATGGGCATCGCGCAATGGGCGTTTGACAAGGTAGAAGCAGCAGGCATAGGCACAGACACCCTGCCCGCCAGTAACTTCTTTTACCTGCCGCTGGTCGCGCCCATGCGCACCCGTGGCTTGCTGGCGATACAACCAGAGAGCAAGCGCTGGATCATGATACCCGAGCAAAGGCAGCAACTTGATACCTTCGCCGCCCTGGCAGCAATCGCACTGGAACGCGTGCACTATATCGAGGTCGCGCAAGATGCCCTGATCCATATGGAATCTGAACGCCTGCGCAATTCATTGCTGGCGGCGTTGTCGCATGATTTGCGCACACCGCTGACTTCGCTGGTAGGTATCTCGGAATCCCTGGCCATGTCCAAACCCACGCTGGCAGATGCACAATTGCATATGGCGCGAGCCCTGCGTGATGAGACCTTGCGCCTGTCTGCCCTGGTGACTAATCTGCTCGACATGGCAAGGATAGAAAGCGGCGAAGTCAAACTGAATCTGCAATGGCAGACTTTTGAAGAAGTGGTCGGTACTTCCCTGCGCATCTGCAGCGCGCAATTGCAGACACATAAAGTGGAAACCAGGCTGGAAGCCGCTTTGCCGCTAATCAGTTTTGATGCCGTGCTGATAGAGCGGGTATTGTGCAACCTGCTGGAAAATGCCTGCAAATATACGCCAGAAAATTCACTTATTACGATCTCGGCAGAACTGAATGGCAGCATGTTGGAAGCCAAGGTCTATGACAACGGGCCGGGTTTGCCAGCTGGGCGTGAAGAAGCCATATTTGAAAAATTTACCCGGGGTGAACGTGAGTCTGCCCTGCCCGGCGTTGGCCTGGGGCTGGCAATTTGCCGTGCCATTATCACGGCCCACAAGGGCAGCATGCATGCAGCGCAGTCGCCGAACGTCGGAGGCGGAGCCTGCTTCATCTTTACCCTGCCTTTAGGCACGCCACCGGCGATGCCTGATCTTGAAGAATAAGCACACGATGACTACTGCTAGCCAAACAACACCAGTCGCCTTGCTGGTTGAAGATGAACCACAGATACGCCGCTTCGTGCGCAATGCGCTCGAAGAAGAACAATGGCAAGTCCATGAATCGGTGAACCTGCAGCGCGGCCTCGTCGATGCCGGTACACGCCAGCCTGACCTCATCATCCTTGACCTGGGTTTGCCAGATGGTGACGGCATCGATTTCATCCTCGATGTACGCAAATGGTCTAACGTACCTATCATCGTCTTGTCTGCCCGCGTCAGTGAACAGGACAAGATCAAGGCGCTCGATGCCGGGGCCGATGATTATCTCAGCAAGCCTTTTGGTGTTGGTGAATTGCTGGCACGCGTACGCGCGACTTTCCGGCGTCAGCGCCAGCCTGGTGTCAATCTCGATGGCATCGTCCAGTTCGGTGATGTCAAGGTCGATATGAAAGCCCGCCTGGTCACCAAGGCTGGGGCGATGGTGAAGCTGACACCGACAGAATTCCGGCTGCTGATGGTGCTGGTCACCAATGTTGGCCGTGTTGTCACCAACCCGCAACTACTGCGTGAAGTCTGGGGGCCTAGCCATTCTGAAAGCGGCCATTACCTGCGCATCTACATGGGGCATTTGCGACAGAAACTCGAAGATGACCCGGCGCAGCCGCGCTATCTGTTGACAGAGACAGCCATAGGCTACCGCTTGCTCTTACCTAGCTAAAACCATACCAATATTTGAATAACCGGCAGCTTCCTGGCTCGCCGGTGGGACTTTTGCATCCTTAAATTTTGCAAATACTTTTTTGAGAGGACTCAAATGAAAAAACTCATCATGGCAGCAGCCATCAGCACCGTCTTTTTTGCCGGATATGCCAGCGCAGAAGATACCAAACCTGAGCATGAAGTCAGCTTCAATGCAGCAGTGACTTCTGATTACCGTTATCGCGGCATTTCACAAACACGTTTGCAAGCTGCATTGCAGGGTGGCGCTGACTATACCCATAACCCCAGCGGCTTTTATGCCGGCACATGGGCATCCACCATCAAATGGACCAAGGATGCAGGTGGTGGTGGCGATGTAGAGATTGATCTGTACGCAGGCAAGCGCGGTGAACTCAGCAGCATCAGCAAGGACATCAGTTATGACGTCGGTGTACTCAGCTACGTCTATCCATCCAATGGCCTGGCGGTGAGCGCGAATACCACAGAAATTTATGGCCAGCTTTCTTATGGTCCGGCTTATGCCAAATATTCACACTCTGTCACCAACCTGTTCGGTTTTGCTGATAGCAAAAACAGCGGCTATCTGGACCTGGGCGCGAATGTGGAAATGGCTACCGGCCTGACGCTGAACCTGCATGCCGGTCACCAGCAAGTCAAGAACAATGGCGCTTACAGTTATACAGACTGGAAGCTAGGTCTGACAAAAGACTTTGGTATCCTTACAGGTGCTGTAGCCGTCATCGGCACCAATGCTGGTGAAGTGGCTTATGCATCACCAGCCAATGGCAAGTTCCTGGGCAAGACAGCGCTGGTAGTCACGGTTAGCAAAACGTTTTGAATAAGTCCTGATTAACATTGTAGGGTGCGCCGTGCGCACCGTTTCTCTTGTCAAAAATGGTGTGAGTGTACGAGAAATGGTGCGCACGGCGCACCCTACAAAACTCAGGTCTCTTTTTTTGAATAAATAAGGTAATCCCCCGGCTCTGCCGGGGGACTCCTCAAGGTTTGACCTATACGGCGGTCGGTTTGAAACTTCTATCTCTACCAAAAGAAGGAGTTTCAAGATGAAAGAGTATCAAAGTTTGA
>NZ_JBMPPI010000012.1:0-168671 GCF_049340245.1 Undibacterium sp. TC4M20W
GGTGAAAGAAAAGCGCTTGCGACAGCCACGGATAGGCACACGCAAATTGCAGCACCTGCTTCAAGCAAAGATGAGAGAGCGTGGCATTAAGCTAGGAAGAGATCGTTTATTCGCATTACTTAGGGAAGGCGATTACTGGTACCATGCAGGCGGGCGTATCACAAGACGACACACAGCCACCATCGCTTTCATAAGCATCCCAATTTACTCAAGGCTGGGCCGCAACAAGTCATCGCTTCGAGGGCAGAGCAAGTCTGGGTGGCAGATATTACCTACATTCAGACCAAAGAGAAATTTGTCTATCTGAGCTTGATCACGGATCTGCACTCCAGAAAGATCGTCGGGCACCATGTCCATGCAAGCTTGCAAACGGAAGAGGTCAGTTGTGCCTTCAAAGCAGCGCTTAAGAGCAGAAAAAGCCAGTCAGCTTTGATCCATCATTCTGATCGTGGAATTCAATATTGTTCCAGCTATTACCAGCAAATTCATCAAAAGCACAACATCACTTGCTCGATGACAGATGGGTACGATTGTTACCAGAATGCCTTGGCTGAACGTATTAATGGGATTCTAAAGAATGAATTCTTGCTCTCGACGCCAAAGAACCTGGAGGAAGCACGACAGATGGTCAGGCAATCTATTGATATTTACAACAACGAGAGGCCTCATTTAGCCCTCCAATACAAAACGCCCAATGCGGTGCATCGGGCGTCTTTACTGCATTTTTAGTTGTCAACCTATTTTAGGACTGGACACTGTGTCTTCCTGCTTCATTTTTTCAGGAAATGACAGAACAAAAAAATCCCCTGCAATTACAGGGGATTTTTTGTCTTGCTTGGCGAACTTGGCTGTGATTGCCTAAAGAATCGGCATTATTTCTTTAAACACTGAGCAAAGAATTTTTCGCTACGGTTGTACAAGTCAAATACGTTAACGTCTTTGTTAAAACCATGTCCTTCTTCTGGATAGACTTTGTAATCCAGGGTTTTGCCAGCTTTCAACAAGGCATCACGCATTTTTTCTCCATGAATCAGAGGAACACGTCTGTCATCCGAGCCCATGGTCAGCATGATGGGGCCTTTGACGTTGGCGGCATTCCTGGCTGGTGAGCGCAATTCAAACAATGCGGCATCGGCTTTGGAATCGCCTACCCAGAGTTTGAATTCATTGTTCAGGTAGCCGCCGGTTGCTGCATCCGCGAGTTCTGAAGTATCGGACCAGGAAACATTCTGCAAGAGGCCGAGATCACTGACGGCCACGACAGAGCTGGCGCAACGCCACAAATCAGGGTCTCTGGTCATGCCCTGCAGGGATGCGTAGCCACCGTAACTACCACCCATCAGCGCCATGCGTTTTTTATCGACTATGCCTTCCTGCACCAGGAACATGGCTCCATCATTGATATCATCCTGCATGGTGCCACCCCATTGCTTCCATGCCTTGACATAATGGTTGCGACCATAACCTTCTGAGCCGCGTGGTTCCAGTTCCAGTACGGCATAGCCACGTGAGGCAAAGAATTGCGCTTCAGGCCAGCGTCCCCAGGAAGAGAAGTGATAACCACGCACCATAGGGCCACCATGAATATTCATGATCAATGGCAGGTTCTTGGCCTCAGTGCCTTTAGGCAAGGTCAGGTAACCATACACAGGTAAGCCGTCACGTGCTTTGAAGCCTATATATTTGCGCTCTGCCATCAAGGCCGGATTTGCCCACTCACGGTCCTGCACTATGGGTTCCAGGGTTTTCTTTTGTGTGTCAAACAAATAGTAAATGCCAGACTGTATGTCTGAGGTGGCATGGACTAAAGCCTTGCTTCCATCAGAAGACAGCCTGAAGGCATTGTAGGTTGCCGGCAGGGAGGCATCGATTTGCTCAGACAGGGATTTTCTCGCGCTATCGCCAAACCAGATGCGAGTCGGTTTAGCTGCATCATAATACAAGCCAACGACCTTGCCATTCTCGTCATTGCTTTCGCGTATCAAGCGTGCGCTGGCACCCTGGCCATTGATATCAAATATAGGGTCTGCATGCACCAGCTCACCAAATTTCTTGGTGACAGTGTCATACTTGAACAGGGCCATTTTATCCAGGCCATCTTTGTTGGTAGAGACATACAAGGTGCGGTCATCATTGTCAAAGCCGAGCACGTCGTACATCGTGCCATCGTTGTAGCTCGACTGCTCGAATATCTTTTCCCATTTGTCGCTGTCGATGGGGCGGTGATAGTAGGCAGTCATTTGCGGCTGGCCAGCTGCAGGACGGATTTCACCTCTTTGTGCGATGCGCGGACGTTTATGAGTATCCAGTTCCCAGCCTTCTGTACGGCCTGGTGACTCAAACGTCAATAATTGCGAGCGTCTGGTTTTGAAGTTGAATTTATAGACATCCGCATATTCCTTGCTTCTTCCTCGCATGGAAACATAGGCTTCTGGCGAATCATTACCTTCTGCCATGATGATGCTGTCAATATGAATGTCGCCTTTCTTGCGTTCATTCGTATTTTCCAGCTCCATGCTTTTATCATTGTCTATATCGTAGTAGTAGGAACCTTTATAGACAAAACGGCCCCTTGCTTCTTGTCCGTCGGCAGTGCGATAGAACAGATATTTATTGCCTACCCAGCGACTCTCGGCAACGTCAAAGCGGGGAGATGAAGTGATGACTTTGGCTTTGCGCGTGGCAAGATCTATCAATACCAGATTGCCACGGCCATTCAGTGGCACGATCGCGGCGATGGTTTTTCCATCCGGTGACATCGACAAGTCACGGTAATCAGTCAGCTTGAAGAAAACTTCTACCGGTATTTCAGCGGCACTCTGATATGCCTTGGCTTCTGCCGGGGCTCCGGCATATGCAGCATAGATAGGCAAGGCAGCAAAAGCGGCAACGATCACATGTTGCAGCGTTGAACGAAATTTCATGTTTACTCCTAAAAATGGGGGCACTAGGCCCCCAAAAATTTGATCCTGTATTTACTTGTACATGGATGCAATGCTGCGTGTTTTTTCAATAATCGCTTTGATTATTTGAACGCGTATTTAACAGAGAATTGGAAACGACGGCCAAATGGACTGTTATAACCTGAGTTGTATGGGAATGAACCATTGTTCAGCGCGCTACGGGCATCAAATGGTGGCTTTGTATCAAACAGATTGGAGATGTTCAATGCCAGTTCCATGTTTTTGAAGCCCTTGTAACCGGTGAACCAGTTCCAGGTAGTAGTTGCAGCTACGCGGCAGTAGGAAGTTGGTGCACCATAAATGATGTCAATCTTACAGCTGTCTGCTGGCGTACCAACATAGTCATAACCCGAGATATAGTTACCAGATGCCTCATGTGACCATGGACCTTTTTCCCAACCAACTGCGAGGGAACCACGGAATTCAGGTTGGCTATAAGTCTTGTTGTAATCGACAGTTTCGCTATCCGGGAATGGCGTTGTCAGATATTCCCTGGTCAGTGACATTTTTGAACGGAAGTTCAATTTGCCGTATTCACCCAGATTCTGTTTGCCCTTGAAGTCCAGATCAAAGCCGCTGACCTGGGTCTTGCCGATGTTGATGTATGGCAGGCTTACTTCAGTGATATGACCACCTTTGTCGCGGGTGATGAATTTCGCGAAGTTAGGGTCTTTCTGATTCGACAGCAGATAGGTGATGTCCAGCGAGCTGATTTCATCACGGCGTTCTATTTTGTAATAGTCCAGTGTGACGCTATAGTCCTTGACCGGTTCCCAAACGATACCGATAGTGTTGCTGGTGGATTTTTCAGGCTTGAGGTTAGCGTTACCAGAAATATTTGCCTTCAGCGAGATATTGCAGTCTGGTTCATTACCAGTCTGGCACAGTACCGGATCTTGCTGACCGTTATAGAAACCGACTGAAACAGATGGAGAAATTTCACGGAAGTTAGGGGCGCGGAAGCCTTTTGCAATCGTGCCGCGCAAGACTACCGTAGGGAGTACACTCCATTTTGCACCTATCTTAGGTGTCAGAGAATTGCCACCGACACTGTAATTATCTGCACGCACCGCAGTAGATAATTCCAGGGATTTCAGTACAGGCAAATTCAACTCGCCATAAGCAGATGCGACATTGCGGCTGGAGAATGGCAACTTCGGCAAACCACCGATGGAATAAACGCGTTGATCCAGGAAGTACTGATCATCGACGTCACTGGTGGATTCGCGGCGGTATTCAATACCGGCAGCACCACCGGCAAAGCCCCCTGGCAATTCAAATAATTCAGAATTACTGACTTTCAGATCAGCAAACCAGGTTTTATTCTCGCCCTGGCGTCTCAACATAGGAGAGATTCTGGCGCGCACATCAGCTGCATTGTTGGCGGCGCCAGGCACATAAGTGCCATTTGCCAGTGCGGCTTCCATCTGATCGGTGATGATGAATCCGCGTTGATCTACGTTGACTTTACTTTGCAGATAGCCGATGGAAGTATCGTATTCCCAGCTACCCAATGCGCCTTTGAAACCGCCGATGACACGTGTTTCAGTATCCTTGACATCGATAGTGCGAGCACCCAGGTCGCCGGTACGCACCAGGTAACTCTTGCCACCAGCTACCGTGAAAGTACCAGCGTCGTCGTTCGCATAAAACTGCGGATCAAAACGCAAATTGGTTTTGATTTGTGTGACACCAGCTTCGATGAAGAAGCTGTGATTCGCGCTGAATTGATATTCGCCACGGGCGAAGATGGAATCGTTGGAACGTTTTGGAACCGCATCAGTCCAGTCAAAACGATCCAGCAGGCAGCGGCCGTTTGGTGCCAGGTTAGCAGTAGGGCATCCTGGCAGTGCAGTAATGACGTTATTGATCAGGACATTACCGGGTACTGAGTAAGCTGTGCGGCGATCGCCTTTGGTAATGCCAAAGCCACGGTAATCCTGGCTGTTATAGGCATTGATGTCGCGCATGGACAGGGCATCAGAGTCGTGATGCTCGAAAAAGCCCATCAGATTAAACTTGTCTGCTGCAATATCACCCATGCCATAGGAGAGATTGAAGTCTTTGGATTTTGCCTTGCCGTGAGAGGTTGTGCCACCACTGACTTTGACTTCGCTGCCAGTGTAGTCTTTTCTCAGCCAGATATTGATCACGCCTGCGATCGCTTCTGAACCATAAATTGCAGATGCGCCATCGAGCAAGACGTCGATATGATCAACGGCACCCACAGGTATCGCGTCGAGATTGGCAAATTGTGACTGGAAGCCGGTAATACCATATTGTGCAATACGGCGGCCATTGACCAGTACCAGGGTGGCGCCGCTACCCAGGCCACGCAGTGATGCAGTCGTTGCGCCTGGAGAGAAACCGTTGTATTCAACACCGGTCAGGGCACCGGCATTGTTTGACGAAAGATTTTGAATAACAGATGACAAGCTGGTGGCACCTGTTTTTTCCAGCTCTGCTCTGGTAATGATCTGTACCGGTGAGGCACCTTCGGTCTGCACACGTTTAATGTTTGAACCGGTAATTTCAATTTTTTGCAGTTTTGCAGGTTCCTCTGTAACGGCTTGCGCGTAACCGTTCATGGTGAGCATAGAGCCGGCCATCAGGCACAGGGCAGTACGCACCAATTGAGAAGCTTTTTTTTCTTTCAGGTACATATATTTTCACTTCCACCTTAAGTTGTTATTAATTTTATCGGCAACAATCAAACCGTTTTGCTGTTGTATGGTCGGCTTGATCAGCACCGATAGAGCTAACTGCATGACCTGTTATATTTTTTTAGCCATGCAGGCAAAACCAGAATGACCCTCTGGTTTGCGCGGTATTATGTAATGGAATGTAACTGGATTGTTAATAATTGTTGCTTACTCGCGACGGAAAAAAATATTAAGCATTTAATAAAGATTAAATTTTGTAAATGATTTTTTCAGACATGAGAATTCGTAATTTTGCTTATTTTCCTGACATTATTTTGTGTTTCTTTTATTTGTCATTTGGCATCTTGATAAAAATGTATATTTGTAGTGCAAATATACATTTTTTTTATGCGTATAGCTATGCTAGGTAATTCGCAGCTTGCACCAGACTGATAAGCATCTGCGCTGGCTGTTTTTTAGTTTGTCAGTTTGTACATCAAATGAGTTAAGTACCCAGACTCAAAATAAAGTGATTTTTAATCTGTTATTGCGTGCCAGCCTGGCATGTTGAAACGATATAATTTGCGCCTATCTTTTAGTAAATCCTGTTTTTGAGAGTGTAATTTGGCCAAGAAAGAACATGTATCAGTCACCCAGGCAACGCAGTTGCTGCGCAAGCACAAGGCTGAGTTTACCGAGCACCCGTATGCGTATGAAGAACATGGTGGTACTTCGGTGTCAGCCCGTGAACTCGGTGTGGATGAGCACCACGTTGTGAAAACCCTGGTCATGCAGGATGACGCTGCCAAGCCCATGATCGTGCTCATGCATGGGGACAAAAAGGTTTCTACCAAAAACCTGGCCCGGCAGATAGGCTGCAAGTCAGTCGAACCCTGCAAGCCTGAAAATGCGCAAAAGCATTCAGGTTACCTGGTTGGTGGCACGTCCCCCTTTGGCACTAAAAAGGCCATGCCTGTTTATGTAGAGCGCAGCATACTGGCCCTGCCAAAAATTTATATCAACGGTGGCCAGCGCGGCTATCTGATAGGCATAGCCCCCGGCTTGCTGGAAAGTCTGTTGCAGGCACGGCCAGTCGATTGTGCCATCGACGAATGAATCCAGTTCCAAGAATTTTGCCAGGCTAGCTGATTCTGCTACTAGCCTGGCTTATACTTGCGAAGCTTAAAGAAATGAAGGAATAAGATGAATACAATACTGGCGGCAGTTGCCGCTTACCTGATCGGTTCACTGTCGTTTGCAGTGGTGGTCAGCAAGCTGTTTGGCCTGGCTGATCCGCGCACGTATGGCTCAAAAAATCCGGGAGCGACCAATGTACTGCGTAGCGGGAACAAGGCCGCAGCGGTGTTGACGCTGTTGGGCGATGCCTTCAAGGGCTGGTTGGCGGTATGGCTGGCAATCCACTACCAGGATCAGTTTGATCTTGGTGACACCGGCGTTGCCATCGTTGCCCTGGCAGTATTCATCGGCCATTTGTGGCCAGTGTTTTTCAAGTTCGTTGGCGGCAAAGGCGTAGCAACCGCAGCCGGTATCTTGATCGGCATTGATATCTGGCTGGGTGTGGCGACGCTGGTGAGCTGGATGATGGTGGCGTTTGCTTTCCGTTACTCTTCACTCGCAGCCCTGGTCGCAGCGATATTTGCGCCTTTTTATTATGGTCTCTTGTTTGGGCCTGACATCAAAATGGCGGCCATTGCCGTGATGAGCGGGCTGCTGGTGTATCGCCATAGCCAGAATATCGCGAACCTGATCGCAGGCAAGGAAAGCCGTCTGGGTAGCAAGAAGACGGCAGTGAAAGATGACAAGAAAGACGACAAGAAAGAAGATAAAAAGCAGGACAAGCAAAAATAAGTCTTAAATATTGTAAATAAATCTAGATTATTCGCTACCCCTCACTTATGCTTAAAAAGCTCCATGCTTTTTAATTCATAAATGAGGGGTTTGCTTATGCTGACGCGATTTGTGAAACTTTGGATGGCAGGCGTGTTCACTCTGGGCTTGATGAGTTTTCCGGCTCAGGCAGCGGAGCATGGCAGTGCCAATGAGGCCAAGGCCATGGTGCAAAAAGCCATCGATGCGATGAAAAAGCATGGTGTCGAGGCGGCTGTAGCCGAGATCAACAAGCGCGATGGTCAGTATCAGGATCGTGACTTATATGTCGTTGTGTATGACATGAATGGCAAAAATCTCGCCCACCTGAATCCCAAGATGGTAGGCAAGGAGATGTTTGACCTCACCGATGTCGATGGCAAATTTTTTATACGTGAGCGTATAGAACTGGTCAAAGCCAAGGGCAAAGCCTGGCAGGATTATAAATTCGTTAATCCCACGACCAAGCAGATCGAACCCAAGTCCATGTATGTGGAGAAATTCGAGAATGTGATCGTCGGCTGCGGCATCTATAAATAGTACTGCCGTGGATAAATTCAGGTGGCAATCAATTCCTGTAAAGGCCAGCGCGGCTTCACATTAAAGCCGTAATCCCTGGTCGCCAGACCGGGATTGTTTTTCAGGCGCATGGCACCGGCAAAGGCGATCATCGCGCCATTGTCGGTGCAAAACTCCAGCTCAGGGTAATACACCTGGAAACGCTTCTTCGCTGCTGCCGCATTCAGGGACGCGCGCAACTGCTGGTTGGCCCCAACACCACCAGCGATCACCAGACGCTTCAGGCCACTTTCCTTCATCGCGGTGACGCATTTGGCGGTCAGCACGGCGACGATGGCATCGACAAAACCACGCGCAATATTTGCCTTGTCCTGCTCACATATATTTGCCGGGTGGTTTTTAACAACCGTCAGTACCGCTGTCTTCAAACCAGAGAAACTGAAGTTCAAGTCCTTGGAGTGCAGCATGGGGCGCGGGAACTGGTAAGCCGCCGGGTCACCAAACTCTGCCATGCGCGAGATAGCCGGTCCGCCCGGATAAGACAAACCCAGCAATTTGGCTGACTTGTCAAAAGCCTCACCTGCCGCATCGTCCAGGGTTTCTCCCAATAGCTGGTAACGACCAACGCCATCCACCCGCATCAACTGGGTATGCCCGCCAGAGACCAGCAAGGCAACGAAGGGAAATTCGGGTGGCTGGCTGGCCAGCAGGGGAGACAGCAGGTGGCCTTCCAGATGATGGACACCGAGCACGGGCTTATCCAGTGCCATGCCCAGGCCACAGGCAACCGAAGCACCGACCAGCAAGGCACCAGCCAGGCCTGGTCCCTGGGTATAGGCAATCGCATCTATAGCTTGTTTTTCTGTGCCAGACTTAGTCAACACTTCGGTCAGCAGAGGCAGGGCGCGGCGTATATGGTCGCGTGACGCCAGTTCCGGCACGACCCCACCATATTCCTGGTGCATGGCGATTTGCGAATGCAGGGCATGCGCAAGCAGGCCGCGCTCTGTGTCATACAAGGCCAGGCCGGTTTCGTCACAGGAGGATTCAACGCCGAGAACTATCATATCTGTTTCTAAGTAAGGGAAAAGCAAGCGAATGACATAGGCATGGCAAGAATGCAAGCGATTGTCCACTTGTATTCCAGCGCAGGGATTGGTGTGATTCTTGCTATTGCTGGTAAACGTAATTATATCTGGCATGGGCCATCAATGCGCGGCAAAGCAAATACTGACGAAGCGACAACACCGGCAACACCAGCATCAACCAGTCTGCGGATTGTGGTGGTGAACACGGTCATCCAGCGCGAAGACGAGTTGCAGGAACACGCCCAGGCACAATTGGCCCGCTCACGCGCCTTGCGCATAGGCTTGCTGCAAGCGGGTTATAACATCATCGCCGTTATTCCTGGCGACATCTATATGAGCGAGCGCATCGCCCAGTTGCAGCCAGACATGATCATTATTGATGCCGAGTCTGATTCGCGTGATGTGCTGGAACATATGGTCATGCTGACCCGTGATGCGCCTCGCCCCATCGTTTTGTTTACTGAAGATGGCAACCAGTCGAATATGGCCGCCGCCATGGAAGCTGGCGTCTCGGCCTATGTAGTTGCCGGTTTGCAGTCTGAGCGCATCAAGCCTGTGCTGGATGTCGCCATGGCGCGCTTCAATGCAGATCAAAAGCTGCGTAGCGAATTATCCGATACCAAGGCCAAGCTGCAGGAACGCAAAACAATAGAACGTGCCAAGGGGCTGCTGATGGAGCGTCATCATCTTTCAGAAAACGAGGCCTATCAAAAAATGCGCAAGCAAGCCATGGAAAAAAACCTGAAGCTGGTGGATCTGGCGCAGCGCATGCTGGATGTGGTGGATTTGCTCGGTGGCTGAGCCAAGCTTGTGCATGCAAATGGTGCGTTGCGTCATTTGAGTGCGCAGCAACTGGTATTTTTAAGAGGATTTCGCTTCATAGTATTGGCATGAAGAGCCGAGTCCTTTAATTTAAGCTGGCACGGCAATTGCTGTAGCTAAAGAAAGTGCCAAAGCTGGCGCTTCAGAAAAAATGTGAGTCTGACTAACGGCGGTCACCTCACAAGACAAAGGTGTCTTTCCATCCGGTTTATCCGTGGTGGAACGACACCTTTTTTCATTATAGAAATCAATTTAGCTGGAGTGCAGACATGTCGAATCAGGAAACTTCTAATAATCTCATCAAGACGCAGGAAGAAAATGAACCTAATTTCAAACGTCGCAGTTTCTTGCAAACTGCCGCACTGGCAAGCGGGGCAGGCATCATGGGCTTGAGTACCGGTGGGGTATGGGCTGCGGGATCAGACAAGCCAGAAAAAGAAGAGGTGCACATAGGCTTCATTCCGCTGACTGATTGTGCTTCGGTGGTGATGGCATCGGTGCTGGGTTTTGATAAAAAATACGGTATCAAGATTATCCCAAGCAAAGAATCTTCCTGGGCCAGCGTGCGTGACAAACTCGTCAATGGCGAGCTGGATGCTGCCCATGTTTTATATGGCCTGATCTATGGTGTGCAGCTCGGGGTAGGCGGCAATAAAAAAGACATGGCCGTGCTGATGACGCTGAACAATAACGGCCAGGCGATTACCTTGTCGAAGAAGCTGGCAGAGAAGGGCGCTGTAGATGGCGCTGGCCTGGCCAAGCTCATGCAAAGCGACAAGCGAGAATACACTTTTGCCCAGACTTTCCCTACTGGCACCCATGCGATGTGGTTGTATTACTGGCTGGCTGCCCACGGTATCAACCCCATGAAAGATGCCAAGGTCATTACCGTACCACCACCGCAAATGGTGGCAAATATGCGGGTCGGTAATATGGATGGTTATTGCGTAGGTGAACCCTGGAACCATAGGGCGATTGCAGACGGCATAGGTATCACCGCGGCAACGACACAGGACATCTGGAAAGACCATCCAGAAAAAGTTTTGGGCACTACGTCTGAATTCGTACAGAAATATCCAAACACTGCGCGGGCAGTTGTGGCCGCGATTCTCGATGCCAGCCGCTGGATCGATGCGTCCCTGTCCAACAAGACCAAGATGGCAGAAACCATTGCCGATAAATCCTATGTGAATACTTCGGTCGATGTCATCAACCAGCGTATTTTGGGACGCTACCAGAATGGCCTGGGCAAGACTTGGGATGATCCTAACTACATGAAATTCTTTAATGACGGTGCAGTGAATTTCCCTTACCTGTCAGATGGCATGTGGTTCCTGACTCAGCACAAACGTTGGGGCTTGTTGAAAGCTGACCCGGATTACCTGGCGGTGGCAAAAGCGGTTAACCGCATCGATATCTACAAAGATGCTGCGACCATGGCCAAGGTATCTGTACCAAAAGACCCCATGCGCAGCAGCAAGTTCATGGACGGTACGGTCTGGGATGGCAAGAACCCGGCTGCCTACGCAGCTTCTTTCAAAATCAAGGCTTAAGGAGTTGTCATGAATACCTTGGTGCATAGTGCAATGTCTGCCGCAGGTGATACCAGCAGCGCAGCAACTACAGTGACGGAAGTTAACGTGGTAAAGGAAATCAAAACCAAAGCAGAAAAAAGACCACGCTCGTTCCGGCCATTTTTCCTGAGTGTGTTGCCGCCTTTATTTGGCATAGGCATGCTGATTTTGATCTGGGAAATCATCGCAATCAAGAACACGACTTTCCCTTCACCATGGGTGACTTTGCAGGAAGCCATCAAGGTGTTTTCTGATCCCTTTTATCAAAAGGGGCCAAATGACCAGGGTATAGGCTGGAATATTTTTGCCTCTCTCAAACGGGTCGCAGTTGGCTTTGGCCTGGCTGCAGCGGTAGGCATACCGCTGGGATTTTTGATAGGCCGTTTCAAGTTTTTGTCCGGTATGTTCAATCCCATTATCAGCCTGTTGAAGCCAGTCTCGCCACTGGCCTGGTTGCCCATAGGTTTGCTGGTATTCAAGTCGGCTCATCCGGCGGCGATATGGTCTATCTTCATCTGCTCCATCTGGCCTATGATCATTAACACCTCAATTGGTGTGCAGCGAGTGCCGCAAGATTATATGAATGTCGCCCGCGTACTCAATTTGTCTGAATGGAAAATCATCACCCGTATTCTCCTGCCTTCGGTTCTGCCGTATATGCTGACGGGCGTCAGGCTGGCGATAGGCACGGCCTGGCTGGTCATCGTCGCTGCAGAAATGCTGACAGGTGGCGTAGGCATAGGCTTCTGGGTCTGGGATGAATGGAATAATCTGAACGTACCACACATCATCATTGCCATCGTCGTCATCGGCATGGTGGGGCTGATATTGGAGCAAATCCTGGTAGCGATAGCACGCGCCTTTACTTATGAAGATGTGGGGACATGATCATGAATGAAATCGACAACAAGTACATAGAGATCAATCAGGTAGAGATGGTCTTCAATACCAAAAAAGGCAGTTTCCATGCACTGCGCGATATCAATCTGAATGTCAAGAAGGGCGAGTTCATCACCCTGATAGGCCACTCTGGTTGTGGCAAATCGACGCTGTTGAATTTGATTGCTGGCTTGACCAATGCCAGTGCTGGTACCTTGCTGTGCGCGCACAGGGAAATTTCCGGCCCATCACCAGAACGCGGCGTGGTGTTCCAGAATCATTCTTTATTGCCCTGGCTGACCTGCTATGAAAATGTCTTCCTGGCAGTCGAGCGTGTGTTTGGCGCAACCGAGAATGGGACCAAGCTGCAAAAGCGCACCATGCAAGCGCTGTCACTGGTGGGTCTCACGCATGCCGAGAAAAAACGCCCGAATGAAATTTCTGGTGGCATGAAACAGCGTGTAGGTATCGCCCGGGCATTGGCGATAGAACCCAAAGTCTTGCTCATGGACGAGCCCTTCGGTGCTCTTGATGCCCTCACGCGTGCGCATCTGCAAGATGAATTGCTGAAGATCGTTGCCAAGACGCAATCCACCGTGGTCATGGTGACGCATGATGTGGATGAGGCGGTATTGCTGTCTGACCGTATCGTCATGCTGACCAATGGTCCGGCAGCGACGATAGGTGACATCTTGAAAGTCGATCTGGACAGGCCGCGTGACCGCGTAGCGCTGGCGCAAAATCCACAATATGCAGCTTACCGTACTCAAGTGCTGGAGTTCTTATATCACCGTCAATCACATCCTGTGCATGATGCCGCCTGAACTTGCCTGAATAAAGCATTTGCTGGAATCGGCGTTTCTGAGTTGCTTTAAAGATAGTGGTTTGTAGAAACTCTATTATCGTCGCCGTTTCATTGTTTTTTGGCAATGAAACGGCGTTTCTGCATTGTATTTGCTGTTATGTAATAAATTATCTAAATGCAATGTTTGGAATGTTTTGTCCTAAAAAGCGCGGCAATATGAAATATAAGTCTCTGTTCAATTCACCAAATGAAAAATAGTTTTCATTTTTAATGCGGCTAATTGTGACAATATGTGCGGAAATCAATTAAATCTATGAGAGAATGCCTAATTCTTTTGGAAACATTTTTTTACAGATTCATAGGGATTTGTTGATGTGAATGTGGTCAGAGATACCTCAGGGCAAATAATTGTTTTGCCGCAAGAATGCAGGTATTTTTTCCATGAATGCGCAACAGGTTCTGGCTTTTTATATTGATTGCATGACATGTTTCGCTGGCTTTTTCTTAATGAAAGTGCATTAACGCCTGCCGAGCACGCTGCATGGAAATTAAGTGCACTACGTATCATTTTGATGTCTGGCTTTGTGCTGGAGGCGGCAGTAGCGATTCACAGTTCCCTGGACGCAATCGCAGTTGGTGCTTATCAGGTGCTGTGGGTGGTTGGCTTTTTCTATGCTGTGCTGGCATTGGGGCTGTACTATTCATCCCGTCATCTGCGCGCCGGTGCCGCTATACTCATAGGCACGGTATATGCGTCTGCATTCGCCATTGTTTGTCTCATCGATCAGTTCGAAATAGCCAAGTTTGGCTATATCTTCATCTATACCACCCCGATTATTGCCCGGCTGTTCTTTGGTACCCGGCTTGCCATAGGTCTGATGGCATTCAATGTATTACCTTTTCTTTTATTGTTATTGAACCGGCCCCTGTTCAATGTGCCGGGCTTTGATGTCACCCTGCCGGCCAGCAATACCTATATACAGTCTCTGTTATTCCTGTTCTTTAATACCTGCGTACCGCTGGCTGTATTCAGGGTGTTGCATGAGCTTGACGTATCAGCATTGCGTTATCGCCAGGCCAGTGCAGCGCTGGAAGTCAGCCATGCGCAGTATGAAGAAGTGTTCCAGAATGCCGGCACGGCTTTGCTGTTGACTGACGCCAGCGGGCAAATCCTGCAGGCGAACCAGCTGGCCAATAATTTACTTGGACGTGAAGCGGATGATGATGGCGACCGTGCCTTGTTTGGCTGGTTGTCACTGGATAACAGTGTGCGTCTGAAAAGCCCGAATGCCGAAGAATCAGAAAACATGCGCATGTCGGCTTACCGCACACGTGATGGCAAACTGGTTGCACTGGAAAATATTTCACAGACTTCTACCGATCACTACATCGTCGCCTTGCGCGATGTTTCTGGTCTGCATTCCATGCACCATGCGCTGCAACTGAGCTTGCAGCGTGAAGATTACCTGAGCCGTCATGATGCACTGACCAATCTCCCCAACCGAGACATGTTGCGCAGCCACCTGCAAGGCGTGTTTGCCAATAATGATGAGACCAAAGTCACTGCTCTGGTGTCTTTCCGGCTGAACAGCATACGTCATGCCAATCAGCAGTTTGGTGCTCATACTGGCGATATCCTGCTGCGCCGTTTTGCCGAAGAATTGTCACGTGCCTTGCCGAAGAATTGTTTTTGCGCACGCCTGCGCAGTATCGTGTTTTCATTTGTCGTCGAGAATTCGCGTACCCCAGGTGAAATTATCAAACTGGTAGAAAAAGTCAGAAATAATTTACCTAAAGAGCTGGAAATCAATGGTGAGAATTTATTGATACAGTTCTCGGCCGGTATCGCCCTGGTGAGGTCAGAAGATGTTGATCCAGATGATCTGATACGCCGTAGCGAAGTGGCACTCGATACTGCCCGCCGCTCCAGTGACCAGAGTGTCACCTTGTTCGATGAAGAAGATGCCCTGCAAATACGCCGCAGTGTCGAGATTGAAGTCGGTATCGTCAATGGTCTCAAGCAAGATGAATTCCGCCTGGTATATCAACCCAAGGTCGATAAGCATGGCAAGATCGCAGGTCTGGAAGCTTTGCTGCGCTGGGAATCACCCAGCCTTGGCAATGTCGCCCCGGCAGAATTTATTCCGATTGCCGAGCGCGCCGGCTTGATACGCCTGATCAGCAACTATGTCATGAACCAGGTCTGTTGCCAGGTCAGGGACTGGCTCAACCGTTTTGCTGATTGTCCCGTAATTGCGCTGAATTTGTCAGCAACAGATATCGCCCGCAATGACTTGCTGCAACTGATAGATAATTGTTGCAACCGTTATGATATTGCACCTTCTTATATCGAATTTGAGATTACCGAGACCGGCCTGATCGCCAATGAGGCCCTGACCATACATCATCTTGATGAGCTCAAGGCGCGCGGTTTCAATATTGCGATTGATGACTTTGGTACCGGTTATTCATCGCTGTCCAAGCTCAGCCATTTCCCGGCACAGAGCGTCAAGATTGACCGTTCCTTCGTTGCTCAGATAGGCAATAACAAGAAGAGCGAAATGATCATCAAGGCGATTATCTCGCTGGCCAATATCCTGTCTTGTCACACGGTGGCCGAGGGGGTCGAAAACGAAGAGCAGGAACGGTTCCTCAAAGAGATAGGCTGCGATTACTTCCAGGGATATTATTATTACAGGCCACTCGAAGTCTCCGCACTGGAATTGCTGCTCACTGAAATGCCAGCCAAAGAAGCTGCGCCATCTTACAAATTCAAACTTGCCTGACATTTTTCATGTCATATTTCCCGCATATGCATCAATGATTTGCGATGGAATGCGCATAAAAATTTGTGCATCTGCGGAATACTTCATCACATAAATTAACATTCGCTGTCAACGTCATCCACGCAATTGCGTTGGATAGTGTAGATTGATGCTTTGTGTGTGATCATGCTCAAGCGCAGGTTTAACTTAATTCGTTTAACCTAATTCGCTTTACTTAATTCATTTAACAAATTTAGAGTAACTGAATTCGTTTTGCTTATTTCCAACATTTTGCACAGAGTAACAATTTCGTCTGCACGTTTTGATAATTTCAACTACACTAAAGTTGTAGTGTGCTGGCTGGCAATTAATTTGATGTGATCAGTTTGATTTGAATTGCCACCAGACCGGTTCGGTATTTGCAAGTTTTCTGCTTATCCATGGAGGTCGGGATGAATATCTTTGACAACTACACCGCGCGGTATGAACGTACTCGTGAAGAAGAGTATTCCATGCAGGAATACCTGGATCTTTGTAAGAAGGACAGGCTGGTATATGCCAGCGCTTCGGAGCGTATGCTGGCTGCCATCGGTGAGCCTGAGCTGGTTGATACCCGGCATGACTCGCGGCTCTCACGCATCTTCTCAAATAAAGTCATCAAGATCTATCCTGCCTTCCGTGAATTTTACGGCATGGAAGAAGTCATAGAACAAGTCGTTTCCTACTTCCGCCATGCTGCGCAAGGTCTGGAAGAGCGCAAGCAAATCCTGTATCTTCTGGGTCCTGTCGGTGGCGGTAAATCGTCCATCGCTGAAAGGCTGAAATCGCTGATGGAGAAGATACCCTTCTACTGCATCAAGGGTTCGCCCGTTAATGAATCGCCTCTCGGTTTGTTCAACGAAGATGAAGACGGGATTTTGCTCGAAGAAGATTTTGGTATCCCACGCCGTTACCTGAAAAATATACCCAGCCCATGGGCGGTCAAGCGCCTGCATGAGTTCAATGGCGATATCAATCAATTCCGTGTGGTCAAACGCTACCCCTCGGTATTGAAGCAGATTGCAGTTTCCAAAACTGAGCCAGGTGACGAAAATAATCAGGATATTTCTTCCCTTGTAGGCAAGGTCGATATCCGCAAGCTCGAAGAATATGCACAGGATGATCCTGATGCCTACAGCTATTCAGGTGGCTTATGCCTGGCGAATCAGGGCCTGATGGAATTCGTGGAAATGTTCAAGGCGCCGATCAAGGTCTTGCATCCATTGCTGACGGCCACTCAGGAAGGCAATTTCAAAGGTACAGAAGGTTTTGGCGCGATACCGTTTGAAGGCATCATACTGGCTCACTCAAATGAATCAGAATGGAAAACCTTTAAAAACAATAAGAACAATGAAGCCTTCCTCGACCGTATTTATATCGTCAAAGTACCGTATTGCCTGCGCGTCAATGATGAAATAAAAATCTACGACAAACTGGTACGCACTTCCTCATTGGCAGCAGCACCATGTGCGCCCGGCACGCTGAAAATGATGGCGCAATTTGCTGTATTGTCACGTCTGAAGGAACCAGAAAATTCCAGTATCTTCAGCAAGATGCAGGTCTATGATGGCGAGAATCTCAAGGATACTGATCCCAAGGCCAAGTCACGGCAGGAATATGCTGATTATGCCGGTGTTGATGAAGGCATGAATGGTCTGTCAACACGCTTCGCCTTCAAGATTTTATCCAAGGTGTTTAACTTCGATAATACCGAGGTAGCGGCCAACCCCGTGCACTTGCTATATGTGCTGGAGCAGCAAATAGAACGCGAGCAATTTGCGCCGGAGATTGAGCAAAAGTATGTGTCGTACATCAAGGAATATCTGGCACAACGCTATGCGGAATTCATAGGCAAGGAAATCCAGACGGCTTACCTGGAAAGTTATTCCGAATATGGCCAGAACATCTTTGACCGTTATGTGACCTTTGCCGATTTCTGGATACAGGATCAGGAATTCCGCGATCCCGATACCGGCGAGAGTTTTGACCGCGATGCCTTGAACAATGAACTGGAGAAAATAGAAAAACCGGCAGGCATTTCCAACCCTAAAGACTTCCGCAACGAAATCGTCAATTTCGTGCTGAGGGCGAGGGCGCAAAATGCCGGTAAAAATCCAGCCTGGACCAGTTATGAAAAACTGCGCACTGTTATCGAGAAAAAAATGTTCTCGAATACAGAAGAGTTATTGCCTGTCATTTCATTCAATGCCAAAGCCAGCGCCGACGATTCGAACAAGCACCAGGAATTTGTTGAACGCATGGTCGCCAAAGGCTACACCGCCAAACAGGTACGCCTGTTATGCGAATGGTATTTGCGGGTAAGGAAATCTTCCTGATCGCAGCATGAATAGAAGAGTGAAGCAGTAAATTTCAGGGCAAACGGGAGAGCATTTTGGTTCATTTGATTGACCGGCGTGTCCAGGGTAAAAACAAGTCTGCCCCGAATCGCGAACGCTTTTTGCGTCGCTATAAAGGGCAGATTAAAGATGCTGTTGCCAGAGCAGTTAAAGGTCGTTCTATTACTGATATAGAAAGTGGTGAACGCATTTCCATTCCCGTCAAGGATGTCAATGAGCCAAGTTTTGGTCATGCCCATGGCGGTGTCTGGGAAGGTGTGCAGCCAGGTAATGAGCAATATCAGCGCGGTGACCAGGTAGCCAGGCCCAAAGGCGGTAGTGGTGGCTCTGGCAAAGGGCAGGGCGGCAATAGTGAAGACCCCAGCGAAGATGATTTCGTATTTCAGTTGTCGCGCGAAGAATTCATGAATTACTTTTTCGAAGACCTGGAATTGCCCAATATGGTCAAGACCCAGCTCACTTCGACGACCGATTTCAAGAGCCAGCGTGCAGGCTATAAAACCTCGGGCACTGCGTCCAGCCTGCATGTGCTGCGTTCCTTGCGCGGCGCCATGGGCAGGCGGATAGCGGTGGGTGGCAAGTCTGCCCGCCGGCTCAAGGATGCAGAGCAAGAAATGACGGTCTTGCTGGAAGTAGGGGTGGACCCCAAAGAACCCCACTTCGTTGCGCTGAAAGAGGAAATACATCACCTGCGCATGCGTTTGCTGGCCATCCCTTTTCTTGATCCATTTGATCTGCGTTACAGCAACCGTGTCAAGGTGCCCAAACCCGCCAGCCAGTGTGTGATGTTTTGTCTGCTGGATGTGTCCGGTTCCATGGATGAGCAAAAAAAAGATACGGCAAAACGCTTCTTCATCTTGCTTTACCTGTTCTTGACACGCGCCTATGAAAAAATAGAAGTTGTCTTCATACGCCATCACACGACGGCGCTGGAAGTGGATGAAGACGCTTTTTTTCATTCGCGTGAATCAGGTGGCACCATCGTTTCTTCAGCCCTGAACCTGCTCGCTCAAATTGTGCGTGAACGTTATGCTGCATCGGACTGGAATGTGTATGTGGCGCAGGCCTCGGATGGTGACAATTGGGACAATGACTCTGCCACCTGCAAGCAATTGCTCCTCAATAGCATCATGCCTCTGGTGCAATATTACGCCTATGTAGAAATTACCGATGGCCAGCCGCAAAATCTGTGGCTGGAATATGAAAAAGTGGCCGAGCAAAGTGCGCACTTTGCGATGCAAAAAATAGAAACACCGGCGGATATTTATCCGGTTTTTCGGGAACTGTTCAAGAAGCAGCCGAAATGAGGTAATCCATGGAAAACGACCATGTCAGCCCCAGAAAAAAACATGCCCGCGCCTTGCCCGAACAATCAGAATGGACTTTCGAACTGATAGAGCAGGCGCATGAAGAAATACGCCGCGTAGCCGGGCAATTTGGCCTTGATACCTATCCAAATCAGCTGGAGATCATTACCGCTGAACAGATGATGGATGCCTATGCCTCAGTCGGCATGCCGGTATCTTATAACCACTGGTCTTTCGGCAAGCATTTCTTATCGACAGAAAAAAGCTACAAGCGCGGGCAGATGGGCTTGGCCTATGAGATAGTCATCAATTCCAATCCCTGTATTTCCTACCTCATGGAAGAAAATAGCCTGACCATGCAGGCATTGGTGATCGCGCATGCAGCTTACGGACATAATTCCTTTTTCAAGGGGAATTACCTGTTCCGTACCTGGACTGACGCCGAGGCGATTATTGATTATATGTTGTTCGCCAAGAATTACGTTGCCGACTGCGAACAGCGTTACGGCATGGAAGCAGTGGAGTTGATCATTGATTCCTGCCATGCCCTGCAGAATTATGGGGTAGATCGATATAAACGCCCGGCCCGCATCTCCCTGGCTGAAGAGCGGGAACGTCAGGAAGAGCGCGAGAAGTACATGCAGTCTCAGGTCAATGATTTGTGGCGCACGATACCGAGGCGCAATGAAGCACCTGAGAGTATGGTCAAACAGCGTTTCCCGGCAGAGCCGCAAGAAAATCTCTTGTATTTCATCGAGAAATATTCTCCGCTGCTGGAACCCTGGCAACGTGAGATCGTGCGCATCATACGCAAGGTGTCGCAATATTTTTATCCGCAGCGTCAGACCCAGGTCATGAACGAGGGCTGGGCCACCTTTTGGCATTACACCATACTGCAACAGCTGTATGAAGAAGGCGTCGTTGGTGACGGCTTCATGATGGAGTTCTTGCAGAGCCATACCAATGTCGTGTATCAACCGCCGGTAGGCAGCCGCTACTTTAACGGCATCAACCCATATGCGTTGGGCTTTGCCATGATGCGCGATATACGCCGCATATGTGAAGACCCAACGGAGGAAGACCGGGAATGGTTCCCTGACTTTGCCGGTTCTGACTGGCAAAAGACCTTGCAATTTGCCATGCGCAATTTCAAGGATGAAAGCTTTATTGCCCAGTATCTGTCGCCGAAACTGATGCGTGACTTTCATTTCTTTTCCATTCTTGATGATGACAGCAAGGATAAATTGCTGATTTCTGCGATTCATGATGAGCATGGCTACCGTTATCTGCGCGAGCAACTGGCTGGACAATATAATCTCGGCAACCGCGAACCCAATATCCAGGTCTGGTCAGTCGATATGCAGGGAGACAGAGCCCTGACCCTGCGCCATACTCAATACCTGCGCCGCCCATTGAACCCGCAAACAGGCGAAATGTTGAAGCACGTGGCCAGATTATGGGGTTTTGATGTGTATCTGGAAACGGTTGACCCTGAGTCCAAAGTCCTGGCAAGGCAGGAATGCAAATGGGAAAAACGCAACAGGCCCTGAGTTTTTGAGGCTGGCAAGGCGATGAGCTTAAATCCCGGTAGCGACAGTGCTGTCTATCAGTTAGAATGAAAAACGATTATCAGAAGACGGAGACGCGCCATGTATCTGGACCACCCAAAAATTTCTGCCACCAATAGCGAAACCGAACCAGACCGTATAGAGCGCCTGAGCCGTGTCTATGGTTATGCGATGGGGCTGGCAGATATTGATGGCAATACCGTGTGTATTACCAAGCTGGCCAAGATACATGATCACAAAGGCACCCTGATGGTGATCTGGTACGATGCGCCGACGCAGGCAGAAAAGAATTATTTTGTACGCGCCTGGAATAGCCGTATTGGTGACGAAACCGAGATAGTAGAGCATGCCCTGATGCTCAATGAGCCGGTATCCAACGCGGAATAAGTAGAAATAAGTAAACTGCTCTCTCGTTCAGAGAGAGTGTTAATAGCAAATGAGGCACATGAAGCACATGACCAGGTTTATACCTGTCATGTGCTTATTGCTTCTTAGTGCTTCAAATCCCCCAGCAAATCAGAAATACCTGCCCAACCAATTTCTATGCCTATACAGAGCAAAATAAAGGCAGACAGGCGCAGCAATACGATAGCGCCGACATCACCCAGTATTCTCTCCATATTGCGGGCAAAGCGGTAGCACAGGTAAATGACCAGGCTGGTCAGCAATACCCCTATCAGTGAGGCGATGCCGGTAATGATCCAATCGACAGGCTTGTGCGGCATCTGCGTACCCAGCGTGACTGAAGCGGCGATGGTGCCCGGCCCCACGGTCAGAGGGAAGCTGAATGGATAAAAACTGCGGCGGCGCAGCTCTTCCCGGGTCCAGCTGCCGCCATGGGATGCGGCGACAGAATTACGCAAATTATCCTGGCCCTGGTCGTTCAGCAATTTCCAGCCCGCCATGGCAACCACGATACCACCGGCGACCCGGACGATGGGCAGGGAGATGCCAAAAAAATCCAGTACATAAGAACCTATGAAGATAGCGCCCATGAGCAGGAAAAAACAATTCAGGGCAATGCGTTTTGCCAGCCGGTTAGCCAGCGGTGGTTCTATCGGTCCTGTCATGGACAAGAAGATAGGTGCAATGGCAATCGGGTTCAGGATGGGCAGCAAGGTGATCGGTACTACGATCAGGGCCTTGAAAAATATGATCATCGTGATGCTCATGTACACTCCTTGAATATGGGCTAATGATTATGCATCAGAAATCCGGCTACCGCGACTGTCAGGTCAGGCTTTGAAGTACAAATTGATACTTTTTGTTCATGGCTGGCGATCGCAGCATGGCCTAGAATGTTAGTACACTGTAATTTACAGCAATTCCGTGGCAGAAAATAGATGAACTCCTTATGTAAATTGGCCGCTGTAGCAACTCTGACTTTGCTTGCGGCCTGTGAGACGACGGCTCCTCTTTCTTATCTGAGCGACAAACCTGACCGCCCCCTGATTGATCATGAATACCCGGTTCGTATCGTGGCTGTCGATCAGACTTATTACTTCCAGGGGCCGGTGTCGGTGACGCCCGGCAAACATCTGGTGACGCTGGAGCTTCGTCATTCCGGTTCACGTCTGCCGACCCAGAAGACACTCGCTCTCGACGTGCAGCCATGCACCCGCTACTACCTCACGGCCAAGAAAATATCCCTGATGGAAAGTAAATGGGAACCGCGCATCTTCGACACTGAGCAGGTGGGCGGATGTAACGCTGAAGAAGAATTGAAGAAAGCCAGCGCTTCTGCCGGGCTTGCCGTATCTCGTTCATAAAATTTTGCAGGCATGGCATCGACTTAAGTGCAAGAAGCTGGGTATTTGCTTAAAATAGAAAGTCATAGGCAATCTTTACCCCAGGCCCGGCAAACTCATGAGCATCAGTTTCTCTCCCTTACTTCCTGAGCATCAGGACTTGCTCAGGAATTTTCTGCACGTCGCTTTGTGGGACCCGCCGCCCGCGGGTTTGCGCCCGCTGGAAACCCTGCAACTGCCTCATGTACGCATCTATGCAGAAGACTGGGGGCGTGCCAGCGATATCGGCGTCATCGCCAACATTGAGGGCGAAGCTGCTCCCATAGGCGCTTGCTGGATGCGTCTCGTGCCAGATGGCATGGGGCTGGCGTATATCAATGAACATACACCGCAGCTTGGCATCGCGCTTTTGCCCGCATTTCAACACAAGGGTTATGGCAAATTAATGATGCTGGCAGCATTGGATGCGGCACGCCAGCGTGGCATAGAACAGGTTTCTCTGACCGTGCATCCACAAAACCCGGCTGCTGGCATGTATGGCTCTTGCGGTTTTGTGCAGACTGATATCAGAAACTCTTATCTGCTCATGCAGGTCACGTTATAAAATTCAGTCACATTTTCTCAAATCATCAGAAAGAAAACATGCCTCATCTGACCGTAGAATATTCCAGTAATCTGCCCTTGCAAGCCAGGGAGTTACTATTGCAAATTAATGAATCTTTAGCTGAGACAGGGCATTTCAAGGAAATCGATATCAAGAGCCGGGCAATCCGCTTTGATGAGGTGGTCATTGGCACCGCGCCTGCTGCGCGCGCTTTTTTGCATGCCAAACTGGTGATATTGAGAGGGCGCAGCACCGAAGTCAAACGTGAATTGTCAGAGCGTGTGCTGGCAGTTATCCAGGCTGCACAAGCCTGGTCGCAGGGGCTGGATGTGCAGCTTTGTGTTGAGGTGCTGGAAATTGACAAGGAAACGTATGCAAAGGCGCATCTGGCTAATTGATAAGGCCATCATATAGTCACAGCATAAAGCCACAGCGCCTTTGGTTTAGTCCAGTTTAAAAATCAAACTTCAATTCACCTACTACACTGCGTTGCGTGTAGGGGTGAAAGGCCCAGTATTTTTTATTATTCAAATTATCTATGCCAACCGAGGCCACCCATTGCCTGGCCAACTGGTAACGCACGCGCACATCAGCGACCACAAAGCTGGAAAAGCCCTGATAGGTAAAGGCATTGCTGTCGCTGTTATCGAGTGAGCCATATTGCTTGCCGCTGTAGCGCAAACCCAGCGTAGTGCTGAGCTTGTCGTCAGGGCGGTAGCTGATGACAAAATTGGCGCGCCAGGCTGGCACACGCGGCTGCCATTTGCCAACACTGGCAGGGAATTTGTCATTACGCGTTATTTCAGAATTGGCATACGTCAGGCTGGCTACCAAATCCAGGCCACGGGTGAATACATCGTTGGCCTGATAGGCGAGTTCCAGCCCTGTCGTATGGATTTCATCCACGTTCTGGATATTTGTCACGTTAGGCGTGACCAGGGTGTTCACCTGTGAATACAGCGCATCCCTGGTTCTTTCATGGAACAGGGTGGTACGCAGAAAACCCTTGCCATCATTTAGCGTCCGCTCTGCCGTCCATTCCGTGGTCCAGGATTTTTCTGGTTTCAGGTTGGGGTCATTATTGACGATGGCGGTGGTGGAAATGCTGCCCTGATACAGCTCAGAAACAGTAGGCATGCGCACCGCACGACCTGCCGATGCCTTCAGGGTCCAGTCTTCATTGGCTTTGAAGGCGATAGCTGCCTTGGGTGAGAAATAATTTTCCTTGCGTTCAGCAAAGGGCAGGGTGCTGGTCGCGGATGAAATGGCTCCATGATCTGCCTGCCATTGCTCCAGACGGCCACCAATAATGGCTTTCCATTGAGGATTGATACGCCAGGCATCTTGCGCATACAGGCTTTGCAATTGGGTATTGCCCTGGAAGGCAGAGAAGCGCTTGAGAGCGCCGCCATTGATCCAGTCATCCGTATCCGACACCAGCGTACGCATCTGATACGCCTCGCGCTGGTAACCAAATTCGGCAGTGTGTTCTGCTGCTGGTCGCCAGATGCCTTTCAAGGCTAGCGTGTTCCAGCCTGTACCTGCTCCATCGGTAATCCGGCCATTGCCACCGCCGTTGGCCTGCGGGATTGCCACTGTCGGTGCACGGACGATATCCTTGCTGTAGTCATACAGGCTGGCGGCCACTTCCCAGTCAAACTCGCCTTTGGTATTGCTCCTGAGGTTCAGGCCATGGGTGATATGTTCAAGCTGGTTTTTGCTGTTCGACATATCGGTAGGGGCGAGGGTATATTTTTTACCTGCGATATTGATGTCGCCGCTATACACCGCATTGCCTGCAGCATCGCGCAAATAGCTTTCGACGCCGCTGTTCATATTATTGCGCCAGTAGCCAAAGGTGTAGCTCGCCCGTAAAGTGGGACTAAAGTCGTATGCCAGTTTGACTTTGGCATGGTCTTGCGTGGTATGGTATTGACCCGTCGCGCCGAGTATCCACCAGTCCAGACCCTGCGGATTCTTGTCGGCAATAGCACCCGTCACGGCTGTGCCGGCGTTGCTGCTGACGCCGGTTGAAACCAGTTTGTTGGCAAAGGCGATAGGGTGGCCATCGCTATCAAGCTGGTTCACATTGAGCCACCAGGAAAATGCCCCCTGCTTATTACCAAGACTGGCGCTGAGCTGCTTGCCGCTATAGCTCTTGTCTGTGCCATATTGCTGGAAGTTTTCGCTAAAGCCTACCAGTTTGGCATGGGCTTCAAACTGCTTGGGCATACGCGTCACATAATCGACTACGGCACCGGCAGAGTTACCGGCATAGGCAGCAGAAAAGGGGCCATACAGCACATCCACACGCTCGATTTCTTCCGGCGTTACCAGACCCCAGCGCGGGGTGAAGGCTGCACCATTGCCCAGTAAATTCGACAGCAAGATGCCATCGGCATACACCATGGAGCGCGCACTATTGCCCGTGCCTGATGCCCGTGTCGCCAGCACTGCATGGTTGTAGTCACCAACATAGCGCTTGCGCACCAGCAGGCTGGGCAGGTATTTCAGGGCATCTTCTGCATCGATGGCATTGATGGTCTGCTCCATGGTTTTGGCATTGATGCCTTCTATGGTGGTCGGGATTTCCTTGGGTAGTGAGGATGGACGGTCGCCATTGATGATGACGCGCTCGGCCTGGGTGGTATTTTCTATTGCTTCAATTGCGAAGGCAGTAGCTGGTAATAAAGATAAAGACAAAGGGAAGGCGGCAGCCATTGCTACTGCCAATGCGCGCAAGCGCAAAGGACGTAAAGAATGAGGCATATAAATTATCTAAAAATTGGAACGCGCATGTGTATGCGCAAAGCAAACTTGCCAGTGCGGGTAACACGACAGGTTTGAACTAATTCAAATTTTTAGACAGACGGCGGCCCGCGTGCCGGTAGCGGGGCAGCAACGATCGCAGCCAGATGTGCTGCCGGTATGGAGCGGGTAGCGTAGGAAAGAGCGTGTGGTGCGGCAAAAACCGTGGTTTGCGGGAAACTGGCAGGCAAGCTGGCGGCCAGACACATCGAGCAATCGAGCAAGTGCGTCATGCTCTTGCCAGCTTCTTTGCTGCCACTGCCGTCGGCCTTGATGAATTTATAGCCAGTGCTGGTACAGATCAGATTCATGCCCTGCTGACCGGACTTCACGACTGAAGATGCCATGGCGACACCCAGCGTCAGTACATACATGAGCAGTACTGCGCGCACCAGGTGGCGAAAACACGACAGGGAAAAACCTTGGGCGGACATGGGGCGGAATTGTACCATCCTTCTGTCTCGCTACAAATCTGCTGTTGGATGTCAGGAAAAATAAGCAGACTGACATCAAAGCAGACAAATTTGGGGCTATCATGGCGATTTTCGGGGCAAGCCTGGCCTGGGCCGCACAATGGCAGACAGCTGAACCTGGACCTTGGTCCGGATCATAGCCAGGCATGAGCTCCTTTACTCAACAGGTATTTGGCATAAGTAGAAGGATAGATCTTGAGACAAGTTAGCCTGGGTCAGCAACTGACCCGCACCAAGCCCATAGACCATAGCGAACAAGTGACGGACGATCAGGGCCATAGCCTGCATCGCTCACTGGGTTTGTTTTCCCTGACCATGATAGGTGTGGGTTCTACCATCGGTACCGGTATTTTCTTTACCATGGTAGAGGCGGTGCCCAAGGCTGGGCCTTCGGTCATTTTGTCTTTCATCATCGCCGCGATTACCGCTGGTTTGACAGCGCTGTGCTATTCCGAGTTGTCGTCCCGCATCCCGGCATCCGGTTCTTCTTATTCTTATGCCTATGCAACGGTCGGTGAATTTGGTGCCTTCATTGTTGCCGCCTGTTTATTGCTGGAATATGGTCTGGCTGCCAGTGCCACGGCAATAGGCTGGTCTGCCTATCTGAATAATTTTCTGACCAATGCTCTCGGTTGGCAGATACCTGAAATGCTGCGTTCACCCATGATCGTTGCGGGTGCCAACGGGGTCGAGTTTCATGCCGGGCAATTCAATCTGCCACCGATGGTGCTGGTGGCGATTTGCTGCATATTGTTGTTGCGTGGCGCCAAGGAATCTGCGACGGTAAATGCCGTCATGGTCATGATCAAGCTGGTGATTCTGACTTTTTTTGCCATCGTGGCATTCTCCGGTTTTAATGCCGAGCATTTCACCCCTTTCTTTAATACTGACAACAGCAAGGGTCTTGCCGGTATGGCTGGCGTAACGGCTGCTGCCGGTACTGTATTCTTTTCCTTCATCGGTCTTGATACGGTGGCAACTGCCGGTGCTGAAGTCAAGAACCCCAAGCGCAATGTGCCGCTCGGTATCATGGCGGCGCTGATCGTTGTGACCGTGTTTTATTTGCTGGTGGCAGTTGCCGCGGTGGGTGCCCAACCTGCCAAAATGTTTGAAGGCCAGGAAGCTGGTCTGGCAGTGATCTTGCAAAACGTCACGGGCAAAGCCTGGCCTGCATTGATCCTGTCTGCTGGTGCTGTGATCTCGGTATTCAGCGTGACCCTGGTGACTATTTATGGCCAGAGCCGGATCTTGTTTGCGATCAGTAAAGATGGCTTGATCCCAAGTTCTTTCCAGCGTGTACATGCGCGCACCCGTACACCTGTCAGCAATACCATCATCGTTTGTGTGCTGGTAGGTATCGTCGCTGGCCTGGTTGATTCGACCTTCCTGTGGGATATGGTCAGCATGGGTACCCTGGTCGCCTTCATGGTGGTCTCGGTTGCCGTGCCTGTCATACGCAGGCAAAAGCTGGGTGACGAAGCGGGCGGTTTCCGCGTACCTTTCGGCCCTTATCTGATACCGGGCATGAGCATACTGGCTTGCCTGTATATCCTCAAAGATTTGTCGGCAACGACTTACCATGTGTTCTTTATCTGGATGGCTGTCGCGATCGTAATCTATTTCCTGTACAGCAGAGCCCATTCACACTTGAATAAACAGCAATAAGCCTGATATTCCTGAAGCGCCCGGTTTGTGGCGTCTTCAGGAAAAGAGCGAGATTATGAAACTGCCATCTTTAAGTTTTGCCGCCATAGCTATCTTTACCGTTTTCTCCGCATGCAGTGCCGTTGCCTCGGCAGAAACCGTCGGCAGTGTCGATACGGCCTTCAAACTCATAGGCCCTGACCATAAGGTCGTGGTGGAGGCTTATGATGATCCTAAAGTAAATGGTGTCACCTGCTATATCTCGCGCGCCAAAACGGGCGGTATTTCCGGTGGCCTGGGCCTGGCAGAAGACAAATCTGAAGCCTCGATTGCCTGCCGCCAGGTTGGCCCCATCAGTTTTAATGGCCAGCTTAAGCAGCAGGATGAAGTCTTTAGTCAAAGCCTGTCTATCCTGTTCAAAAAGCTGCGCATAGTCCGCATGGTGGATCAAAAGCGCAATGCGCTGGTGTATCTGACTTATTCCGACAAACTGATAGACGGTTCACCGAAGAATAGTGTGACCGCTGTTCCAGTAGATCGCAGTACGCCCATCCCTGTTAAATAGTTCTGGAGCCCGGGAGCCCGGGAAGTACACCCGGAAAGCAGGCAGGGCTTGATATGTAAAAAATGTTTGGTTTTTCTATCCAGCAATGATTTGCGCTTACAATAGCAGCCTGTAAGTCTTATCTCTCCCTGGTGTATCAATCGTACTATTATGACAAGCTCTGCTGCAGCCCCCAGGCTGACCACTGAACAATCCGTTGATGCGCTCGTCAAGACGATACGCATACCGCCACGTCCCAGCTTGCTGGCCGACGTGCAGGCAGAGCTTGCCGCCAATGATCCTGATCCTCGTAAATTGACTGGCATTATTGCCAATGATGTGGCGATGTCTGCATCATTATTGAAGCTCGCCAATTCGTCTTTCTTTGGCTTGCGCCTTAAAGCAAAATCGGTCGAGCATGCTGTCAATCTGTTAGGTATTACCCAGTGCGGTAATCTGATGACGGGCATTATTGCCCGGCAAAGCATACAGGTTGAAAAAATTTCCCTCGTCAAATTCTGGGATTTTTCTACCAAGCGTGCGCAAGCCATGACACAACTGGCCAGACGTATGCGTGTTTGCCCACCTGATCAGGCGCATACCTTTGGGCTGTTTTGCGACATCGGCATACCCTTGCTGCTGGAACGTTTTCCTGATTACAACGAGACTCTGGATCTGGCAAATCAGGAAACACGCGAAGCCTTTACTGCCATCGAAGAACAGCGTCATACCACCTCGCACACCGCCATAGGTTCTTTGATGGCGCGTACCTGGGGTTTGCCTGAGAGCGTATCTTTGGCGATACTTTTGCATCATGACTATAGTGTTTTGCATGACGCCAATACCGAAGACTCAGTCAAAAGCCTGATCGCCCTGGCCCTGCTTGCCGAATATGGAATACAAAAATACCATGGGCAAGAATTTTCTTGTGAGTGGGAAAAAGGTGGCGCAGCCGCCTGTGAATTTTTGGGCTTGTCTGCCGATGAAGTCGAAGACAGGTTTGAAGAATTGCACGAATTATTCAACCATGCGCATTAGCCTGCATTAACTGTTAACAGTTGGCAGCTCGCTCATTTACCAGCTAAAAGCCGTCCGCTCATGGACGGCTTTTTAACAGGTTGGCCGGCAACATAAAGATTGCCCGCAATAATTCAAATACGCCAGTCACTGCTATGCCTAATATTCTGAAGGGCAGCAACACCAGCCACACCAGTGGGTACAACACCAGGGCCAGTATGGCAAGCGGCCAGCAGAGTACAAACAAGATAATCCAGATCAAAAAGCCTAGCATTATTTTTCCTTAAGCGATGATGGCGCGCAACAGGCTGCTCAGGATAACCAGAGCGATAGTGGCGATGACGACGCCGTCCATGTTTGCTGTGATGTTCATGATATTTCCTTTCAATTCGGGTGGGAGTGATTGCACTTTAGGTCGTCGCCATATTGGCCGCCAGTAGCAGGCGACGAAGTGCAATTTTCTAGTATCGGAATGCGTTTGCAGGCGATGAATTGAGGGAGATATTGATCGCCGCGCATCGCACTGCTCAGCCCTCACATTTCTTGCTAATTTAAAAATAAGCATTTGCAAACGGCCCAAAAAACGCTTGACTTGGCGGTCGTGCGCCTGCAAACTTCAATTATTAGT
The DNA here is from genome assembly GCF_049340245.1 of Undibacterium sp. TC4M20W. NCBI lineage: Bacteria > Pseudomonadati > Pseudomonadota > Betaproteobacteria > Burkholderiales > Oxalobacteraceae > Undibacterium > Undibacterium sp. TC4M20W. Next base: position 30,682 of record NZ_JBMPPI010000012.1, read on the forward strand.
CGACTGCATAATAATTATTGGCAAACAGAAATATGGCACGTCCTTCTCAACAACTTGATGAAGTTTTATTGCAAAGCGGGCGCGCGCTGTTTGCCCAGCATGGCTGTGGCGGCTTGTCCCTGCGCATGCTGGCAGAGCATGCAGGCGTGAACGTGGGCATGTTCCATTATCACTTCAAGAATAAAGATAATTTCCTGACGCAGTTGCTGCAAACCATGTACGACGAAGTGTTTGTGCAATTGCAGGCTGAGGTGAACCATGAAGGTTCGCCAGTACAGCGTCTGCGTGAGGCTTTGTATTTGCTCGGTCGTTTATTGCGCGAACATGGTGGCTGGATAGGCCGGGTCTGGGCCGATGCTGCCATGGGTGAAAAAGTCGCCAGGCAGTTTCTCGAAAAAAATGGTTCGCGTCATGTATTGCTGATTACCGGTTTGCTCATGCAGGCCATGGAGTCTGGCGAGATTGCCATGGCGCCGCCCACCCATGCCCTGGCGTTCTTGATGGCCAGCGTTGCCGCGCCCATGGTAATCGTCCCGCGTGCACTGGATATGGGCTTTGTGCCAGCCATGCTGCAAGAACCTTTGAGCCAGGTATTAAGCGATGACGCCATTGCCGACCGCGTCAATCGTGCCCTGTATGCCCTGGCCGCAACGAATGAGGAGTTACGCCGTGTATAAAAAATGCAAACCCGCAGCAGTATTGTCATTGACACTTGCAGTGTCATTCATGCTGGCAGCCTGCAATGAAAAGACTTCCATCGCCTGGTCAGGCTATGCAGAAGGTGATTACGTCTATATCTCTGCACCGCTGGGCGGCAAACTCGACAGTATCAAAGTGCAGGCAGGCCAGCAAGTCAACAAGGACAGCCTGCTGTTTGCGCTTGATGCCGAAGCTGAAAATGCTGCCCATGACGAAGCCAGTGCCCGCCTCACGAGCGCGCAGGCGCAAGCCAGCAATACTGAAAAAGGCAGGCGTACCGAAGAGATTGCAGTCACCCAGGCACAATTGACAAGTGCGCAGGCACAAGCCGCCCTGGCAAGACAGGAACTGGCACGCCAGCAGCAACTGGTGGGGCAGGGCTTTGTGTCCAAATCCCGCATGGATGATGCACAAACCAATGTCAAACTCGCGGAAGCACGCGTGGCAGAATTGAATGCCTCGCTGAGTGTCGCAAAGTTGCCGGCACGCGTAGATGAGCGCGCCGCTGCCCAGGCCAGTGCCGATGCCGCAAAAGAAGCCTTGCGCCAGGCGACCTGGCGCTCAGGACAAAAATCACAAAGCGCACCTGCAAATGCGCTGGTTGCAGAAGTGTTTTTTCGTCAGGGTGAATATGTGCAAGCGGGCCAGCCAGTATTGTCCCTGCTGCCGCCAGAAAACCGCAAAGCCCGGTTCTTTGTGCCGGAAGCTGAGTTGGGCAAGATCGCTGTTGGTCAGGCAGTCAGCCTGCATTGCGATGGCTGCGCGGCACCCGTACCAGCCCACATCTCCCGCATCGCCAGCCAGGCTGAATACACACCACCCGTGATTTATTCAAATGCACAAAGAGCCAAACTGGTGTTCATGGTCGAGGCCAAACCTGATCAGCCAGGCAAACTCTTGCTGCACCCCGGTCAGCCTCTGGATGTGTCGCTGCTGGCTCCAGCAAGTACAGGAAAAGCACAGTGAACAGCACAACGAATACCAGCGTTGACACAGGAAATCTGGCCATCAATGTCCATGGCCTGAGCAAATCCTATGGCGGTCGCGCGGTGGTCGATAAAGTCGAACTGCAAGTTGCCAAGGGCCGTATCTGCGGTTTTCTGGGACCAAACGGCAGCGGCAAAACCACCACCATACGCATGCTCTGTGGCTTGCTGACGCCCGATGCTGGCACCGGTTCCTGCCTGGGGCTGGATATCATCAAGCAGGCAGAGCAGATCAAGCGCCAGGTCGGTTATATGACACAAAAGTTTGGCCTGTATGATGATCTGTCGATACGCCAGAATCTGGATTTCGTCGCGCGCCTGTTTGAACTACCCAACAGAAAAAATGCAGTTGACCAGTCTCTCGAAAGGCTGGGCCTGACAGCCCGCCAGCAGCAACTGGCAGGATCATTGTCCGGTGGCTGGAAACAGCGCCTCGCACTGGCGGCCTGCCTCATCCATGAACCGCGCCTGCTGTTGCTTGATGAACCAACCGCTGGCGTCGATCCCAAGGCGCGTCGCGATTTTTGGGACCAGATTCATTTGCTGGCTGACCAGGGCATCACAGTACTGGTGTCTACCCATTACATGGATGAAGCAGAACGCTGCCACGAGCTTTGCTATATCGCCTACGGCAAAATACTGGCGCGTGGCACCGCGGCAGAAATCATACGTGACTCCAAACTCAAGGTCTGGACCCTACAAGGTGAGCAACTGGGTACTTTACTTGAGCCATTGAAGTCGGCACCAGGTGTATTAAGCGTCGCCGCATTCGGCAATGCCGTCCACGTTGCCGGGCTGGACGAGGCGCTGGTCTTGCAGGCACTCGACGGCATCAGGCATCAAGCCAATATACAGATCACGCCGAGTGCGGCGAATCTGGAAGATGTCTTCATCAGCCTGATCGCCAGTGCACCTGATAATTTTTCCAAAGATGATATCCGTCAAAAGGTGACAGCATGAAGCGCTTTTCGCTGGCACGCATGTTCGCCATCTTTATCAAAGAGTTCCAGCAAATGATGCGCGACCGCCTGACCTTTGCGATGGCAGTCGGCATCCCCATCCTGCAACTCATCCTGTTTGGTTATGCGATTAATACCGACCCCAAGGGTTTGCCAACCGCCGTAGTCAGTACTGACAATAGCCCCATGGCACGCAGTTTTGTTGTTGCCATGCAAAACACTGGCTACTTCCGCATAGACTCGGTAGGCCAGAGTGAACAAGAGGCAGAGACCTTGCTCGAAACAGGCAAAATACAATTCATGCTGGTGATACCGCCACAATTCACCCAGCAACTGGTGCGCGGTGAAAAACCTGCCTTGCTGATCTCTGTCGATGCGACCGATCCTTCAGCATCAGGTAACGCCATCGCCGCGCTGAATGTCATCGCCACCCAGGCCTTGCATCACGATCTCAAAGGCCCTTTGCAATACCTGCAAACCGCCACGCCAGCTTATGAAGTGCGTGTGCACCGCCGCTATAATCCCGAGGGCCTGTCACGTTATAACATCGTTCCCGGTCTGATCGGCACCATACTCACCATGACCATGGTCATGCTGACCTCACTCGCCATGACACGCGAACGTGAGCGCGGCACCATGGAAAACCTGCTGGCAACGCCAGTACGCCCGGCAGAAGTCATGGTCGGCAAAATCCTGCCCTATGTGCTGATCGGTTACATACAACTCGGCGTCATCATCAGTGCTGCCTTCCTGTTATTTGAAGTGCCCATGATGGGCAGCTTCAGCCTGCTCATGAGCATGATAGGCGTTTTCATTCTCGCCAATCTGGCGGTCGGCTTTACCTTTTCGACTATCGCAAAAAACCAGTTGCAAGCGATGCAGATGACTTTCTTTTTCTTCCTGCCATCGATGCTGCTGTCCGGCTTCATGTTCCCTTTCCGCGCCATGCCGGAATGGGCACAAGCCATAGGCGAAGCCCTGCCATTGACGCACTTCCTGCGCATCGTGCGGGGTATTTTATTGAAAGGCAATACCGCAGGCCAGCTGACGCCGGAGCTGTGGCCCATGTTGATATTTTTACTGTTGGCGGGATTTGTGGCGTTGAAGAGGTATAGGCAGACTCTAGATTAAGGTTTAAAAAATATCGCTTCCTTAGAGAATGGAATCTACCGAAGTTAGTTCTGCATTTACAGTGAAATGAATATGTGCAAGACGTTATTCAACATCTGATTAAAAAATAAATAATTTCCTTGTCTAAGTAGAGCTGTTTGATATGTCATTTATCGTGAGCATGCCACCTTTTTGTAAAAGAACAGAATCTTTAACTAGGGTATCTATTTTTCTTTGGAAAATTTCGCGTAATTGAACACTTGTAGCTTTAAATCCAAACATTCTCGATATAGATAAAATGATTTCATCGGAATTTGCACCAAAATTATTTTTCACCGTTGCAAGGATTGCTATTACGATTTCTTGAGGCGGGATCATGTCCGGTTTGCGTAAAGCTTCCGACTGAACTGAGCTTCTATTTCGTACTGTGACAGTTGCATTTGGAATAGACAAAAATTGTTCATAAATATCAACACGTTTAGTCTGAATTATTGCAGAGATTGCTCGTTCTATAATAGCCTGAATACGGGAGCCAGCTCGTTTAAGACCCCATGCAGTGCGAAGCCGAGCGACAATTTCATCAATATGAACGGGGCCTTCTATAACGACAATTTTTTCGATAAGGTCAGCAAGGATACTAATTGGCGTTTCGTGTAATTCGTATCTTTCTGATGGGAGCTGCGGAGAGGCTTCAATATAATCGTTGTTTGTTTTTTCTCCTTGAGGCGATCTAATCAAGCCGATCTCCGTAACCGTTTCACGCTCAATAGTAATTACCTCAACTGTCACTGCACGGTGTTTTTTTTCTGAAATCGTTACTCTTGCATCTAATTCTGATTTTGCTGCTTCAATTGCTTTGATAGCTAATTGAAGTTGATCTTTTGGTCGTTGAAACCAATCAGTGCTCCATATGCGATGAATGATCCATCCATGGTCTTCCAGCACTGCTTGGCGTAGTCGATCCCTATCGCGTGCAGATTTTGATTGATGATACGAGGCGCCATCACATTCAATGCCAAGTAAATAGCGTCCAGGAAGCTCGGCATCAGCAATTGCCAAGTCGATGAAGAAACCTGCAATCCCCACTTGTGGATGAACTTGATATCCGCAGGCTTGTAATGCATTTGATACTTGGACTTCAAAAACACTTTCGTAGTCGCGGTCGGTTTTTTGTGCGATAGCTAATTTTCCTGTGCGAGCAAAATGTAGGAATAGTTTAAATGCGAAAACTCCTTTTCCTTTCCCTCTCTCAAGATCGATGTCGTCGTCAGTAATAGAAGAAAATACTTCACACCGTCGTTTGGCTCTGCTGATTAACACATTTAATCTTCGTTCCCCTCCGTCTGTACTTAATGGACCGAACCGCATGGACATTTGATTTTGAGCATTTCTTCCATAACCAACAGATATGAAAATAACATCCCTTTCATCTCCTTGTATATTTTCCAAATTTTTGACAAAAAATGGTTCATTGTGATGGGAATTAAAAAATGACTCTGTTTCGGGATTAAGACGTCGAAGCACCTCTAATTGATCTTGAATTGCGCGTCTCTGTTTGACTGAGAAAGTGGCAACACCTAGTGATAAGTCTGGATTAATTTTTGCATGTCGGATGATTGCTTCTGCTACTGCTTTGGCCTCAAACACATTTGTGCCTGTGTTTCCAGAATCGAATACACCTTGGGGAAGGTGATGGAATTGCAGACCCATGCCAGCTTCTTGTGTAAGCGGACTAGGAACTATAAATAATTTATTTTCATAAAATTGACTATTTGAGACTGCTATTAACGATTGATGCCTACTGCGATAATGCCAACGCAGCATGCGTTGAGGTAGTCCCCTTGCAGTGAAGAGTCCAAGAATACTTTCGATATCACTGACTTGTGCCCCATCTCCATCGTCATCTTCTGGCACAGATCCCGTTACTTTGGAAAAAAATTTAGTAGGAGGTAGCTGGCGTTCATCACCAACTACGACAACCTGACGGCAGCGAGCTATTGCTCCTAGAGCATCCACTGGTTGAATTTGACTCGCTTCGTCCATAACCAAAAGATCGAACGTTAATTGTCCAGGAGGTAGAAACTGAGCAACAGAAAGAGGGCTCATCATTAAAACAGGTTTAATGGCTTGAATCGCAGGTGCGGCTTTCAGCATTAATTGACGTATTGGCATATGGCCTCTTCTACGTGCCATTTCTCCACGAAGTATGCCGAGTGGGCCAACACCGCCACCTCCTTGTGGGATGCGTCGATGATGCGCACGGACTACTTCCAAACTAGATGCTTCTATACGTTTTTTATCTAAGTTCACAAATTCTTCTGTGAGCCTAAAGTGAAGCTCACCATCAAATTGCGCAAGCGCCGGTTCTTTTTTTACTTGATCTGCGAAAATAGCTTCGAAATAAACCATGTCAAAAGTCTGGAGCGATGATTCTGGTTTTATTAGACCATTCTCCAGTCTATCTACAATCTCCTTTAAACCAAATGCCCTAGCCTTATCGGCTCGTTCTTTGTACCCTACCCATTTGGATAATTGCTCCGAATTTAATATCCACAATTGAAATTTCTCAATGATTGTATCTGGTGATAGTTCTGCAAGGTCTTTTGCGGAAAATATTTTTTCCACGTCAGTATTTAGCTCAAGTAAGAGATTCCTTATCTCATACAAGAAAAGACTTAAGTTGTGCTTATTTTTTTTTGCTTGAATATATGGGGCGTCTCTGCTTGCAAGACTTGCTACAGTGAGCCTAATATCCGAATTTGAATTTACCCATACACAGGATCTTTTTAAAAAACTCCAATCCGATTTAGTTCCCAGCCATGCGTCATCGAAGAAAAAGCGACCAAATTCTTCGGATTTTATAATTGACTGAGCAGTTTTTTGTGCATCAATCAGATTGTCTAAGAGTAGAACAGTGGTTTCTAAATCTTCTGGTACATTTTTCAAGCTATTTCTACACAATTCCTTTGCATCATGTAATTTGGCTGCTTGTATAGCGACGTCAGAAATAAAAACAGATTCAAAATTTATAGCGTTTGGAAAAATATGATTAATACTTTCATCGAAGTCTAACCAGATAGATTTTAACAAAGGGCGCGTTTCATCTAACAGTTGCTTAACGCGAGTAACATGATCAAAAATTGCGGAGCGATCGGGTAATCTTGCCGCTATAAGCCGAGGTTCTGCGCCTAAGTTACGGACGCTTTGCATCCATGTAACTAAAGCTCGCAAAGGTTGTGCAGTTGAGCGTTCTCTTTGCCAGCCAGTACCAAATGCTGCGCGACCAAAATCATCATTTGTCAGGATATCTTGCAATGCTTTTTGACCTATAGCAAGATCGTCCAGTATGCCTAGAACGTCTTGAAGGGGGGCATCTGGAGATTTCAATATGGATTTGACTGAGGCACTGGCATTGCGCCAATCTTTTCGAAAGAATCTAAAAAAGTCTTTACCATGGGCAGCCAAGATTTGACGTGCATTTGTCAAAGAAATTGACCATGCTGAGGAAGTGACCTTATTCTCAAGCTCTTTCTGTTTTTTTTCTAAATTTTCAACTGCTTCGACAAGATAGTTTGCTTTGTCGATCCCGTTGTCCCACACAGTTGCTGCAAGCACATCTGGACTTACATTCGGCGCTGCTGCAACACGTTCGCCAGTCATTATTTCTCGACTTATTTCAGAAATTGTATTTATAGAACCGCGAAAGCCTAGATGCGACTTCAATCGAGAAACTTCGGCTATTAACTTTGGCAATAAATTATTTAATTCGCTAATTCTTTTAAATGCATCTTCATCGAAATTTTTTGGTAACTTAGCGAACTCAAATCGTAAAGGCTCAACATTTGCAGACCATCCAGAAGAAGATACCGAATCACTTAAATTCAGTGAGAGTTTCTCAAAATGTATTCCTGTATCAATCAAACTTGCCAATTCGCCAGAAGGATTCTCCCATCCTTTTGACGTGATAGCATTATTTGATAATGCTGGGGCGCTTGCTACCCGCTCAGCCAGAATCTCAATTAAATTAGAATCTTTTAATAATTTGGGTGGAGAACTATTTAAAATTAAGGCAAGCGTCGTTTGTTCACTGACTATACTTTCCAGACTCGCCTTTAAAGTTTCGATACGAAAAATTAATCGTTCCACTTCTGTCGGTAAAATATTATTTAGGCCAATGCCATTCCAAGGATGATGTAGTGGTTGACCTATATCATTAATCCTATGCGACAGTTCTCCTATTATTTTCCTGCGTGTTTCCGTGTCATCAGGTGACCAGGTTTCTGGAAGAACAAGTTTTAAATCGACAGGGCGAAATTCTTCCTGTCTAAGGCGTGTAAGCTGTCCAATAACTTGAAAAGGAGTTAGATCGGATGGAGAATACTTAAAATGCATTCTACTTGCATGATGATTTAGGCTATCCCTAGTTTCTTTTAGCCGTGTATTCAACGTGGTTGGAAAATCTCCCTGAGGAGAACCTAGTTCGGATGTTCGCTTTAGCTCATCTAGTAATATTCTTTTGTTCGCTTTATTGCTGTGCAATTCTAGACAGGCATCTCCGACTCCGGCTTGATCTAGCCTGCGTTTAACTACATCCAACGCTGCCATTTTCTCTGCAACGAATAGGACGGTTTTTCCATCTGCAATAGCAGAAGCGATCACATTTGCGATTGTTTGGGATTTGCCTGTTCCTGGAGGCCCTTGAATGACGAGATTGCGACCCGATCTTACATCATGGACCGCAAGTGTTTGGGAACTGTCGCAGTCAACAATATGAAGCAAGTTTTCCGGTAATATGTGTTCATCAATCTGCGCATCTTCTGGGATCAATGCAATATCGTTGTGAAAGCCATCCGAAAGTAAACCGCTAATGAGTGGTTGCTTAGTTAAGCCACCCTCAATGGGCCAAGCATTTGGATCCAGATCACGATACATCAAAAATTTGGAAAAAGAAAAAAAACCCAAAACTATGTCATCAGGCGAGACAAGCCAGTTTTCTTTTGACTTCACGCTTTCTGCTACTGCACTTAAGTAAGTACCGGGGTCAAATTCATCACCTTGATCAAAGGATGGCATTTTCAAATTATGCACTCGGTCAAGAAAAGTTTCTAGCGAGAGGTTTGGTGCATGCTCTTCTTGTCTCCATTTAAGTTTGAATTGCTCTGCGGCATTACCTCTTTCAAGACGCACAGGAATAAGAATTAAAGGAGCATACCTTACGTTCTTTGCATTTAATGGATCCAGCCATTTCAATGTTCCTAATGCCAAAAAAAGAATATTGACACCTTGTTCTTCTTCAAGAGTCTGCGCATCAAAATATAGATCAAGCAATTTTTTTTGCAGGCCTTTTGATGTCAATCTTGTTTGCAGTTTTGTATCTGCATGCCTATTTAGAATGCCTCGCTCATTAACACTATCATCATCTGGTTGAGCGAGGTCATAAATTTCATCTGGATCACCATCTGCTTCCTCTAACAATGACGCCGTAGAAGACTTTCCAGGTGAAAACGTAAACGGGCGATTTTCTTTTATCAATAGACGAAATATCTCTTCGGATTTTTCATCTATAACTTCTATAGTACGTGCAGTTTTTGAGTTGCGAGGAATATTCAGAAGTCTATTTCTTGCTGACAAGTCAAGCAATTCTGTTCTTGCTCGTTCTAACTTTGCATCTGCAGACAGGGTACTGTGGAGGAATGTAGATTCGCTTGAGTGCGCTGTAGTATCTGATTCAATCATACGATCACTGCCTTATTTTCATACTGAAGCTTATTAAGGGTGCAAGATGCAAACGTGTAGCATGGTTTTATGTATCAATGCTATCTCTAAATAAACAAATAAAGTATAAAAAAAGTAATAAATTGTTATCTATTATTAGAAGTGTTGTATTCGATTTGTTTTAAGAAATCGTGATATCTAGTGATGTAACTGAAGAGCAATAATAATTTTAATATATTTTCTCCTGTGCAATCCCACCGCATGTTGGATTTGGGATGTTTAGTTAGAAGTATATTTACTTTGGATTTTTTTGGAGGATCAGGGAATTATCTTGAGTCTGTCCGGTTACTCGTGAAGATATTGACTGTTTGGCGTGAATTTAACTGATACGTCTAAAATGAAAATATATATATTTCTTTAAATTGTTCGCCATGTTTGAAGTTTACTTAAAACACCAATGCCAAGGCTCATATTGAAACCCGCTACTATTCCCCGGCGGGTAAGACATGTGAAAGCCAAATCGCCCTGCATTGTTTTGCAACCACGCAAAGGCAGCGGTGGTGTCAAAAGAAATTTCCAGCTCCGGGTCTTCTGGCGTGGCGATGTCTATCGCGCGGCCAGTGTGGTGTTCGCTGTAGCCGGGTGGGGCGCAGACCAGTAATACATCTTTGAGTTGCTGGCCCTCAGCCAGCTTGTCGCTGATGATCTCGGTTTGTCTGGCGATGCTGCGGAAGGCGGATATCATCAGCAGGGCGATGCCATCCTCGCTGGCGGCAGCCTTCATGGTTTGCCAGGCGAGCTTGGTTGCAGGTGTCAGCAGGTATTGCCTGCCATCTTCGCCGGTTTCTGCCAGTACCAGTTCTGTGGCTTCTTGTTGCAATAGCAGACCACGCTGTTCCAGCAGTTGGAGTGGGATGGTGAAGTTTGCAGCCTGGCTGACGACCATATTTATTTTGCCTTCAGGTTTGCAAGCAGGGTGTCGAGCATGGCGGCGGTTTCTGCATCTGGCATGCCGTCAAATTTTGCTGGCCTGTACTTGGTCTGGAAAGCGACCAGCACACTGCGGGTGGTTTCATCGAGCAGGCCGGTTTGTGGGATGCCATAGCCGTATTGTGCAAGCTTTTGCTGGAACCATTTGATGTCCGGTAACTGTAATTCATAAGCTGTCATGCGTTGTGCAACTTCGTCTGCCTTGGGCCAGGGGATCAGGCCAGCATCGGCCAGTTGCTTCCATGGAAAGAGCGGCCCTGGGTCTGACTTACGCAGCGGGGCGATGTCGGAATGGCCGAGTATGTACTCAGGGCGTATCTGGTAGCGTGCCGAGATATCTTTGACGAGGGCAATCACGCGGTCTATCTGGGCTTGCGGAAAGGGGAAGTAAATCCTGCCTTCTGGCGTATCCTTGAAACCGAGATTGACGATTTCTATGCCTATGGAGCTGGCATTCAGACGGCTATAACCTTTCCATTCACTGAGACCGGCGTGATACGCCATGTGATTTTCCGGTACCAGTTGCCAGACCTTGATCGGGTCTTCATCACCGACCAGGTAATTGGCGCTGACGGCTTGCTGGCTGAGCACACGCAAAGACGTAGGCTGATCCAGTGCGGTGTAATGCAGGATGATGAATTGCACGCGCTCTTCCTGGCTCTTGGCAGAAATAGTGGTATCGAGTTTGCCCATGGGGCCTACGGTGGCACAGCCACTGATGAAGAGACTGACAGCAGTAAACAAACTATATAGCGTGATTTTTTTCATGGTAGATTTTTGAGGTGTCGGGCAGCGAGCCGTGCTGCGGAAAAATGTGCCTGGCAAGTACTTTGGCGCAAGGAGATATCGGGTGCTAAATTCTGGCGCAGGGATTCTACGATGGCCGGATGCAGGTCTTGCACACGGCCACCAAGTGCGATGGGTTTGGTGCCAAATCGGGCGCACATGGCCATACCCAGGCGGGCCAGCTCCTTGCCTGCATTTTGCAAGATGGACATGGCGACCGGGTCACTGTAGGCGGCAGAGGCGACGGCCAGTGCGAGTTTGCCTATGTCACCTCGGCTGCGGTGATAGATAAAGTCGCGCGATATATTCCAGTCATTACCACCGATGAGCTTGAAGATACGTATCGCCATTTCTGAATTTTTCCACTGACCCGGATTTTCATCTTCGGCACGCCAGAGCTTGCTGATGGCTTCGCGTGCTATCCAGAAGCCGCCTCCGGCATCATCAAGCAGGTAACCACGGCCACCAGCCCGGTGAAACTCACCTTCGGCATCAATATAGGCCGCGATAGAGCCAGTACCTGCATAGATCAGATAGCCAGTGCCGGGTTTGAAAATATCGAGATAGGCAATTTCTATATCATTGCTGACCAGGATATGTTGCTTTTTCAAGTCAAAGCACTCAGCCAGCATATCTGGCAGGGTCTGTGAATCGCCGCCGAAGCCGGTGATGCCTGCGCGTATGCTGCCTACCTGGCCATGGCTGCCAGTGGCAGCTGCGAGGCTGGCAAATATTTGGTGCACGGCTTCTCTTCCTTCCGGGCTGTCTGTTTGCAGCGCGGTCAGGCCTGCGGCCGTGCCGCTGGCAAGGATCTGCTCATCCTGGGTCGCCAATGCCCAGCGTGTCTGTGTGCCGCCTGCATCTATGCCTAGCGCAATGTCTGTGGTTTGTTGGGCCAAGGTCGCTTGCTGGTCAGGTGACATGAATACAGGTTTCTGTTGATTTTGGTGAAACATCGTCGAGCTGAATTGCAATAACTGGCAGTTGTTCGTTTATCATAGGGCGCTTCTGGCGCTGGCAGCGAATGAAAAGATACATCCGGCTTATAACTTTTTGCTATGAAGCTGCAGCAAAATTTCAATCGTAATCCCAGTATTTTACTGGGAAGATGATCCAGGCCTTACCATTCAAGAAAAAGATAAAAATGACAAGCGAGACAGTTACTGCAGTCAAAAAACCTGAAGTTCCTGCGGGCGGGGTCTGGCGCTGGATACCCTCATTGTATTTCAGCCAGGGGATTCCTTACGTCGTGGTAATGACACTTTCCGTCATTATGTACAAAAATCTCGATATTTCCAATTCGGACATTGCATTATATACAAGCTGGTTGTACTTGCCTTTTGTGATCAAGCCGTTCTGGTCTCCTTTTGTCGATATGTTTAAGACCAAGCGTTTCTGGATTGTTACGCTGGAGCTCGTCATAGGTGCGATGTTCGGGCTGGTAGCCCTGACCATACCCATGCCCGGTTTTTTCCAGGCGACGCTGCTGGTGTTCTGGCTGTTGGCGTTTAGTGCAGCCACCCACGACATCAGTTCTGACGGTTTTTATATGCTGGCGCTGGAACAGTATCAACAGGCCGCTTTCGTTGGTGTGCGCAGCATGTTTTTCAGGATGTCCATGCTGACTGGACAGGGTGCCCTGGTTTATCTGGCTGGCACACTGCGCGACATGACTGGCGATGCCAGGTTTGGCTGGATCGTGGTCTTTTGTGTGCTGGCTGTGATGTTCATCAGCTTGTCTGCCTACCATAAATGGGCCTTGCCACGCCCAGCCAGTGATACGGCGCATGGCGACCCTAACCAGGTAGTGGCAACTTTCTTTACGATCTTTGGCAAGTTCATCAAAAAGAAAAATATCTTGCTGACGATCGCCTTCCTTTTGCTATATCGCTTTGGTGAAGCGCAACTGGTCAAGATGGCACCACCGTTCTTGCTCGACAGTGTCGATAAAGGCGGCCTTGGTCTTTCGACCCAGGCGGTTGGTATCGTATATGGCACCATGGGCATGATAGCGTTGACCATAGGTGGCCTTGCCGGTGGTGCACTGATTTCGCGTTTTGGTTTAAAACGCATGCTGTGGCCGATGGCACTGGCGATTAATGTGCCGCATCTGGTATATGTCTATCTGGCCTTCGTACAGCCAGATAATATCTACCTGATTGGTGCTGCAGTCGCCATAGAGCAAATGGGTTATGGTTTTGGCTTTACCGCCTATGTGCTGTATATGATCATGATCGCTGATGGCGAACACAAGACCGCGCATTATGCGATTTGTACGGGCTTCATGGCGCTGAGCATGATGCTGCCAGGGATGTTCAGTGGCCGCTTGCAAGAGAATTTGGGCTATGCCCATTTCTTTGTCTGGATATGTATCGCTGCCGTTCCTACCTTTGTTGTCACAGCACTCATTAAAGTAAATCCGGCCTTCGGCAAAAAAACTGAATAGAGGCTGAATAAAATATGAATAAAACCGCTTATCCCTATCATTTTCAAAGTAGCAGCTACAGCTCACCACAGCCTGGCAGCAGTGTCATTATCACTGGTGCCGTGCATGGCAATGAAACCTGCGGCACGCAGGCAATCCGCCGCGTCATTGCAGAACTCGAAGAGGGCAGGCTGCAATTGCTGGCTGGTCGATTGACGCTGGTACCGGTGTGCAATCCGCTGGCCTACAAACTTGGGCAAAGAGAAGGCGAGCGCAACCTGAACCGCCGCCTGATACCAACAACTGATGTGCAGGAATTTGAAGACCATGTAGCAAACTGGTTATGCCCGCTGATGGCCCAGCATGATGTTTTGCTAGACCTTCATTCTTTCCGTGGACAGGGCGAACCCTTTGTCCTGATAGGACCAGAAAATAATCGTGGGCCCATAGAATCTTTCAGCCATGAAAAACAGGAGCTGGCCATGGCCATGCGCCTCGGCGTACATCGCCTGGTCGATGGCTGGCTGGGCACTTATGCACGTGGCGTACAACGCCGCCAGGAGAGGCTGGCGCATGATGCGGATTCAAAAACCGTGGCAAATGCAAATACGCAGTTCGGCGTCGGTACCACAGAATACATGCGCTCAGTCGGCGGTTATGCGATGACACTGGAATGCGGCCAGCACCTCGACCCGCAAGCGCCAGCGGTGGCTTATACCGCCATCGTCAACAGCCTGCGTCATCTGGGTGTGATCGCCGGTGCAGCGCCAGAACCTGTGGAACAGATGGAAGCACTGCGCATCTATGATGTCATCGACAAACTGCATGATAGTGATAGTTTCGTGCGCGAATGGCGCAGCTTTGATGAATTGAAACAAGGTGAGCTGATAGGCAAGCGTGCCGATGGTACTGAAGTCAGGGCAGACCAGGATGGCCGCATCATCTTCCCTGACGCGGGCGCCAGTGCTGGTGAAGAATGGTTTTACCTGACCAAGCCCAACCCGCGATTGGCCCTGGCCGGATCTGGAAAGTCGATAGCATGAGTTTGCGTTTCCTTTGTGCCGCATTGCTGGGTGTATCTGCCCTGGTCAGCATGACACCTGTACATGCCGCAGCCAGTACAGAAAAAGTCTTGCGCGTGCTGGTGACGACACCAGAGAGTAGCCTCGACCCGGCAGTGGCATCTGACGTACCCTCAGTCAGCATCAACGAAAATATTTTTGAACCCATGCTGCGCTATGATTACCTGGCGCGGCCTGTCAAACTCAAGCCAAATACCCTGAAAAGCATGCCAGAGATACTGGATCAGGGTAAAACCTATGTCCTGCATCTCCAACCAGGCATCATGTTCACACCTGACCCTGCATTCAAGGGCAAGCCCAGGGAATTGACGGCAGAAGATTACATCTACAGTATCAAACGTATCTATGACCCTACGGTCAAATCACCCTGGCTGTTCATGTTTGTAGGCAAGTTGCTCGGCGATGAAAAACTCAAGCCAGCCAAAGATGGCAAGAGCCAGGACTTCAGTCTGCAAACCAGCATACCTGGTTTGCAAGCAGTGGATAAATACACCCTGCGCGTGCGTCTGAATGCGCCTGACAGTAATTTTCTGTTCATCCTGGCGACTACCGCTACGGGCGCCGTGGCCAGGGAAGTGGTCGAGGCTTATGGCAACCAGGTCGGCAATTACCCCATAGGAACTGGCCCTTTTATACTCGGCCAGTGGCAGCGCAGTTTTCGCATAGAGTTACTGGCGAATCCGCAGTACCGCAAAGTCGTGTTCAATGATCAGGGTACGGATGACGTCACCAGGAAAATCGCCGCCAGCCTGACGGGGCAGACTTTGCCGCGCGTCAGCAAGGTAGAAATCAAGATCATGGAAGAGCAGCAGTCGCGCGTGCTGGGTTTCCTGAACCACGAATTTGATTATCTTGAACAAGTACCGCCACCGCTGTCAAACATGGTGCTCGATGATGGCAAGCTCAAGCCTGCATTACAGCAGCAGGGCGTACGCCTGTCGCTGTTCACGCCGCTGCAAACTTCTTATATGTGGATGAATATGGAAGACCCGGTGATAGGCGGCTATACCCCGGAGAAAATCGCCTTGCGCCGCGCCATTGCCCTCAGTTATGACAGCAAGGAAGATATCGCCCTGATGGAAAAAGGCCTGGCAATACAGGCGCAGTCTCCTTTGCCGCCAAATGTGCTGGGTTACGACGCCAACTATAAAACTCCGGTGCAATATGATGTAAAACTGGCCAATGCCTTGCTTGACAAGTTTGGCTACAAGCGCGCGGCAGATGGTTACCGCAGCCTGCCTGATGGGCAAGCACTGTATTTGCAAATGCATAGCCTGGCCAGCACGACTGGCCGCTTGCGCGATGAAGTCTGGCGCAAGAATCTGGATGCTATTGGCATTCACGTCAGCTTCAAGACTGACAAGCATTCTGAAATCTTGCGTGCTGCCCGCTTGGGCAAGGTGCAGATGACGGAGGCCAACTGGATTGCTGATTTTCCCGATGCCGAGAATTTTTACCAGCTTTTGTATGGCCCAAATGCTGGCCGTGCCAATTATTCGCGCTTCAACCTGCCAGCTTTCAACAAGCTGTATGAAGAAGCCATGCGTCTGAGCGACAGCCCGGAAAGAACGGCTATTTACCGGCAAATGGCACAGCTCATGCATGGTTACAGCCCCTGGGTGCCGCGCATACATCCGGTGACGGCAGATTTATCCCAGCCCTGGCTGCAAAACTTTTACAGACATCCAGTGGATTTTACAAGCTGGCGCTATGTTGATGTGGATGTTGCAGCCCGTAATAAAGTACTAAAATAATTTGTATTGATAGTCTGATGGAAGTTCAAAACCTGATCATTCCATCTGGTTATATGTCATCGGTAAGTTTTCATTGGCAGGTGCTGGTGACTCACCCTATGCTGCGATTATGAAAAACTCTGTTGTGTGGAGAATGTGTGCGTTGTGAATTGATTGCTGATCATCCTGATTTTTGCCGGCTCGACACCGTCAGCGGCATAGTTATCGATTTACGTTATGTCGGTGCTGACAATTTTGTCGGTCGTGAGTTATATGGTGATCTTGACTGTAGCTGGCTGCACCGCGAAGCGGTAGCTGCACTGCAGGCTGCGGTCAACTGGTTGCATGAACATCACCCTGACTTGCGCATCCTGGTACTGGACGCCCTGCGACCGCACCGCGTGCAGGAAATGCTGTGGCAGCACCTGGATGGCACACCCTTGCGCATGTATGTCGCCGACCCGGCACGGGGTTCCATCCACTCCTTTGGCATGGCGGTGGATGTCACGCTTATCGATGCCGATGGCAAGGAACTGGATATGGGTAGCGGCTTTGATGCCCTTGAAGAAAAATCCCATCCTGCACTCGAACAAAGAATGCTGGCGGAAGGCCAGCTCACCCAGCACCAGCTGGACCAGCGCGGCATATTGCGGGCAGCAATGGCACATGGTGGTTTCAGAGGCATCAATAGCGAATGGTGGCATTTCAATTGTGGCGACCCGGTGGTCGTGCGTGAAACCTATTTGCGCATAGACTGAGGATGAAGTCTTATCCTGTTCGATATGTGCTATTGCTTTTATCCTTGATGGCAAGCACGGCCATGGCGCAAGTCAATCCGGCATCTGAACAACTGGTAACGCAGCAATTGGCTACGATTGTCGCGCAGCCAGATAAAGCGCTTTCCAGCCTGTCTGTACTGGCAATCAAGGCTGGTAAAGTCGTTTATCAGCAACAGTTTGGTCAGCGCTATATAGACCTACAAAACCCCGCCAATAGCCTGTCTGCTGACAGCCAAACCCTGTTTCGCGTTGCATCGGTCTCCAAGATGGTGGCGGCCATAGGTGCGATGTGCCTGGTAGAGCAGGGCAAGCTTGACCTGGATGCCGATATCAGCAACTACCTGGGTTTCAAACTCAGGAACCCGCATTATCCAGATAAAGTGATTACTACCCGCATGCTGCTCAGTCATACTTCATCCCTGCGGGATGACGGCGGCTATAATTTCCCGACAGATGTCAGCATGCAGAGTTTTTTGCAGCCGGGCGGCAAGAATTATGCGCAAGGTTTGCAATGGGCTGATCCGGCGACAGCCAAACCGGGAGAGAACTTTGCCCCTGGTTTTTATTTTGATTATGTGAATTTGAACTGGGGCGTGCTCGGCACTGTCATGGAAGCCGTCAGCGGCCAGCGCTTTGATCTGCTCATGCAAAATCTGGTCTTGCATCCCTTGCAGATAGAAGGCGCGTATCACCCTGAACTTTTGTCGGTAGATGCCTTGTCGCGGCTGGCTGTTTTATACCGCAAGCAGGCGAATGAAGTCTGGAATCCGCAAGGCCCCTGGGTGGCGCAGACAGATGATTTTCGCAATAAACCTCTGCTTAAAAGACAATTGGAAAACTACCGGCCAGGCACGAATGCCACCCTGTCCAGCCCGCAAGGCGGTTTGCGCATCAGCGTACAGGGTTTGAGCCGCATCATGCAGATGCTCATGAACGAGGGGGAGCTTGATGGCGTGCGTTTGCTAAAACCTGCCAGCGTCAGGGCTTTGACATCAGAGCAGTGGCGTTACGACGCAAAGACCCACAATGGTGATGATTACCGTGGCCTGTTTCTATCCTGGGGGCTGGGTTTTCAGCGTTTCACTGACACCAGCGCTGCGCATTCTGGCGACAGGCTGGTACAGGCCCGTCCTGCCTTCAAGCCGGTTGGCCATCTGGGCTTTGCCTATGGCTTGCAATCGGCCTTCCTGTTTGACCCGGCAACACGCAATGGCATTATCTATGTCATAGGCGGTGTTGCGGCTGACCCGGAAAAAAATCCTGGTATCTATTCCAGCCTTAGTATCTGGGAAGAACAGATACAGACATCGCTTTACACTCTGTTTTAGCTGGTACGGGCAATAAACTCAGTTCCAGCTTCCTTGATGCATTCTACAAATGCGCGCGCAGAGCGTGACAGTGGTGTAGATTTTACCGTCAATAAATATAAATCCACAGGTACATTCGGCGACAACGGGCGGCATTGTACTTTGCTATGGTCAGATGTGGCGGCAGTAAAGGGATCAATGACGGCTGCGCCAGCACCCAGCTCCACCAGCGTCCTGGCCAGCAAGTAGGTCTGCACTACGGTATAAGAAGTAAAGCTCAGGCCCTGCTCTTCGCAGGCATCCATGACGCGGCTGACGAGATGGTCGTCAAGGTCCAGCGCAATCAGGTTCTTGGGCAGGTCGGCAACGGGCAGGGCAGTATTATCCAGGTTCTTTGCCCAGCTACCCAGCGGTGCGATGGCAGTCATGCTGCCGCGTATCAAGGGCTCAGATGCGATATTCGGGTGGCAGGGGTCGTACAATGACAGCGCAAAATCTACGTCGCCGAGCAACAGGGCATTGACGATTTCGCTGGTGTGATGGGTCGCCAGTGTGCAATGCACATTGCCAAATTTCTTGCGCCAGGCGGCCAGTGCGGTGGGCACTACCGTAATCGACAGGGTCGGTGTTGATGCCAGCCTGACTGCCTCGTCAGGATGATTTTTCAAGTTGCTGGCCAGCCTGCGTACTGATTGCAAATCACGGTTCAGTTTATCGACTTCAGCAAACAGCTTGTGCGCTTCTGGTGTCGGATGCAGCTTGCCCTTGATGCGCTCGAACAGTTTCAGGCCCAACTGTATTTCGCAATGCTGCAAGACCTTGGTCGCGGCTGGCTGTGAAATATTCAACAATTGTGCAGCACCGCTGATCGTGCCTGCCTGCATGATGGCATGAAAAACTTCGATATGACGCAAACGCATGGTGAAAGTCCATTCAGCAAAAATCGAGCTTGATTGTAACGCCTGACAGGGGATGTTGTCGCGCTTATTGCCGCGGTTTGTGGCTTGCGGCTTGTGGCTTTATGGTCTGCTATGCAGGGCAAGACGCAGGTCGTCACCGCAGGCCAGCAATTTGGCATGTGCGGCTGTCACGCTGATGTTGCTCAGGATAGCCAGTATCGCCGTCTTGACGTGGAAATCACATTCTTCCAGTATGCGGCGGCAATGTGCTTCATCCCGGCCAGTCGCATGCATAGTCAGGGCAACGGTGCGCCTGAGCAGTTTGACATTGGTCGGTTTGACATCCACCATGAGGTTGCCATAGACCTTGTGCAAACGGACCATCAAGGCGCTGGAAAAACTGTTCAGGGCGACTTTTTGTGAGGTGCCTGCTTTCAGGCGGGTACTGCCTGAAATCACTTCACTACCGGTATCCAGGGTGATACCTATCTCGGCCTGCAAAGTCACAGGTGCGCCAGGATTATTGGCAAAGCCTATGGTCAGGGCTCCAGTCTGGCGCGCAGCCTGCAAGGCACCCAGTACATAAGGCGTGGCACCGGATGCGGCAATCAGCATCACTACATCATTGGCCGTCAAACCCAGTTCCTGGATTTCTTTTGCACCTTGGTCAGCATTATCTTCTGCACCTTCGACCGCGACAAACATGGCTTGCTTGCCACCTGCCAGCAAGGACAAAGCGCGCTCGTTTGGCCATGAGAAGGTTGGCAATAATTCCACGCCATCCAGCACGCCCAGACGGCCAGAAGTGCCGGCACCCACATACACCAGACGGCCACCTGCGAGTATGCGTGGCGCGGCGGCATCCACAGCCGCCGCGATTTGTGCCGCGGCCAGGCTGACTGCACGTATGGCATTGAACTGATCATCAATGAAGGCATCAACCAGTTGCGTGGTCGGGTATAAATCCAGTCCGGTGTGGTTAACGCTTGGTGCTTCTGTATTCAGCATGGCTTGATTCCTTTTCTTTCATTACCTTATGTCCTCTGCCCGCAGAGTACAAATGAAAGCTGATACCCGGCCCATAACTTCAGGTAATGCATGCGGCTGCATGAATTATTTGCAGATGCTCTTTGATCAGCTTATGCTGGCTTATCGTTAAAGCACAGATAAACAATGCAAATAAGAATGCAAATTCTTCGTCGTCACTTGATATTGATACTGGCTGCCAGCTTGCTGCTATCCGCCTGCCAGTGGGGCTGGTTGCAAGGTGGTGATACCCGCCATCAATTGATCATCTCAGTTCCTGAACAAAAAATGGTGTTGCTGGAGGATGGCAAGCCAGTCGCAACCTATGTCATTTCTACCGCCAAACGCGGTATAGGCGATATGCCAGACAGTTATATGACGCCGGGTGGCCGCATGCAGATCGTCGAGAAAATCGGGGCTGGCGTGCCGCTGGGTTCAGTTTTCAAAGACCGCAAGCCTACCGGCGAGATTGTGGCTGCAGACGCACCTGGGCGTGACCCAGTGGTGACGCGCATACTGTGGTTGCGCGGCACCGAAGTGCGCAACCGCAATGCCTATCCGCGCTTTATCTATATCCACGGTACGCCACAGGAAAGCCTGCTGGGCACACCTGCCAGCTATGGCTGCATACGTATGCGCTCGGTAGATATTGCTGAATTGTTTGAGCGGGTGGGGGTTGGTGCGGTGGTGGATGTGCTTGAACAGCCGGCAGGTAGCACAACATCTTGATTGTTTATTTGGAAATATCTTTCAGGATTTACAATTTGATGACAATTTGAGTACATTTTTGAGCTGATTCAGGATGAGGCCGGGCGTATCATGATCAGGTGTTTCTATTCTGACAGCTTAATTGAAAGCTCAATATGCGTCCTACACTCCTATGCTCAAGCTTGCTACTTGCTCTGGTTTCTGCCTGTGGCGGGGCAGGCACTGCAGCCACCGCCAACATTCCTGATACCAGTAAACCCCAGGCTGTCAGTACAGCCAAATCCACGCTGACGCGCAATGTCGCCCCGCAAGCCAGCGACGCTGATCTGGCCGCCGCCGTTGCAGGAAATACTGAGTTTGCTCTCAAAATCCTGCCATTGCTGGATCCGCAGGGCGATAGCAATCTGGTGTATTCACCGTATAGCCTCACACTGGCACTGGAGATGGCAGCAGCCGGTGCCAAGGGCGATACCCTCAGTGATATGGAAAAGGCCCTGGCTTTCCAACTGCAGCAAAGCCGTTTGCAACCTGCCTTGAATCGCCTTGATTTACTGCTGGCAGATAAAACCTCGACCGCAGCCAAACCAAATGCGCAATTACCTAATTTAAACATTGCCAATGCCCTGTGGGCACAGCAGGGTTACAGCCTGCAAAGCAGCTACCTTGATGCACTCAGCGTGAATTTTGGTGCTGCCGTGAACTTGCAGGATTTTGTCGGTGCTGCAGAGCCCTCACGCCTGACAATCAATAACTGGGTGGCAGACCAGACCCAGCAAAAAATCAAGGACTTGATACCTGCCGGTGGCGTTTCATCACAGACCCGCGTGGTGCTGACAAATGCTATCTGGTTCAAGTCAGACTGGGCGCAGCCATTTACCAAAGAGGCGACGAGAAACCAGGATTTCACTGACCGTAAAGGTAGCGTGAAAAATCTGCCTTTCATGAATCTGACCAGCAATTTCCCTTATGTGCAGGGTAAGGGCTATCAGGCGGTGGAACTGCCCTACATCGATAACAAACTGGCCATGCTGGTCATCGTGCCTGATGCGGGCAAGTTTGACAGTTTTATCCAGGGTTTGAGTAGCACTACTGTCAGCGACATTACGACAGGCTTGAAAGACAATTACGTTGCCTTGAGCATGCCCAAGTTTAACTTTAGTGCCAGCCCGGCGATGAATTCCAGTTTGAGCTCTCTGGGCATGGGCGCTGCATTTGATGCAAGCAAGGCAGATTTTTCCGGGATAAGCGGTAACCGCGAATTGTCGATTTCTGGTGTCGTGCACAAGGCCTTCATCAATGTTGATGAGAAGGGCACAGAAGCTGCCGCTGCTACGGGTGTATTGATTGGTGTCACCAGTATCAATGTGACTCAACCCTTGAAGCTGACACTGGATCGTCCTTTCCTGTTCATGATCAGGGACAGGCAGACTGGTCTCATCATTTTCATGGGTAAACTCATGAATCCTGCTGCGAGTTAAAACGACATACGCAAAACCGCCCCAGCTGCGTTGCAGCTCCAGTATTTGTAAAATTCGGTACTAAAGTACTGTCTTCGTCGCTGGCGCCTTGCTGGGACAATTTTGCGTAAGTCCTGAAATAGAGGCATTAATTTTGGTCAAAAAAATCCCCTGGCATTGATTGATGCCAGGGGATTTTTGTTTTAGCTCGTTACTATTCGTTTTACTTGAACTTGTAATTCGCCAGTAAAGTAAATGCACGGCCACGTGGGTCAGCTACGCGTGGTTCCCAGGAGCTGCCTGCACCGGTATTGCTGTCATAAGTGATGGCAAATGGCGGGTCGGTATTGAAGATGTTTTTCAAACCGGCAGTCAGTGTCAGGTTCTTGATGCCGCTATAAGTCACACTCATGTTGTAGATGATGTAGGCTTTGACATTCGGATTGTAGTTCGATGGCATGACCAGGCCATTCTGTACGCCAGGCAAGACCTGGTCTTTGTAGCCAGCACGGTAAATCTGCGTGAAGGTACCTGTCCAGTCACCCTGGGTGTAATTGACAAAAGCCGTGTGCTTCCATCTCAGACCAAGGTCACCGGTGAAGGTGAAGCGGCCAACTTCGCTTTCGCCATAAGGTGCGTTAGCCATAGGGCGGGATTTTTTCTCCAGTAAATAAGAGCCATCCAGACCGGCAGCCCATTTGCCATTGAAAATTGCACCATTCGCTTTGGCGCCAACTTCCACACCACGGGTGATGCTGGAACCGGCATTGACCCAGCGCTGATCAACG
The DNA here is from genome assembly GCF_049340245.1 of Undibacterium sp. TC4M20W. NCBI lineage: Bacteria > Pseudomonadati > Pseudomonadota > Betaproteobacteria > Burkholderiales > Oxalobacteraceae > Undibacterium > Undibacterium sp. TC4M20W. The sequence goes on from NZ_JBMPPI010000012.1 coordinate 54,131, forward strand.
AAAGCCAATGCGCCTGTGCTGTCACGCAAGAACTGATCCCTGAACAGATCATAGTTTTGCAGCATCGTGGTCAGGTCTATGGTGGTGATGGAATTTTCCTTGCGGATTTCCCAGATATCGGCATTGGCACTGAAGTTACTGCTTGGGGCCCACACCACACCTACCGTAGCTTGTTTGGCTTTTTCAGGGCCCAGCGTGGTTTTACCGCCAGTCAGGATATTCGGCGTGATGGCGGCACACCCAGGCTTGCTGCTATCGACCTTCAGCGTTGGGCAGGTGGCCGGATCGGCCAGGTCTTTACCGGCGTAAGGTGAGTCAGTAATACCGTTAAACAACTGGTTGAATGACGGCGCACGGAAGCCTGTGTTGTACGAACCACGGAACAGCAGCGTATCTGTCGGTGTATAACGGAAACTTACCTTGGGATTGAAAGTGCTGCCAAAACCAGAGTAATGATCCTGGCGGCCTGCAACGGTGACTTCCAGTGATTTCAAGACCGGTACCAGTACCTCGGCATACACGGCGCGTATGTCACGGCTGACTTTAGGCAAGGCATTGCTGTCATCAAATGGCGCATTCAGGATGGCAGGGCGGACGCTGGATGCTCTTGCGTCGCCATTGAAAGTATATTCTTCCTTGCGCAAGTCAGTACCTACTGCAGCCATGACAGCACCGGCAGGCAATTGCCAGATTTCGCCAGACAATGCGGCATCAGCCTGGGTCAGCGTCGTTTTACCACCGTACAGTGTGACACCTGCGGCTGAGGTGCTGTTGATCAGGTCAAGCGCAGCTTGCGATTGCTTTTCACCAGGCTTCAGGAAAGGATTGATGATGCCTGTACCCAGGGCATTTGCCAGCGCGACGGTGTAGTTATAGCCAGTGCCCAGTTTGGATTCAGACTCACTATAGGCACGCGACAGGCCAACGCGATAATCCCATTTTCCTATCTGTCCATCAGCACCCAGTTGCAGGCGGCCAGCTTCTGTACGGGTAGAGATTTCACGGTTGCCGCATTCCATACAACGCCAGCGGTAGGCAATAGGCGCACCGCGATTGGCTTCTATGCTGGGGAATACTGCCACGATGGCATTGAATACATCGTTATAGGCAGAACCTGTGCTTGGATAAAATGAAGACGCAGGGAAGTTGGTGCCCGGCGATACCTGGTTAGGTGAAAAGCGTTTTGACACTTCAACCTGGGAGCCAACTGCTTCGGCAAATAACTGGTGTGTGCCTATCTTGAACGTGGCACGGGCGACAAAGTTATCGTTCTTGACAGGCTGTTGCAGCACCGCAGCGCGGCCTGTGTCCCAGGCGCAGGCATATTTGGAAGATGCCACATCCCACAGCTTGGCATCATATGCCGCCATGCCATCGACAGCGCTACAACCTGCACCACCCGGCAAGTTCAATACGTTGATGGCATTCATGACCTGGGTAGTACCAGGGAAGACCGGGCCACTATTGCTCTTGTTGCTGAGTATAGTGTTTGCCAGTGAGGTGGCAAATACAGTCGCATTCGGTGTACCACGGGTATCTACCGACAAACCACGGTTGGGCTGGAAGGTATTCACAAAATCACGCTGGTCGCCACGCAATGCATCGTTCTCGCTGTGGGTCGCTGTCAGCAGAACATTGTAGTGATCATTTTCGAGGTCACCAAAGCCACCAACTATGGACATGCGCTTGATATTGCCGCCACCTTGCTGGGAGATATCGGTGAAGGCCTGGGCTTCCAGACCATTGTAATTCTTGCGCAGGATGAAATTGATGACGCCACCAATTGCATCGGTACCGTAGATCGCAGAGGCTCCATCTTTCAAGACTTCGATTCTCTCCACTGCAGCCATGGGGATGGAATTCAAGTCAACTGCCGAACCCTTCATGCCATGGGTGGCAACGCGACGGCCATTCAAGAGCACCAGCGTGCTGTCAGCACCCTGACCACGCAGGTTGGCGGAAGATGCGCCGTTATTACCGCGCTGGGCACCGGAGGTAACGTCAGCGTTACTGGCCAGATTGTCAGAGCCATTGCCATTGATATTCAGGTTGGCGATAAATTGTTCGGCAGTGACGATGCCCGCAGCTTCGAGTTGCTTGCGGGTAATGACCTCAATCGGCAAAGCACCTTCGGAGGCAATACGCTTGATGCTACTACCGGTAATTTCTACCCTTTGCGGTGATGGAGCAGGTTGTTCCTGCGCCTGCACCCATCCGCTGGCACCTGCAGACATGCCTATCAGGGCGATGCACCTGGCTATGGTCTTTAACTTCACTGGTCTCTCCTTGGGTCGTACGACATTGATATTGTGAGCTCGGTATTTGTTTATGCTCAATTCTGGTCGCTGCTTTGAATTGATATAAATTTTATGTGTATGTTTATATGTTCCAGACTAGGGTTTTGTCACAATACGTGACAAATGAAAATATCATGACGGGCGATAACCAAAAGATATGGGGTTTGCCATGGCTGACGTGTTAGCCAGTGCGGATACTGATTTCACAGGAAAAACCGCGCGTACGCCAAAGAAAAATACGTATGGACAAGACTGTTCATACGTATCTAAAAACCACACTTGCTGGTTGGATTTATGTCAACCTGACTTCAGGGCGGGCTATAACTGGCACGCACGCCTTCTACTCCGGTACGGCTGATGGCTGACACCGTGACTTGCCGGATAGCCCCTAGCTGAGGGTCATCGCTGATGTCTATGCTCATGTTCTGGGCAGGCACCACAGAGAACAGCCATTGCTGGTCTGTACGCTTCCAGATCGCCAGCAAGCGGGTGTTGCTGGTATAGCTCAGTTGCACGCGTAATGATTTCTTGTCGGCACTGGCTTCCAGCACAGCGCTGGCAGGTGGGCTGCTGTCCAGCCAGGGGCTGGCGGGGACCAGCGACTGGGACGTGTATTTCTCGCTCGCCAGTCGTTTGCGTATGTCTTTGCGGTTCTGGTTCAGCGCTGCCATGCTGAAGTGGATATGGCCATTACCGGCCTTTTCACGCAAGGCATCGACCTGGTTCAGGATTTCATCAGCAGGCCAGGATTTGTCTGTATTGTCTATGCGGCTAGTATATAAACCCGGCCAGATATGCTTGCCAGTGGGGTTCTGGGCCAGCCAGTAATCATGCAAGACCTTGAAAGCTTGCGGCCCCTGGTTGATCGGCCAGTAAAGTTGCGGCGCCAGATAATCGAGCCAGCCTTTGGCCAGCCACAGTTCTACATCTGCATACAGCTTGTCATATTGACTGAAACCGGCAATGCCGGGTGGTAAGCGGTCTGGCCTGCCTATGCCAAACGGGCTGATACCAAATTTCACCCAGGGTTTTTCCAGATGTACGCGCTGGTTGACTGCTTCTACCAGGCGGTTGACATTATCACGGCGCCAGTCGGCACGCGCCAGTTTGCCGCCAGACTGCAGATAAGCTACCCAGGACGGGTCGTCAGGGAAATCCTGCTCTGCGCCATTGCTGCCCTTGACTGGGTAAGGGTAGAAATAATCGTCGATATGGATGCCATCGACATCATAACGGCGCACCACGTCACTGATGACATTCAGGGTTTGCTGCATCGCCAGCGGTTCACCCGGGTCCATCCATTGCAGGTCACCATAATTCTTCACAACTTGCGGTGCCAGCTTGCTGATATGGTTGGTCGCCAGCGCCATTTTGGATTGCGCGGTGCGGGAACGGTAGGGGTTGAACCAGGCATGCAATTCCAGGCCGCGTGCGTGAGCTTGCTCCACCCAGAATTGCAGAGGGTCGTAATAAGGTGAAGGTGGCCGTCCTTGCTCACCGGTCAAAAACTCTGACCAGGGTTCTATCATGGATGGATAGATGGCATCCGCCGCCGGGCGCACCTGCAAGACGATGGCATTCAGTTTCAACTGCACCGCATTGTCGAGTATGGTGAGGACTTCGTTCTTTTGTTTTTCTGTGCTCAGGTCACGGCGTGAGGGCCAGTCTATATTCGCTACGGTAGATACCCAGGCAGCGCGGAATTCACGCGGCAAGGGCGGCGCGTCTTTGACTTGCACAGGGTAATTGACCAGAGCATTTTGCGGGATGATGGTCAGATCGACTACGACAGGTTTGGGCTGGGGCTTTGCTGGCGGCGTTGCTGTAGTACAGGCAAGCATCAGTGCACACGCAGATGCGGCCAGCGCAGGCAACTTGAAACCTTGAAGAGCAATTTTCAAATTAGACAAAGTAAAAGCAGGTCTTGACGTGGGGGGTAACGAAAACATGGATAAGCCGGACTAATAATGCAATAAAGAGCGAAAGACCTGAGATGCTACTGCATTACACTTTGACAAACCAGCGTTTCTTCCACATTGCCCAGGCGATCAGCAACATCAGCAGATTAAACAGTATTGCATACAGCAGGGAGGCATTGACGGCATTCATGGGCAGAGCCTTGATCGGTGCATAGATAAACGCCTGCAGGCTGGGTTTAGTGCCATCTGCCTGATCTACATGGATAAACCCCAGCATTTTGGCAATCAGGCCAGACAGGGTGAACAGGAACAGGGCATTCATGCCATACATGACAAAGGGATGACAGAGCTTTGCCATGGACTTTTTTAGCATGGCTGAGGGATTGCCATCCAGCAGCCAGTAAAAACAGGCAAAGCTGATCAGTGCCCAGCCTGTCATGAAAATACTGTAAGAGGGTGTCCACAGGCTTTTATTGATGGGCATGAACAAGGTATCCAGTACCACACCAATTGCCAGGCAAGCCAGGCCTGTGACAAAGAACCAGGCAGTTTTGGTAGCAGCATCCTGCTTGCTGCTGAGCCAGCGTCCGGCCCATGCACCAAAGATTACACTGCAGACGGCGGGCAGGCTGCTCAGCACGCCCTCAGGATCCCAGGTTTTTGCGCGTTTCCATAAGTGCCCGTCGAGCAAGAGCCGGTCCAGCCAGGCACCGGCATCGCGCCCCGGTTCCAGTATGCCTCTTGCCCAGACGCCGTCAACATCCGGTACAGATACGGCTAACATGAGGATGGAATATACGGTGAAGAGTATGCCAGTCCAGATTGCCTGCCATTTCCAGCCACAATAAATCAGTATTGGCGCGGCCAGCAGAGTGCACAGGGCGATGCGCTGTAAAACGCCAGGGATGCGTACAGACTGGAAATCAAAGCTGGGTATCAGGTTCAGCGTCAGGCCAATCAGGAATATCCAAAAAGCCCGTTTGGCAGTTTGCCTGAACAACTGCCCCTGGGCATAGCCAGACATCAATTTCTGATGCAACGAGATATGCAGAGAAATGCCGACGATGAACAGGAAGAAAGGGAAAATACAGTCAGTAAAAGTCCAGCCTGACCAGGCGGCATGTTCAAGTGGTGGGTACAATTGTCCCCAGTCACCCGGATTATTCACCAGGAACATGCTGGCAATGGTGAAGCCGCGAAATGCATCGAGTGACAGTAGTCTTGATTTATTCATCGCAATGGGTAATGCCAACTAAACACCAGCTGAAAAAAAGGGCGCTTGCGCGCCCTTGAAAATCTCGTTCGTCTTGGGGGAGTCATGAGAGTTAATCCAACGAGGAAAGAAGGATTACATACATCATAGACACTAATACCAGTTAACTGCGATTGACTTTTTATTCATCAGATATAAGCCTGGGTTATTCGCTGCCTTTACTGGTTTTGGGTTTCTTTCTGTAAATCAATATTTTCAACAGCCTGCCTGGCAGCAAGGCCAAAAGTATTTATTCTTTTGTCGTTTATCTATACCGGAAAAGCTCCAGGCAAGCTTTAAGTTGCCTATAATCCAATATTAAAGTGCAGTTTTATTGTAGGCGTTTTTATGAGTCAAACAAGTCAGTTACGCACTTGTATCGTTTTTCTTGATAAGCACACAGATGAATACCACTGAATCAGACAATCGTGGAAATAGTAAAGAGCTCAAACGCCAGGCAGCCTTAAAGTTGCTGGAAAAAACCGGCATCATGCGCAGCAATTATGCGCCACCTTACTTGAGGCTGTTGTGGCGTATGGGTTTTGATGTTCCGCCGCCACACTTCGCCCAGTTCTGGCAAAACGCGCTGTTTTCTGGCAGCTTTTATGCCATAGGCTGGGGCGCATTGATGTACTTTTTTGTCTGGTCCAAAACGGCCATGTCAGCCACTGCCATGCTGAATTCCGCAGGGATTGCCGGTATTCTGTTTGGTCTGGCCCTAGCCAGCTATTATGCGCATGGCAAACGCAAGCATGGGCTGCCATCCTGGCAAGAGTTCAAGCCTGACAACCTCGCCTGATGGATGATGATTGATGATGGCATGAAGTATTTTCTTTCCACTTTGCTGTGCAGCTTCACGCTGCTTGTCTGCACAACTGTTCAGGCTGCTTCAACGCCAGTTCGTGCGGCGGTGACGGCATCAACAGCGCAACAGACAGCAATGCAGCTTGAGCTAGAAAGGCTGATCGCACAGTTTAGCGATGGCATTGCAGAAACTTATAGCGAAAACCCTGCCCGTATCGTCTATGGAAATTTGTTTGGCGACCATCAACATGACGCTGTTCTGCTGTTCAATCTCGAAGGATATGGTGGCGGCAACCATCATGCAGAATTCATCGCCTTTTTTACCGAACAGGAACAATTTGAAGTAGCCGGCAAACATACCAGGCCCTATCTGCTGGTGGCTGTTGCCAAGCTGGGGGAGCGTGGCTGGCGCTCCTTTGACTTTAATAGTGTCAGCATCAATCAGGGCTTCGTCACTCTGAAGGGCAAGGAAATGACTTCAGGTGATGCCATGTGTTGCCCGTCGCTGACGATTACCCGCAGTTTTAGTGTCGATGAATTTGATCACATTATCGAAAGCAAAGACGGGAAAGTGAAGCGCCGCGCTATTCGTCCATAATTACACGTCCATAATTATTCGTTCATAACTACCCGTCCATCAATTTTCTGTTTTAACTTCACGAAGTCCAAATTTCACACATTCCAATTTCTCGCATTTTTCTCGCATTTAAACCTCTCACATTCATATTTCTGCGCTTTAATCTGAATAAAGCGCATCAGTTTTAAATTTCCCGAATGCAAAATAAGACAGCATGTTTGAAATAACAACATAGTGCTTGTAGTGCTTATTGGATTGCAGGATACTTGTAAGCAGACATTTCAGCCGCAGTTTTTTGCGCGCATCTTCAGCACAGAATTCGATATAAAAATAGAAGTCGACAAGCAATATCAGCACAATCAGCATAAATCAGTACATCGCGGAGGCTGGCCAGGCTCCGCACATAAAAAACTTGGTATGGCACGACTCAGTAACTGGGAAATCTTAGTATGAGACCGTTGAAGAACAAGCACGTCAAATCCCGTCTTAGCCTCAGCCTGCTATTCGCCATGGCATTGGGGCTTAGCCAGCCACTGGCGGCGCAGGATACCGATAGCGTCATTGGGCGTTTTGATATCAGCCGTTACGATGTCAAAGGCAATAATTTGCTGAGTGCTGCTGCACTCGATAGCCTGCTGGCACCATATGCCGGCAAGGGCCGCAGTTTTGCCGATGTGCAAAGGGCACTCGAAGCACTGGAAAAAGCTTATCGCCAGAAAGGTTACAGTCTGGTGCAGGTGGTCTTGCCTGAGCAGGAATTGAACCAGGGCGTCGTTAAATTCATCGTCGTGCAGGCACGCATTGCCAGTGTCAGTGTCAAGGGCAACCGACATTTCGACAGTGACAATATCAAACGCAGCCTGCCCCAGTTGCGCACAGGTGATACCCCCAATATTAAAAAGCTGTCTGAGAGCCTGAAGACGGCAAATGAAAATCCCGCCAAAAAAACCAGTTTGCAATTCGAGACATCGAATCAGGAAGGCGAAGTCAATGCTGTCCTGAATGTCACCGACAGCAAACCCTGGACAGTTGGGGCAACTGTGGATAATGCCGGTGACAGCAATACCGGCAAGTCACATCTGGGCTTGTTGTTCCAGCATGCCAATGTCAGCGGGCATGATGATGTACTCAGCCTGCAATACACGACCACCCTGCAAAAACCGAGTAAATACGCGGTGTTTGGTGTTGGCTACCATTTGCCACTGTATGAACGTGGTGACAGTGTGGATTTGTATGCGAGCTATTCGAATGTTGATTCAGGCTCAGTCTCGGCTGGTATCTTTGACCTCAATGTCAGTGGCCGTGGTTCTGTCGTAGGCGGGCGTTATAACTTCAATCTGGGCCGCAGTGAAGATTTTGATTCGCGTCTGAGCTTTGGCTGGGACTATAAGGCTTTCAAGAACAATGTGGCCCTGCAAGGCATACAACTGGGTAATGATGTCACTGTCCACCCCATCAGTATCAGCTATGCCGCCAGCCTGAATTCCACGGCAGGTGAGACAAATGCCTATGTGACAGCAATACACAATCTGCCCGGCGGTGAAAAGGGCAAGACCGAAGATTTCCAGCGAGTGCGCAGTGGCGCGACTGCTGGTTACAGCATCCTGCGCTACGGCTTTGGTTATAGCAAGGTATTGCCAGCAGCCTGGCAATTGAAGCTCATGCTCAGTGGTCAATATACGAGGGACAGCCTGGTCCCGGGTGAGCAGTTCGGTGCCGGTGGTGCCAGCAGTGTGCGGGGCTTTACTGAACGGGCGCTGGCCAATGACTATGGCACTCTGATCAGTGCAGAAATTTATACCCCTAACCTGTGTGCCGGTTTCAGTGCCAGTTTTACCCAATGCCAGTTACTTGGCTTTTATGACGCTGCCCATCTGTCGCGTAACAAGGCGCTGCCTGGGGAGCAGAGTTCGGCTTCCCTTTCCAGTGTAGGCATAGGTGTCAGGCTGGCCATGTCGCGCATGATGTCGCTGCAGATGGACTATGGCAAGTCGCTGCATGCGCCGGATGAATTGAGCAAAGATGACAGGCGTTTGCATGTCAGGCTGGGCATCAACTATTAATGATGGATGAGGAAGAGCATGAGAAAAGAAATCGATATGTTCGCTCAATCTGTATCAGTATTGCGATCGGACTTGAAGCAGGTCTCGTTACCGAGATTGCTCCCCCGGCTTATGCCGGTTTTGCTGGCAGCATGTTTTGGTACGGGTTTCATTGCCAGCCTGGCCCATGCAAATCCCGTAGGGCCGCAGATCATCAATGGCAAGGTCATCTTCAATCAGGATGGCAAGGTCTATACCATCACCAATACGCCAGGTGCAATCATCAACTGGCAGGATTTTTTCATCAATGCCGGTGAGACTACCCGCTTCATACAAGAGAGTGCCAATAGCACGGTATTGAACCGCATCATAGGCCAGAATCCCACCCAGATACTGGGTACCTTGCAGTCGAATGGACGGGTGTTTTTGATTAACCCGAATGGCATTCTGTTTGGCAAGGGCGCGCAGGTTGATGTCAATGGCCTGACCGTCTCCAGCCTGGGCATGAGCGATGCCGATTTCAAGGCTGGCAAACTGAATTTCAATGCCGGTACTATAGCAGGCAAAGTCAGTAACCAGGGCGCAATCACAACGCCGTCTGGCGGCCAGGTTTACCTGATCGCGCCGGATGTAGAAAACAGCGGCATCATCACTTCACCCAAGGGTGAGGTCTTGCTGGCAGCAGGGCGCTCGGTGAAGCTGGTTGATTCAGCCAACCCGGATGTACACGTGGTAGTCAGCGCCAATGCTGATCAGGCAGTCAACCTGGGGCAAGTCATTGCCCAGGGCGGCAAGGTCGGGATTTATGGTGGTCTGATCAGCCAGCGTGGCCTGGTCAGTGCCAACAGTGCCGTTGTAGGTGAAAACGGCAGGATTTATTTCAAGGCCAGTGGAGATACCATACTTGATGCTGGCAGCACAACCACGGCAACTGGCAAAGGCAAGGGCGGCGATATACAAGTGCTTGGTCAACGTGTAGCACTGGCTGGTAATGCCCAGGTGGATGCCAGCGGCGACACCGGTGGTGGCCAGGTTCTGGTAGGCGGTGATTACCATGGCGATAATCCTTCCGTCATGAATGCCAAGCGTGCTTTTGTGTCCAGCGATGCCAAAATCAGTGCAGATGCTGTCAAGGTTGGTGATGGCGGCAAAGTCGTCGTCTGGTCGGACGAAGTGACAAGAGTGAATGGCAGTATTTCTGCACAGGGCGGGGCACAAAGCGGAAATGGCGGTTTTGTAGAAACTTCAGGCAAGCAAAGCCTGGATTTTCATGCGAAAGTAAACGTGGGCGCGGCCCGTGGCAAGGCAGGGACCTTATTGCTTGACCCGTCGTCGATTACTATTGCTGGCGGCACCAATGACGGTGCATCTGACGGTGTAGGGACATTTCAGGGGTCGGCGATAGGTACTATCAATTTTGCCGATAGTGGCCCGACTACTGTATTTCAATCAGAATTGCAGGGCTTGACACCAGGCACAAATATCGTGCTTGAGGCGACAAATTATATTGATACGAGTGGTGCTTTTTTCGGTAGTTCGATATCGTTGCCCAGCAATTCCAACATCACGCTCAGAACCCGCAATGCATCTACCGATGTCAGCGCTACCCGGGGCATTAATCTGACGGCTGCAGACCCCAATCTGGAAATCAAGACCAGTGGTACAGGTACGATCACGTTGCAAACTGGCACTGGTGTTTCACCGCAAACTGCCGATATCGTGGTAGCCAGGTTGACCAGCAACAGCAGCCAGATCAGTACCAGTGCCAGTGGCAACACGATCTTCAAAACACTACAAACAACACCGGGTACGGTTGGTGTTGGTGGCGATATCCTGATCAACAGTACTGGTTATGTGAATGTTGGTACCGGCGGTGCCGATGCCCGGGGCAATTCCTCTGCCAGTGGCAATGTCACGATTACTTCCGGTGCAGATATCACGCAACAAAACGGCAGCATCATTTATGCCAAAGATTTGAAGCTGAGCGCAGTGACTGGCTTGCACGGTAATACTTCAACAGACTATATGGGAGTGCAGGCTACCAGGGTGAATGCGCTTAATACTGGCAGTGGCGATATCCGCATCGCCAGCAATGGCGCCAACCTGGTCATCAATGATGTGGGCGGAACCGGTTATGGCGTTAAACAGCAAACTTCAGGTGGTGCAATTTACCTGAGTTCTCCTACTGGCTTTACTACGCAAATCAACGCACCTGTACTGACCAATAATGGCTTGCTCAATGTGAACGGCCAGGGCGGTATCAATTTGAATGCTGGCGGCACTATTAATAGCGGTGGCGGCGCCATCACTTTGCAGGCAACTGACGCTGGTGCCATGACCAGTACCGCATCGGGCACACAGATCAATAGCTCTGGTGCTGCCATTTTACTCAAATCAGACAAGATGGATTTGCTGGGTACAGTCAATGCTGGCAGTGGCACCGTGACCTTGGATTCAAATGCAATCGGCACCATTCACCTGGCAACCGGGACAAGTAATGTTGCTACCGGCACCCTGGAATTGTCTGCTGCTGAATTGAACAACATTACTGCCGCACGACTAAGAGTCGGCAACATAAGTGGCAGCAGTATTGATATCAAAGGAGTCCTGGGTTCAGGTGCAGGAGGTGCCTTGCAAAATATCAGTACCTCACTCAGCCTTAATTCTGGAGGTACAATTATTCAGCAAGCTGGTGCCACTATTGATGGTGCCAGTTCGGTGCAGGCGCGTGGCTATAGCGTCACCCTGACCGAGGCAAATGCAACAGGTGTTATTTCAGGTTCTTCCAGTACCGGCAGTTTCTTGTACCGCTCAGTCAACCCCATCAATGTGACTACGGTGGATGGCTATGGTGGTATTAATGCGCCATCCAGTGTTGTTCTGACTTCTGATGCTGGTATCACACAGGCAGCAGGTGGTGCGATCACAACTTCTGGTCTGGCGGTGCAAGCTAAAGGCTCGGTTAATCTGAGCAATGCAAGTAACAGCTTCAGCTCGATCGCGGCAGACCTCAATCAGAGCGGCCTCGGTAGTGGTAGCCTGACAGCTGTTACTTCCGGTAATCTGACTGTCAGCACAGTCTCTTCCACCGTTGGTATTACGACCAATAACCAGGCGGTCACTTTGAATGCGGGCGTAGGTTTATTGTCGCTGTCGAATAATGTCAGTGCAGGTACTGGCAAAGTCGGTTTCGTCGCCGATCAACTTTCCCTCGCCGGCCCTGGCGGCGTGACTGCCGGTGATTTTGGTGTACGCCCATTTACTACCGGGCGTGCCATTACTGTTGGCTCTGGTACATGTGTTGTGGGGCCTTGCCTGAGTGTGACCAATTTGTATAAAGTCACTGCCCCCACTATTTCGATAGGCAGTGCGGATGCTGGCAATGCATCAGGTTCTATTGCTGTTGTTAGCATCACCGATACCAATACCAGTGCTGCTACCGATATCAAGCATCTGACAACGACACGCATAGGCTTGCTGACCGGTGGCGATATTACACAGTCTAATTCGATTACCGTACAAGACCTTGGCCTGGTCGCTGGTAACAGCATCGCCCTGAATGTCCCGAATTTCATTAGCAATCTGGCGGCCAAGAGTAATACCAGCATGAGCTTTGTGAATACCCAGGGTATTAATGTCAGCACATTAAGCGGTGCTAATGGCTCAGTCTCATATAGTCTGGATGGTATCGCTACAACCGGTAACTTGTATCTGACAGCCAATGCCGGCAACATCGCACTCGGTGCCAATGTGAACAGTGGTAGCGGCACGGCCACTCTGGCCGCTCCTACAGGGGCAATTACCCAGGTGAATGGCAATACCATCACTGGTGGTGCGCTGGACGCGACTGCCAATGGCGGTATAGGAAATAGCACAGGCTTGAAAACCAGTGTGCCTGTTCTGCTGGCGAATAACACAGGTGCCAACACGGATATCAACATCAAAAATACCGGTGCCTTGAATCTCCGCAATGTGCAGCAAAGTGGCACTGGCAGTACTGGCAATATCCTCATCGACAATATTGGGGCGATCACGCTGGACAGCACCGATGCGGTACGCAGCAAGGCGGGCAATATCAGCCTGGTGGCACATAGCCCATTAACAGTCAATGGCACTGTTGCCAGTTCTAATGGCGGTAACATTACCCTTGAAGCGGGTGCCAGCGGCAGCACTACCGATAAACTCACGGTAGGCAGCACTGGTTCGGTCACTACCAGCGGTAGTATTTTGCTCAAGGCAGGCGACGCGATACTGATTTCAGGCAATGTCAGTGGTGGTAGCGTGACGCAGCAAGCTTTCCTGAACGGGGGCTCGCTGCCTACTTTGTCTCAATGTATTGCCAACCCTTCTACGCCAGGGTGCAGCTCTGTGCTGCCTGGCTTGACCGCCTGTATCAGCAATCCATCTTTGCCGGGTTGTAGCGTGGTCTTGCCTAGTGTCGCAGCCTGTCAGGCCAACCCTACGCTGGCAGGTTGCAGTGTAGTCTTACCCAGCCTGAGTTCCTGCATTGCCAATCCTTCGCAATTTGGTTGTTCAAATGTATTGCCCAGCCTCAGTAGTTGCCTGGCCAATCCGAATCTCGCAGGTTGCAGCGTAGTCCTGCCAAGTTTGTCGGCTTGTCTGGCGAATCCTTCCATATCCGGTTGCAGCTCTATTTTGCCTAGTCTGAGCTCATGCATAAGCAATTCCGGCCAGCCAGGTTGCAGTGCAGTGTTGCCTAGCCTGACACAATGTACTGCCAACCCCAGTATCCAGGGTTGCAGTGTGGTCTTGCCTGCACTGGCAGCCTGCCTGGTATCACCTAACATCGCTGGCTGCTCGGCTGTCTTGCCATCGGTTGCGGCCTGTACTGCCAGCCCGACTTTGCCTGGCTGTTCTGCGGTCTTGCCCAGCCTGTCTGCCTGCATCGCCAACAGCAGCCTGGCTGGTTGCAGTGCTGTATTGCCGACGCTGGCATCCTGCATCGCCACACCGACGCTGGCAGGTTGCAGCAGTGTATTGCCAACGTTGACAGCATGCGTGGCCAACCCGTCTCTGGCTGGTTGCGCTGCTGTTTTACCAACGCTGGCAGCATGTACCGCCAGCCCTAGCCTGCCAGGTTGCAGCGCTGTCTTGCCCAGCCTCAGTGCCTGTATTGCCACACCAACGCTGGCAGGTTGCAGCAATGTGTTGCCGACGCTGACTGCATGCCTTGCCAACCCATCGCTGTCGGGTTGCAGTGTAGTCTTGCCAACGCTGGCAGCATGTACAGCCAACCCGGCCCTGGCTGGTTGTTCATCTATCCTGCCTAGCTTGACCGCTTGTATCGCCAACCCTGGTTTGGCAGGCTGTTCATCTGTGCTGCCATCGGTTGCGGCATGTGCGGCTACTCCAAGCCTGCCTGGCTGCAGTGTGGTCTTGCCTAGCCTGAGCGCCTGTATTGCCACACCTGCGCTGGCTGGTTGCAGCAATGTCTTGCCTACACTGGCATCCTGTACTGCAACACCTACGCTGCCAGGCTGTAGTGTTGTTTTGCCCAGCCTGAGTGCATGTACTGCCAATCCGGCTACGCCAGGTTGTTCTGCTGTCTTGCCTGGCTTTGCAAGTTGTACTGCCAATCCAGCGCAGGCAGGTTGCAGTGCCGTATTGCCGACGCTGGCAGTATGTACCGCTAATCCATCCACGGCGGGTTGTTCTGCCGTCTTGCCTACCCTGGCTGCTTGTACTGCCAGCCCTGGCCTGCCCGGTTGTAGTGCGGTGTTGCCTGGCCTGGCCATTTGCGTAGGTTCGCCATCGACGCCAGGTTGCAGCGCGGTCTTACCTGGTCTGGCTGCATGTACTGCCAATCCAGCGACACCCGGTTGCTCTGCTGTCTTGCCTTCGATGGCCAGTTGCGCAGCTAATCCGGGTTTGCCAGGTTGCGCTGCTGTGTTGCCTACCCAGGCACAGTGCGCCATCAATCCAGTCTTGCTGGGCTGTTCACTGGTCTTGCCCATAGGTGATCTCAGGACTGGCAATATCCTGAACAACACGATTAATTTTGCGCTTAATAACTTTGTCAGTTCTACCTTGTTCATCACTAACGCTATCAGCAATCCTGGCAGTTTCTTCGATAGTGGCAGTGATTCCGGCAGGGAAACCAGGTTCGAACAAAGAAGCAGTTTTAGCGGTATCAGGGATAACGGAGTATTAAAAAATGCTACAGATAAAAAACTCTACTGCAATTAAGTTTCTCCTTATTGCAGCACTGTGCCTGAGCTGCGCACTGAGTTTTGCTGCGCAGATCGCGGGCACGGTGACCCATCTCAGCGGGCCATTGATCGCCAAGAAGGCAGATGGCACGGTCAAGGTATTGTCCCTGCAGTCTGGCATAGAGCAGGGCGATACCCTGATTGCCGAGAAAGATACGTATGCCCGCATCAAGTTTGCCGATAATAGTGAAATCGTCTTGCGCCCAAGTACCCAGATCAAGATAGACCAGTTTTCTTTTGAAGAAGACAAGCCCAATAATGATGGCTTTACCATGACCCTGATCAAGGGCGGCTTGCGTGCTGTCACCGGCTTACTCGGCAAGCGCAATAAAGAAAGATTTGGCCTGAATACACCAACGGCATCGATAGGCATACGCGGCACTATCTTCATCGCAGAGTTTGTGCCTCAGGACGCGAACCAGCCTGGCTCAGGTACTGCAGACGCTCAGGGTAAAGGGCCACGCGCGCCTGGTTTATATGTGCAAGTCCTGGATGGCACAGTCTTCCTGAAAAATGATGCGGGCAACATCGATGTCACAGCCGGTCAATTTGGTTTTGCGATCAGCTTTACGAGACCACCAATTCTTTTGCCTAACAACCCAGGCATGCAATTTTCACTACCCGGTAATTTTCCTGTGAGCCTGAATCAGGACACTGCCAATAATGAAAGCAAGTCAGGCAGTTTGATTTGTGAAGTAAGGTAATGAAGTAATTATGTATTGAGATGAAGGCAGGATTTGTCGTAGCGGCAAATCCTGTTTTTCATTAGAGCCCTGTCGCTGAATTTAGAAAACCGGCAAATCAGCACTGGCATGCTGGCGCAAGGTATTACGTGCGACTTCAAAGTCAGGAAATACCGACTGCACAGTTGCCCAGAAGCGAGGGCTATGGTTCATCTCACGCAAATGCGCAAGCTCATGCGCAATCACATAATCAATAATCATTGGTGAGAAATGGATCAAGCGCCAGTTAAGGCGTATCTTGCCTTGTGACGTGCAAGAGCCCCAGCGCGTTGCTGCTGCCGACAAAGCCATGCTTTGATAGCGCACATTGAGCTTCTCGGCAAATACTGGCAGGCGCTCATTGAAAACCCGCTTGGCTTCTTGTTGCAGCCAGGCTTGTACCCGGTCTTTCAATTGCTGCTCACCAGCGTCCGCTGGCAGGTTGATAATCAACTCGGCCTGCTCGCTCTGGAAATGCGTGCCGCTGACAGAGGCAGGGGCAATCCGCAAGGTAATCTCACCGCCCAGATATGGCAGCTTCGCCCCATCCTGCCAATGCATGGTGGGTTCCAGCTGGCGCTGCGTACGCTCACGCCGCTCAGTCAGCTTGCGCAATATCCAGGCTTGTTTTTCCTGTATCGCCGTTTCTATATCGGCAATCGTCACCCAGCGCGGTGCCGTGATGCGCAAACCATCTTCATTGATCAAAAAACCTATACTGCGCCGTTTCGAACGTTGCAAATCATATTCGAGCAAATAATCCTTTATCAGGATGCGGCGCTTGTTGCTGGTATTGATGAAGGTGGAAGGTGGCGGTGCAGACGGTGGTGGTATGGGAGCGGGTGGTGCGTAGGGCCGCTGTTCATCACGCAGAACGATATCTTTGAGCGGGCTTGATGCCGGCACCGGCGTCTTGGCAGGCACAGGACGCAATTTGTCCGGCACCAAAAAATCACTGAATAAATCCAGTTGCAAAGCCATTTGTATGGCCTTGCCTATCGAGGGAATACGGGGCTTCATTTATGCTTGGGGAATCCTGATTCAATAGCAAGTGAATATCTGCTCAGCTTAATTTTTAAGCTGGCATGACACTAGTTTGACCTATTTTCAGGCTTTCGTGTTTTTACGGCTGAAAATGGAGATTTGCAGAGGAGTCTGCAGCGGAGATAGAAGGAGCTGACACAGCAAGCATCAGCCCCGATAGCTTATTTGGATTGTTCAGACTGATAAACCTGCGGTGAAATCACACGCATTTCGGCTTCTATCCATTTTTCCACTTCCTGCATCAGTTCAACGGCATTCATGCCGTTCGATGGGATAGGTTTTCCAACGGAAACGGTAACGGTACCCGGCAATTTGGTGAAAGAATTTTTGGGCCAGCATTCACCAGAGTTCAGCGCGATAGGTACGACCGGCGTATTGGTCTCCACCGCCAGACGGGCACCACCACCTTTGTACTGGCCTTTTTTGCCAACTGCGATACGCGTACCTTCAGGGAACATGATGATCCATTGCCCATCAGCCAGACGCTTGCGGCCTTGCGTGACAACGTGGGCAAAAGCATCCTTGCCCTTGCTGCGGTCGATAGGGATCATACGCAGCATGGAGATGGCCCAGCCAAAGAAAGGGATGTAGGTAATTTCTTTTTTGAACACAAAAACCAGTGGGCGCGGTGTTGCCATCAACAGGAAAATGGTTTCCCAGGCAGATTGATGCTTGGACAGCAGGATGGCCGGGCCATCGGGGAAGTTTTCAAAGCCCTTGGTCTGGTAGCGTATGCCGCATATTACTTTTGCTGCCCAGATAATGGTGACATTCCAGCGGGCTGTAATGTAATAGCGCTGGTTGTACGGCAAAAACGCAAACAACATGCTGATAGGGGCCCAGACGATGGTGACGATTGCCATCACCAGCAAGAAAATCAGCGAACGAACAAAACGGGTAAAGCTAAGCATGTAGTCTCCATTGTAGCGATGCTGGTTTGAATCTTTTCAATGACTCAGATCGCGATATTAAATTCAGATGGCGAGTTTTCCACCAGTTTATCGACCATGGCGGCCAGGTCAGCAAAGACTTGAGTACCTGGCGGCAAGCCACCTTTTTCCTGGGTCTTGCTGCCTTTGCCGGTCAGTACCAGATGGGGTTTGCAACCGAGAACAAAGCCAGCCTGCAAGTCACGCAGGGAATCGCCCACACAATGCACACCCTTGAGATTGGTGTCATAGCGGCGGGCTATCTCTTGCAGCATGCCGGGCTTGGGTTTGCGGCAATCGCAATTGTCATCTGCCATATGCGGGCAAAAGAAAATCGCATCTATCGTGGCACCGACTTGCTGGGCGCTGGTATGCATTTTTTGATGGATGGCATTCAGCGTCGCCATATCAAATAGCTTGCGACCTATGCCAGATTGGTTGGTCGCTACCACTACCATATAGCCCGCCTGGTTAAGGCGGGCGATGGCTTGCAGTGAACCCGGTATCGGCTTCCATTCTTCGGGCGACTTGATAAAGTCGTCCGAATCCTGGTTGATAACGCCATCGCGGTCAAGGATGATGAGTTTCATCTGCAATCCTGGTTAGTGGTGCTCATGTGTTCCATGTTGTTTTAATACGCCTCAAGCTGCCAGCTTGGAAATGTCGGCAACCTGGTTCATCATGCCATGCAGGCTTGCCAGCAAGGCCAGGCGGTTATTACGCAGGGCCAAATCTTCAGCATTCACCATGACATCATTGAAGAAGCTATCGACCGCTGCACGCAGGGCTGCCAAGGTTTTCAATGCGCTGGCGAAATCACCTTTGGCAAATGCCACATCCACTTCTGGTTTGACATCGGCCATGGCCTTGAACAGTGCTTGCTCTGCAGCTTCCTGCAACAATGCTGGCTGGACTGCACCAGGCGTACCCTCGGCTTTTTTGAGGATATTGGTAATGCGCTTGTTGGCAGCAGCCAGTGCTTCAGATTCTGGCAGGGCAGCAAAGGCTTGTACAGCTTGCAGGCGTTCAACGATGTTATCGAGCGTGTCTGGTTGCTGAGCAACCACAGCTTCGACTTCATTTTGAGAAAAGCCCTTGTCGCGCAACTGGCCGCGCAAGCGATCAAACAAGAAGTTCAATATATCGGCTGTCGGATTTGTGAAATTGGCATTGCCAGCAAACAGTGCTACTGCTTGCGCCAGCAAGGTATTCAGCGACAGCGGCAAGCGTTTTTCCACCAGCATGCGCAAGATGCCCAGGGCATGGCGGCGCAGCGCAAACGGGTCGCGGTCACCGGTAGGCTGCAAACCTATACCCCAGATACCAACCAGGGTTTCCAGTTTGTCCGCCAGTGCTACGGCAGTACCTGTCAGTGTTGCTGGCAATGCGTCACCAGCGAAACGTGGCTGATAATGTTCAGACGCGGCAGCGGCTACATCAGCGTGCTCACCATCATGCTGGGCATAGTAAGTACCCATGATGCCTTGCAGCTCAGGGAATTCACCAACCATGTCAGTCAGCAAGTCGGTCTTGGCCAGCAGGGCGGCACGTTCAGTCAGCGCGACATCGCCATTCAGGCTGGCAGCAATCTGGCCCGCCAGGGTTTTAACGCGTTGCGTACGTTCTGCCTGGCTGCCCAGTTTATTGTGATAGACCACATTTGCCAGCAAAGGCAGGCGTGATTCCAGAGTTTTTTTCTTATCTTGCTCAAAGAAGAATTTTGCATCCGACAGGCGTGGGCGCACGACGCGCTCATTACCCTGGATGATGTATTGCGGGTCGCTGGTTTCCAGGTTGGAGACGATCAAAAAGCGTGAACGCAATTTGCCTGATGCATCTGTCAGGGCAAAATATTTCTGATTCGTTTGCATGGTCAAAATCAGGCATTCTTGCGGCACAGCCAAAAACTCTTGCTCGAAATTGCATTCATACACCACTGGCCATTCGACCAGGGCGGTCACTTCATCGAGCAGGGATTCAGGCATCAACACCTGGTCTGCGCCTGCTTTGCCCAACAGGGCAGTGCGTATCTGTTCTTTACGCTCATTGAAGCTGGCAATGACCTTGCCTTCGGTTTTCAGGCTGGCTGCATAGTCTTCAGCTTTGGCAATACTGACTTCACCGGCGGACAGGAAACGGTGGCCTTTGGTAATGCGGTCACTGTTCAAACCCAGCAGGGACAGCGGCACTATGTCAGCACCATGCAGGGCAATGATCTTGTGCACAGGGCGCACAAAATGCACAGTCTCGCCATCAGGACGCTGGTAGCTCATGACTTTAGGAATGGGCAGTTTGCCTATGGTTTCTTCCAGTGCAGTTTGTACTGCTGGTGCCAGGGCAGTGCCTGCGGCTGTATAGCTGTAAAAGAAGCTCTCGGCCTTGCCATCTACCGCACGTTCCAGATCACTGACCTGAAGGTCAGGGAAGCCCAGTGCCGCCAGTTTCTTGCCCAGCGGTGCGGTGGCGTTGCCAGCCGCATCCAGTGCCACAGATACCGGTAATACTTTTTCGCGCATCAGCTTGTCGGGGGATGTGGAGCGTACGCCAGTGATGCTGACAGCCAGACGGCGTGGTGAGGCATAGCTGGTCGCTACCGACTCAGCTTCCAGAAAATCGCGTGACTTCAGACCAGCGACAATACCGGCGCTAAATGCTTCACCCAGTTTGGCCAGGGCCTTGGGTGGCAGCTCTTCGGTAAATAATTCTACTAACAGTGTTTGGCTCATGTTTCTTATCCTACGTTCCGGCGCTGTGCCAGAATCTGTTTAATGATGTTCTTGTGGGCTTGGCGTAAAGCTTATGCAGTAGTCACTGCAGCAGGAGTAGGCTTGTGCTTGTCATCCGCAGCACACATGGGAAAGCCCAGTGCCTCACGCGATGCATAGTAAGCCGCAGCCACGGCACGCGACAGATTGCGTATGCGGCCTATGTAGGCAGCACGCTCAGTCACAGAGATGGCGCCACGTGCATCCAGCAAGTTGAAAGTATGCGCAGCCTTCAAGATCATTTCATAAGCAGGCAGGGCCAGGGATTTTTCTGTCACTTCCAGCAGGCGCTTGGCTTCCGCTTCGTAATTGCTGAACAAAGAGAACAGGAAATCAGTGTTTGAATATTCAAAGCTGAAAGTCGATTGCTCAACTTCATTTTGATGGAATACATCGCCATAAGACAGGCGCACGGTCTTGCCGTTTTCTTCACGCTCGGTCCAGACCAGGTCATAGATATTATCTACACCTTGCAGATACATGGCCAGACGTTCGAGGCCATAGGTGATTTCACCGAGGATAGGTTTGCAATCCAGGCCACCAACTTGCTGGAAGTAAGTGAATTGCGTGACTTCCATGCCATTCAGCCAGACTTCCCAGCCCAGGCCCCAGGCGCCGAGGGTAGGGTTTTCCCAGTCATCTTCAACAAAACGTATGTCGTTTTGCTGCAAATCCAGACCCAGGGCTTTCAGAGAGCCCAGGTAGAGGTCAAGGATATTTTCCGGTGCAGGCTTCAACACCACCTGATATTGATAATAGTGTTGCAGACGGTTAGGGTTTTCACCATAGCGGCCATCCTTGGGGCGGCGTGATGGTTGTACATAAGCCGCACGCCATGGTTCTGGCCCGATGGCGCGCAAGAAAGTGCCGGTATGCGAAGTACCCGCGCCCACTTCCATATCGTAAGGTTGCAGCAGGGCGCAGCCTTGCTTGTCCCAGTAATCTTGTAATGTCAGGATAATTTGTTGAAATGTGAGCATCGTGCTATCTGCCTTTGTCACTTCTTGAAGAAGCGATGAATAAAGTTTGCCAAACCTTAGATTTTAACGGCTTTTGCGTAGGATAGGCGAATTTGCTTGATGTTGTTTTATTAATTTCATGGGGTAATTTGCCTAAATACCCAAGACCTCTCACCACAGAGACACAGAGGCACAGAGAAAACCAGGAGGGTGCTTATTATTTTTGCAAATATTCGTTTTATATCAAGTGACGCAATTGCAGCATAAATAGGCTGCTTTGTGATGGCGGTTTTTGTTGCAATTGCCTTGGCTACGCGGTATAAAAATCCACCTGCCAATAAAAACAGCATGCTGAATGGGAGACCTCGGAGCAATGGCTATAGTTGACCAGACCCTTACTTTGGATGCCGAGTCACAACGGTTGGAAGAGTGGTATCTCTTGCTGGGGGAGCTTTCCCATTGTTTGTGGTACACGGCAGAATTGCCTGAGATGTTGCGTGGCTTCTGTCGCATCCTGGTACAGCGCGCTGGTTATCTGTGTGCCGAGGTGGAACTGGACTTGGGTGACAAGTCAGAAATTTACCGTTTTCGCGCCGACAGGCAGGCTGGAAAAGAGACAAAATACCTGATCCTGCCCTTGCAGCGTTATGGTGATGTGCTGGCGCAATTGCGTGTCGGTGCTGACTTTGATCTCAGCGAAAATGGTGATGCATACAACATACTGAGCCGCTTCGCCAATGAACTGGCGCAAGCCATCCATGCCCTTAGCAGTACCCATGAACACCATGATCTGCAAGACAATATGGACATGCTGGCACTGTCAGTGCAGCAAAGCCCGTTTGCGGTAGTGATTACCAATGCTGATGGTGAACTCGAATATGGCAATGACAGCTTTTGTCGCATTTCTGGCTATGCATTGAATGAGGTGCTGGGCAAGCACGTATTCTGGAATTCTGGTGATCCTGCTGATGAAAAAGTCATGCGCATCATCAAGGCGCTTAAGGTTGGTGAGCACTGGCAGGGAGATGTACTCAGCCATCGCAAGGATGGCACGGCATATTGGGAAAGACAGATGGTCAGCCCGCTATGCAATGCAGACGGCTATATCACCCACCTGATCGCTGTCAAACAAGACATCACTGATAGCAAATTCCAGTTGAAGGAAGTCGAACAGGCCTTGCTCTTGCGTGAGCAGGCGCTCGTGTCCAGCAGCAACGGCATCATGATTACCCGCAGTGACGACAGTGATCATTCCATCGTCTATGTGAATCCGGCTTTCGAGCGCATCACCGGCTATACGGCGCAGGAAGTCATCGGCAGGGAAGGGCGCTTCCTGGTCAGGGAAGACCTAGCGCAACCTGATCTCGAGGAGATACGCACTGCATTGCGGGAAAAAAGAGCCGGTTGCGCGTTATTGCGCAATTACCGCAAGGACGGTACGCAATTCTGGAATGAATTACATATCTCGCCCGTCAAGGACGCGACAGGTGCGGCCACTACGCATTTTGTCAGCGTTATCAATGACGTCAGCGAGCGTGTCAATTACCAGAAAGAACTGGAATACCAGGCCACCCATGACAGCCTGACTGGCCTGGCCAATCGTAATTTACTCAACGATAGGATTACCCAGGCCATCGCCTGGGCCAAGCGCCAGGACTTGTCGGTGGGTTTGATGTTGCTCGATCTTGACCATTTCAAGCTTATCAATGATGCATCCGGCCATGGCGCTGGAGATGAAATGTTGAAGCAGGTAGCCAACCGGCTCAGTCATTGTGTGCGCGAGACTGATACTGTTGCCCGCCTGGGTGGCGATGAGTTCGTCATCATCCTGACTGATTTGCCTGAGACTGGCGATGTTGATATCGTTGCTGAAAAAATCCTGGCAGCACTGGCGCGTCCGTTTGAAATCAATGGGCATGATGTATTTGTTACCGCCAGCATAGGTATTTCGCTCTACCCACGTGATGGTGACCACGGCGAAATATTGCTGCGCTATGCCGACATCGCCATGTACCGCGTCAAGGAGCATGGACGCAATAGTGTGCGCCAGTTTATTCCCGAGATGGGTGTCACTGCCATCAGCCGCCTGAATATGGAAGGCGCATTACGCCGTGCGCTGGAAAGGCATGAACTCACTCTGCACTACCAGCCCAAGATAGAACTGGCTACGGGTCATATCGTCGGCGCAGAAGCACTGGTGCGCTGGCATCATCCGCAGATAGGTTTGATACACCCCATAGAATTCATCCCGCTGGCAGAAGAAACTGGGCTGATATTGCCGTTAGGTGAGTGGGTGCTGGCCGAGGCCTGCCGCCAGCAAGTCAGCTGGAAAAAATCTGGCATGGCAGATTTAAAAATTGCCATCAATATGTCACCTCGCCAGTTCCGGCAAGAGGATTTGTCTGACCGTGTTGCAGCTATTTTTGCCGAGACGGGTGCCGATCCATCGAATGTCACGCTGGAGCTGACCGAGAGCATGGTCATGCAGGATGTTAACAGTACCCTGGTGGCATTGCGTGCCTTGAAAAACCTGGGTTTGTCGATATCGCTCGATGATTTTGGTACGGGTTATTCCAGCCTCTCTTACTTGCGGCGCTTCCCCATTGATGAACTCAAAATAGATAAGTCCTTCATCAATGACATCCATGAAAATCCTGACGATGCAGCGATTGCCAGTGCCATCATTGCCATGGCTTTGAGCCTGAGTCTGAGTGTGGTTGCAGAGGGAGTGGAAAAGAAAGAGCAGGCCGAGCTTTTGCGCAAAATGGGATGCAGCCAGGTACAGGGTTATTATTTTGGCCGCCCCATGGATGCCGTCGGTTTTGCCACCCGCTATCGCGAGCACATCAATGAATAAGGCGATGAGTAAAACCATGAACAAGCTGCTCTGGCGTACCGGCAAGGTAAGCGAAATTCCGGAATTACTGATGGCAGCAACACTGGAAAAATCAGCCGCCGTTGGCGCGGCGACTGTCTATCATTTCAAGCATGATGGGCAAGAAAAACTGGCGATTTCCCTGCCCGATGGTCAAGCCCTGATCATAGAGCCATTGCCCAGTGGCAGGCCACGCCGCCGCCGTGTTGACCCACTAAAAGCTGAGTCGCCATGCCAGCTTGCAGATGTCATCGATAACAGCTAAATGGTTTAATCGTTTAGTGACCAGGCGTATGTTCGCTATCAAGCATAGCCATGGCGTGGTCATTGTAGCGATTACCTGCTACTGCATCGCTGGGAACCGCCGTAGCTATTGCCTGTAAATCTGCCGCATCCAGCTTCACATCCAGAGCACCAAGTGCCTCTGTCAAACGGTCACGGCGGCGTGCGCCCACCAAAGGAATGATGTCTGCACCTTGCGCCAGTACCCAGGCAATTGCCGCCTGTGCCACGCTGATGCCCTTGCTGCTGGCGATGCCGCGCAAGGCTTCTACCAGAGCCAGGTTACGTTCCAGATTGCCATCCTGGAAGCGTGGGCTGATGCTGCGGAAATCCCTTGCGCCAGTAGTGCGTTCAGGGCTCCAGTGACCGCTAAGCAAACCTCGCGATAATACGCCGTAAGCTGTGATGCCTATGCCCAGTTCGCGGCAAACTGGCAAAATCTCAGCTTCTATGCCGCGAGAAAACAGTGAATACTCTATCTGCAAATCACTGATGGCATGGACGGCTGCCGCACGGCGCAGGCTGGCAGCACCAGCTTCCGACATGCCTATATGGCGTACATACCCGGCTCTCACCATGTCGGCAATCGCGCCTATGGTGTCTTCCACCGGCACTTGCGGGTCTATGCGCGCCAGACGATAGACATCGATGTGATCAGTACCCAGTCGTTTCAGGCTATAGGCCAAGGCATTCTTGACGGCGGCTGGCCTGCCATCCATGCCTATCCAGTTGCCTGCCGGATCGCGCAGTGCACCGAATTTGACGCTGATCCTGACCTTTTCGCGTGGCAGGTTTTGCAGTGCTTCCTGTATCAGTAATTCATTATGGCCCATGCCATAAAAATCACCTGTGTCGAGCAAGTCTATGCCTGCATCGAGCGCCGCATGGATAGTGGCGATGCTTTCGCCGCGATCAGCCGGGCCATATAAATCCGACATACCCATGCAACCCAAACCCAGTGCTGAGACTGCCGGGCCTTGTTTGCCCAATTGACGTATTGCGATTTTGTTCTGTGCCATGCTGAAACTCCTTCGTCATTGTTGCCTCAGCGAGATTGCTGAAGATGTAGCCATTGTAGTTAGACTGAATTTTTAGATAAATACGTTAAAATTGCCTTTACTGTGCAAAAAATCTAAACAATGAGGGCGGGGACGTTTATGGACAAATTCCAGGCTATGCAAGTCTTTATCGCCGTGGTTGAGCAAAGCAGCTTCACCCGCGCTGCAGAGCAATTGCAAATGCCCAGGGCCAGCGTGACCTTGAGTATCAAGCAACTGGAAACCCATCTGGGTACGCGTCTCTTGCAAAGAACCACGCGTCAGGTCAACACCACGGCGGATGGCGATGCCTACTACCAGCGTTGCGTGCGCCTGCTGGCTGACCTGGAAGAAACCGAATCTGCATTCAGCCACAGCCTGCTCAATCCGCGTGGCAAGCTCAGGATTAATTTGCAGGGTTCGCTGGGCAAATCTTTCGTGGTTCCTGCCTTGCCAGGCTTTAGCGCCAAATACCCTTTGATAGAACTGGAAGTCGGCATGAGTGACCGCCTGGTTGATCTGGTACGCGAAGGCGTAGATTGCGTCTTGCGTGGGGGAGAGTTGCGCGATTCCAGCATGATCGCCAGACGGGTAGCACTGATGACGCAAATTACCTGCGCCAGCAGCGCCTACCTGCAAAAGCATGGCGTGCCCGAGGCTCTGGACGATTTGCCTGCCCATCTGGCAGTGAATTATTTTTCATCACAGACTGGCCGGAATATGGATTTTGAATTTGTCATCGACGGTAAAACACAAACATTGCCTTTGAAAGGGCAATTGGCAGTCAATGATGTCGATGCCTATGTTGCAGGCGCAGAAGCGGGTTATGGCCTGATACAACTGCCGCGTTTCCACGTTGCTGCCCAGCTGGCGGCTGGCAGCATGCAGGAAGTTTTACCGGAGCTGCGGCCACCGCCTATGCCGGTATCCATACTCTACCCTCACCACCGGCAGTTATCGCCCAGGGTCAGGGTATTCGTAGAATGGCTGACTGAGCTGATGGAAACGCATGCAGACAAATTCAAGGCATAAATAATATTAAAAATATATCGTTTATCAGGCTGGCTTGCAGTTTGTGGCTTATTTTCACTGTTTTTGACCTCACACAAGCTACGCTGGCAAGTCAACACCTGACATATCCACCCTGTTTCCCTTATCATGCTGTCATGACAGAAGATCAGGAAGTTCTCCTCCCCCCTTATCCTGGTATCCAGGAAAAAGACATATTGCTGGTACAAACGCCAGCAGACGCAGAGCAAGCCTATGCAGAGATGCTGACAGCCGATATTTTGGGTTTCGATACCGAATCCAAGCCGGTATTCTTTAAAGGCCAGCAATCCGATGGCCCGCATCTGATACAACTGGCTACCGATAACAAAGCTTATCTCTTCCCCACGATCAAGGTGCAAAATACCGATGCCGTGAAAGCCTTGCTGGAATCGAAAGAGATACTCAAAGTTGGTTTTGGGCTCAGCGATGACATGAAACGCCTGAAGATCAAACTCGGCATTGTGCCGCAGCATGTGCTTGATCTCGCACGCGCCATGCGTGAGAGCAAGCAACGCGACATGGGCGCAAAAGCGGCGGTCGCCAAATATTTTGGCATGCAACTGCAAAAATCCAAGAAGACCTCAACATCCAACTGGGCTGCCCCAGTCCTGAATGACAGGCAAATCATGTACGCCGCCAATGATGCGCAAGTGGCCTTGCTGGTCTATAGAAAGTGGCTGGCAATAAAGCAAGGATAGAGCAAGGATAAAGCGGGGATGAAGCAAGGCTGAACTTTAAGACGTCCCAACGGTCAGATGGCTCACGATAGCTATATTGACAGGGGATGTATGCTGGCCAAAAAGAAAACGCTTTTACTGCTTGCGGGCACGTGTTTCAGTTTGCTTGGTTTGTTTACTCAGGCGGCACAGGCAGATGGTCTGGCAGATTTAAAAGCCGCGCTGGCGCGTTTGCCAGGGCAAACACCAGTGAAAGCTGTCGTTGAAGCCAAAACATGGAGTCGCCAGGGTGACGGCAAGGACGCTGATGAACAAAATGGCCAGGCCAGTATCAGCCTTGATGACAGCCCGCGTGGCTTACAAATTTTGTACAGCAAGGATTTATTGACGCGCCTCGAAACCGAAGAGCGCGCCAAGGAAAAAGACTCCAAAGCCAAAACCCCCACCATTGCTGCTATCAAGGAAGTCAATTCATCCGAATTGCGTCCCATGGTTTCTGCCGTTGGCAATCTTTCGCGGGTGCTTGAGAAAGCCATCTTCAAAAGTGAAAAAGCCGACGCTAACTACAATGGCAAGCCCGCCCGTTTGCTGAGCTTTGAGATACCTGTTGAAAAGCTCAGCGAAAAAGACCGCAAATACGTCAAGAAATTCGAAGGCAGCCTGGAAGTCTGGATAGGCCAGGATGGTATCCCGCTTGCCAGCCGCATGCATCAGGCTATCTCAGGGCGTGCTTTCGTTGTGATCAGCTTCGAAACAAAAAATGAAGAAGAGCTGGTGTATGGCGTCAGCGGTGACCGGCTCGTCGTGACAAAAAAAGAAAGCAAGAACAGCGGGTCAGGTGCCGGTGAAAAAGGTGAGATGCGCGTGGTCAAAACGCTGCAGGTGCAATCTTGATATGTTTGGGCTTGCTGCAACGCAACACCGATAATTCATAATTGTTTTGTCGATTTAATTTGGTTTGACATTACAATGTAGTGATGTAAAGTTCGTCTCCCAGAAAGGTAATTCCAGTGTTTAGCACGCCTTATTCCTCTCCTTCTTCTGTGTCTTCTGTGTCTTCCTTCGGCCACTACAAACAGCGTCATCTGCGTAAGCTGGCTGCTACTGCCTTGCTGGTATGTCTGGCCTACGGTGCCTATGTTCCTGCTGTCCATGCTGCCCCGGTATTGGCAGATGGTGCTGCAGCCGCAGTCATTTCGGTAAATGCAAAAAAAGTCATCAGCCATGATGTCTATGCGAACTGGCGCACCATACAGGGCAGTGTCCTGAGCCGCGATGGCAACTGGGCAGCTTATGCCCTGGTAGGGCAGGAGTCAGATGGCGAGGTCGTGGTCAGGAATCTCAAAGATGGCCGCGAGTGGCGTGCACCACGCGGCACGACACCAGCCTTCAGTGCAGATGGCCGTTACCTGGCTTTTGCGATTGCGCCAACCAGGGTAGAACTGGACAAGGCCAAGAAAGAAAAAAAGAAGGGTGATGACTTACCTAAGTCTGGCCTGGGCATTATGAACCTGGCGACTGGTAAAGTTGAAAACCTGGACAGGGTAAAGCGTTTTGCCTGGCCAGAAGAGGGCGGCAATTTCCTGGCAGTCTTGTTCGATGCGCCCAAGGAAACAAAGAAAGAGGCGAAGAAAGACGCCGAGCCTGCTGCCAAGGACGATGAAGATCAGCAAGCCGCTGCTGCCTCAGCCGCAGCAAAGAAAAAAGATACAGGCACAGAATTCTTGTTGATTGATGTGGCGAATGCCAAGCGCACCAGCTTCACGGACGTTGCTGATTTTACCTGGGCAAAAAATGGTGAATTGCTGGCTTTCAATATCATCACCAAAGATGCACAGAAAGACGCTCAGAAAGAGGTTCAGAAAGACCAGCAAAAAGATACACATAAAGATGCTGCGGGCGAAGGCGTTTACCTGATCAGCCCGCAAGACCTGACACCACGCACCGTCATGGCAGGTGCAGGCAGTTACAAACACATGAATTTTGATGAGGCAGGTCGCCAACTGGCTTTCGTCAGCAATCGCGATGACC
Source organism: Undibacterium sp. TC4M20W (assembly GCF_049340245.1). NCBI lineage: Bacteria > Pseudomonadati > Pseudomonadota > Betaproteobacteria > Burkholderiales > Oxalobacteraceae > Undibacterium > Undibacterium sp. TC4M20W. The sequence goes on from NZ_JBMPPI010000012.1 coordinate 83,623, forward strand.
TCGCAAAGAAAAATGTGGAAGCCGAAAAATCTGGCAAGAAAAATGCCGACGCCGAGAAGGCTGACAAGGGCGATAAGTCTGATAAGGCCGAGAAAGCTGAGAAAGTAGATAAGGCAGAAAAAGAAATTACTGCTTTCAACCTGTATTACTGGCGCGCTGGTGATAGCGAAGCCAAAGCGGTCGTTACAGCAAACACCACTGGCATGCCAGCAGGCTGGTTGCCCAGTGAGCACGGTAGCCTGAGTTTTAGCAAGGACGGCCAGCGCCTGTTCTTTGGTACAGCAGAGCTGGCCAAGGCTGATCCCAAGGATGCACCAGAACCTTTCAAGGTTGATCTCTGGCACTGGAAAGACCCTGAGCTGCAATCCATGCAAAAGGTCAAGGCAGAGAAAGAAAAACAACGCAGCTATAAGGCAGTTTTTCATATCGCCGAGCAACGCTTTGTCCAGCTTGCCAACAAGAATATCCCGAATGTGCTGATCAATGATAACCCTCGTTTTGCCATGGGTGCCAGCGACGTACCTTACAAAATGCAGCAGTCATGGGATGCGCTGTATCACGATGCCTACGCGGTAGATTTGCAAACGGGCCAAGCCCGTTTGCTGGCGCAAAAACTGCGCTATGTGCCCAGCCTGTCACCAGGCGGCAAATACGTCATGGCCTTTGATGCCAATAGCAGTATCTGGTATTGCTGGTCAACCGCGGACGGCAGCAAGATCAATCTGACAGGCAAAATCAAGGCGCGTTTTGAAGATGCCAAACGCGATACGCCAGAAGTCAAGGATGCCTATGGTTTTGCGGGCTGGACAGAAGATGACGCCAGCGTCGTTTTGTATGATCAGTTCGATTTGTGGGAAGTCAATCCTCAGACTCTATCCAGCCGCAATGTGACTGCAGGCTATGGTCGCAAACACAATCTGGAATTGCGTTATGTTCCCATCGATACCGAGAAAAAACCGCCCGCTGATGAACCGTCACCAGTGGCTGAATCCAAGGCTTTGCCGACAGATTCATGGATACTGGCAGCTACCAATGAAGGCAATCGCTCTACCGGTTATTACCAGCAAAATCCAAAATCTGGTGAGCCGGTAAAACTCATACATGGCGATAAAATGTTTGCCGGCCTGATCAAGGCCAAAAAGGCGGATACGGTCTTGTTTACGCAGCAAAGCTTTACAGAATTCCCGGACTTGTGGACCAGTAACCTGGCTTTGCAAAACCCGCAAAAAATCAGCAATGCCAATCCCCAGCAAGCCCAGTTTAACTGGGGCAAGCAGGAAATGATTGAATACACCAGTCTCGACGGCAAGAAGCTCAAAGCCTTGCTGGCCAAGCCTGAGAATTTTGATCCGGCAAAAAAATACCCGATGATGGTGTATATCTATGAAAATATGTCAGACAATCTGCATCGCTATGTTGCACCGGCACCTGCCCAGAACATCAATGTTACCCGTTACCTGAGTAATGGCTACATCGTGCTGCGCCCGGACATCGTCTATAAAACCGGGCATCCAGGCAAGAGCGCTTATAACGCTGTGGTACCGGCAGTACAAAAAGTGCTGGCACAAGGCTATGTCGATCCCAAACGTGTGGGTATTCAGGGTCATAGCTGGGGTGCTTACCAGGTCAATTACCTGATCACGCAAACCAATATGTTCCGCGCGGTTGAAGCCGGTGCATCCATGGCGAACATGATCAGCGGTTACGGTGGCATACGCTGGGGTACAGGCATGAGCCGTGCCTTCCAGTATGAAAAACAGCAAAGCCGTATTGGTGGTGCGCCGTGGAATAAAACGGCAGAGTACATAGAAAATTCACCGATATTCTTTGTCGATAAAGTGCAGACGCCTTACCTGACCATCCACAACGACGATGATGATGCAGTGCCGTGGTATCAGGCCATAGAATTCTTCACCGCCTTGCGCCAGTTGGGTAAAGAGGCTTACTGGTTCAATTTCAATGGTGAAAAACATGGTCTCAAAGAACGTGACAACATGAAGTATTTCACGGTGCACATGGCTGAGTTCTTTGATCATTACCTGCTGAACAGCCCACGTCCTGAATGGATGGACAAGCCTGTGCCTTATCTGGAACGGGGCAAGCGGGATGTGATGGGGCAGTTCAAGCCTGTGGGGGCGAAGGCTGAGTAATTTTGGGGAGCCGCGTGCGGCTCTTTGCCATCCGGCAGATTGCAATTGTTGACTTGTTTTTAATCCCTTCTCCTTCAAGTCGATTCGTGGGAACTTGCAAAGCGCTGCTTTGTGCCACGCCTCTCCATGCCGCTTGCAAGCTGCGCTGTGGGATGGCACGAACGAGGATGGGGTTCAGTCAATAAACCGTATTCAAATTATCGTCGCTCCAGCGTAGGCTGGAGCCTAGTGGCGTTCGCCATGCACTTGGGGCGTTATTAAAGCGATTGCCCTCCATGGACACAAGCCGGGTTTCGGCCCGGCAGCCGAAATTCTTTCTTTGCGTCGCCAAAGTAAGTATTCAAAGAAAGGCGACCCAGGCGTAGCCGCCCCTTTGGGGTGCCCATTTGTGCAGTACAAAAAATGGGAAGATCCGAAACTCGCCTGCGGCTCAAACAGCGGCTCTTCTTTTTCCATTTTCTGTACAGCACAAATGGCGGCTACACATGGGAACTGCTGAAAGTCAAAAGCAACGTCAAAATCAAACCCAACAGCAACAGCAACAGCAACAGCAACAGCAACAGCAACAGCAACAGCAACAGCAACAGCAACAGCAACAGCAACAGCAACAGCAACAGCAACAGCAACAGCAACAGCAACAGCAACAGCAACAGCAACCCCCCCCTCGGCAGTAATCCAGATGATCTGAGCAAATTGCTAACAATGGCCAAACAAATCAAACACTGGCTCTCATAAAACTTCAAAAATGTCGTAAACGTCCAATACATACGCCATGTAAGCAGGTAGCATCCACTACATGCACAAGACTCACATTATTCCCAAAGCGCAAACGCATATCTGGCCAGCCAGTGGCCAGGCGGCTGAGCATGTGCTGATGTATATCGTGCGGGATACTCGTGGCTGTCATCTGGATGGGCCGGATCAACTGAATCGTTACCCTGCTACGCCATTCTGTTGCATCACCTGGATGCTGGAAGGTGAGGTGAGTTTGCTGCAACAGGGAAAAATCAAGCGTGAGCAGCGCTTGCCGCAGATATTTGTGGCTGGTTGCCAGAGCCAATATGGAGTGTCGATGAACCTTGGTGACCGACACAGTTTTATGGCGGTGTTTTACTCGGATGCATTTCATGCCTTGTTTGAACTTGACCTGACGACAGTGCAGGACAGATTTGTCGATGCGATGGAGGTACTGAATCCGTCAGGGCTGGCATTGCTGCAGGCCGTTGCGCTGGCGGAGACACATGCTGACCGGCGCTCGCTGATTGAAAACCATGTTGCACAAAACAACAGCGCCCTGCTTTCCAGCCCCTGGTCACGTTTGCGCAAGATGGGGCAGAACCTGAGCCTGCGCCTGAGTTGCAGCCTGCTTGGTGTAGGCGCGCGCCAGTTACAAAGACGGGTCAGGAAAGAAGCTGGCCTGCCTTTGCTGGGTTTGTCACGTTTATGGCGTGCCAAGCGCAGTCACAGCCAGGTCTTGAGCGACCTGGCGCAGGGGCAGACACCAAACTGGGCGGAACATGCAGATGCCCTAGGTTATGCCGACCAATCCCACCTGATTCGCGACTGCAAGGAAGTATCCGGGCGTAGCCCACAGCAATTGCTCAACGATGCCAGGAAAAATGAAAGCGACTGGATTTACCGTCTTTAAGCAAGACGCCAGCCAGAGCTGTCCCACGCTAAGCTTGAACTCACCCTATGAATACTGCTAACACTGATCAACGCCTGCATTCTCTTGATAATCTCAGGGCCATCATGATGTGGCTGGGCATCGTCGTGCATGTATCGGTGAACTATATGATCAATCCATCACCTACGCCTTGGCGCGATAGCCAGACCAGTGTGCTGGCAGACTTATTGATCGTTTTCATCCATGCTTTTCGCATGCCTGTTTTTTTTATCCTGGCTGGATTTTTTGTTGCCATGCTGGTGGCAAAGCGTGGCACGGCAGCCATGCTGCATCAGCGTGTGCGCAAGCTGGTCTGGCCTTTCATGGTGTTCTGGCCCTTGCTGCTGATCTGCATGAGTGTGCTGGTGGCAGTGTATGCGCATCTGAATGCTTTTGGGACGATAGGTGTGGATTTTGAGCTGATTCCGCAAGTACCTGGCAGGCCGCAGGTGTCGCTACTGCATCTGTGGTTCATCTATTACCTGTTCCTGTATTGTCTGGTGTACGCGCTGTTGCTGCGCTGGTCGGTCTTTATCCCATTGACCTTACAGGATGGTTTTGCCAATACCTGGAAAACACTGTGCATTAACTGGTGGGGTATATTTTTCCTGACACTGCCGTTGGCGTTGGCCGGGAGTTTTTACCGCAATGGCATGGTGACGCCGCTGGGTTCTTTCATGCCACACCCTGCAGAATTCATCCATAGCGGCATGTTCTTTAGCTGCGGGATTTTCCTGTATCGCTTTCAGGCAGATTTGCTGCCCCGTTTTGAGCGCAGGTGCTGGTCATATCTTTGCGCCGGTTTGCCGGTCTTCATCGCGTTCCTGGCGCTGGTAAAGAGTGGCGGCAATGCAGACTCTGCCAACCCAGGCATGCAGACCATCATGGCGTATTTATACAATAGCGTGAGCTGGCTCTGGAGCTTTGCCCTGATAGGCTTGTTCCTCCGGTACTTACCTGGTCAGAGTCGTTTGCTGTCTTATCTGGCAGACAGCTCTTACTGGGTTTATCTGGTGCACATGCTGGGGACGATGGGATTTGGTATCCTGCTTTATCACAGCCCTTTTGGCGCTGTTGGGAGAATGATGTGCAATATCGTCCTGACCAGCCTGTTTTGCCTGCTGAGCTACCATTTGCTGGTGCGCGGCGGCTTGATAGAGCGCTTCCTGAATGGGGGCGCGAGAAAAAAGCTCGTTGATGCTGGCTCGGTCAATCCAGGGGTTTCTTGCTGAATTTTGCTAAATCCTAGGCATATTCGTAGGCATATTCGTGGGCATATTTCTCCTTATGCGCTGAGCTCATTGCTGGGATGAATTTCTGTATTTGCAAATAGCACAGTCTTTGGTGCATGATGGCAGGCATTAATCATCATGTCAGAAGCACAGGGAATTTGGATATGCAAACTTCAAATAACAAGGCGACTGTATCAGCATTGCCCAGCGGGCATGGCGCACGCTGGTGGAAGTCTTTCGGACCACAGATAGTCATAGGTTTATTGGCCGGGGTAGTGGTGGGGCTGATAGCACGCAACATGGGTACCCAGGGTAACGAGGCCAATTGGCTGCAGGTTGCGCTTGGTGCAATTGGCAATGCCTATGTAGGCCTCTTGAAACTCATGATCCCGCCGCTGATATTGACGGCAGTGGTCAGCAGCATTGCCAATCTGCGCCGTTTGCAAAATGCAGCGCAACTGGCAACACAGACCTTGATCTGGTTTGCGATTACTGCTTTTATCGCAGTAGCTATAGGCCTGACAATAGGCTTGCTGGCAAATCCCAGTGCCGGTGCGGTAGTCGATGCTGCCAAGGCCAGTGCACCGTCAAGAACCGGCTCATGGTGGGCTTTTCTGAATCAACTGTTACCGGGCAATATCCTGGGCATGACCGCCAGCAGCTCAGTCAAGCTGGTAGGTGAGAAAGCGGTTGCCTCCACCCAACTGGGTTTCAATGTTCTGCAATTGCTGGTGATCTCGATTGCAGTAGGTATTGCTGCACTCAAGGTTGGTGAGCGTGCAGAACCGCTGTTGCGTTTTACCGATGCAGTCGGTGCGGTGGTGCAAAAAATATTGTGGTGGATCATACGCCTGGCACCAATAGGCACACTGGCCCTGCTGGGTGATGCGGTTGCCAGTTATGGCTGGGATGCGCTGGGTTCACTCGCCAGCTTCAGTGCCTCAGTGTATGTGGGTTTGTTGCTGGTGTCGTTCGTGGTGTATCCCTTACTGGTCAAGTTGCATGGCTTGTCCGTGCGCCAGTATTTCACAGGCGTCTGGCCTGCGGTGCAACTGGGGTTTGTATCACGTTCATCAATGGGTACCATGCCTTTGACAGAGCGGGTGACCGAGCGTTATCTCGGTGTGCCGCGTGAATATGCAGCCTTTGCCGTGCCACTCGGCGCAACCACCAAGATGGATGGCTGTGCCTCAATTTATCCGGCAATATCCGCTATTTTTATCGCGCAATTCTATGGCCTGCATCTGGATGTCACGCAGTTGGCATTGATTGCCCTGGTTTCTGTACTGGGCTCAACCGCGACTGCTGGCACTACCGGTGCCACTGTCATGCTGACACTGACTTTATCTACCGTGGGTCTTCCACTTGAAGGTGTCGGTTTGTTGCTCGCTGTGGAACCTATCATTGATATGGGCCGTACTGCAGTCAATGTCGCTGGACAGGCACTGGTACCAACCATAGTCGCCAAGCGCCTGGGTTTGCTAAATCTGGAACTCTATAATGCTGAGCGTACGGCAGAAGCGCTGGAAGCTGAGATTGTCGAACGTCAGGCAGCATAAGTCTGATAACGCTGGCGGGCAGTTGAGTCTATTGCGATGAAGCGCATCAGCATCCTGGATGGTAGTCCTTATTTTAATACCCCTGATTTGCCTTTGCAATTCGGCCAGTCTGCGGTAATGGCTGGCGATATCAAAGCAGCTCTGCCCGTCGGCGTGCTGGAGTTTTATCAGGGGGCACCAGCCTGCCATTTGCTGGCCTGGAACGATACAGATAGCGCAACGATGGGCCTGAGCAGATCAGGCAGCCTTATCGTGTTTGAACGCGCCCGCTTGCTTGAATTAACGATCAATATTTTGCGACGGGCCAAAGGAGCTGGCTGGATATATTTCGAGGCAGTGCTTACAGATCAGGATCAGCCACTGGTGTTGCTTGAAGCCGTTACATTTAATGAAGCTGGTCTGGCATGGCTGGAAGCAAGAACTGCCGTTTTCGAGGCCGTGTTTGGCGTCAAGTCAATATTGATTGAGCATGGCTATGATTGTTAAATTGTTTTAGAAGGTGATGGATTTGATATGTCATAGCCATAATTTTCAATATGAAAATGACCAGTCTGAACCAGTCTTGCAACATGGCGACAAGTCCCGCTTGTAAGCTACTGAAAATTGTTAAATACTGGAGATGGGAAGGTTCCATCACTGATGGTTTGATTGCTTATTTGGTCACTGATAGTCACTAATAGTCACTAAGCAAGAACGCGAAATGCCTGTCCCGGTTTGAAAGCCCATTATCGTGCGCGCATTTCTATTCACTTTTTTCTGTAGTGCCTGTGCCTTTGCGAGCGCCCATGAACAGCCCGTGCAACCTGAGGTGTTGCGCTTTTCTTCTTCGCTTAGCGAAGCCGGTGAGGCCTTCGCAGACAGCAAAATTTTATTGGAAAAACTGTGCAGGCAAAGCGGCCTGAGTTGTATCCTCACTGCATATCCGCCCGGTCGTGCGGTGAAGATGCTGCAAGATAGCGAAACAGCGGGCGAGTTACCGCGCTTTGAAGAATTCCAGAATCTGGTACCAACAGCAAGTCGTGTTCCTACGGCTTTGGGTTATCTGAGTTTCAGTTTGCTTACGCATGATAAAAATATAGTCGTGAAATCCATGGCCGACCTGAACAGACACAAAGTGTTTTATGTGCGCGGCAATGCGGCAATTGCAGCGCATAAGGAGCTGGATCATCTGATAGCAGTAAGCTCAGAACATGATTGCGCCTACATGGTGTTAAGAAAACTCGGGGACGCCTGCATCATGACCAAATCGCTGGCGCTGAAAATGATAGAGGAAAGCCAGGCTGCTGCCGGCAGCTACTACCTGCAAGATTTATTTTTCAAGCCAGTTTATTTATACCTGTCACCCCGTTATCAACATCTGCAAGAGACCCTCGATCAAAAACTCAGGAACATGCGGCCAGAAGAAAAAATCGCACAGTAGCGAAATTTTAATATAAAGGTATTTACCTAAGTATTGTTTTGCGCTATATTATTCGCATGTCAAACCAGCAAACTCAACTCGATCATCTGTTTTCTGCTCTCGGTGATACAACACGGCGTGCTGTACTGGCACGCCTGTGCCAGGGGCCGGCAGCAGTCAGCGAGTTGGCGCTGGAATTCGACATGGCCCTGCCTTCATTTACCCAGCATCTGCGGGTACTCGAACATTCCGGTCTGGTAGTGTCTGAAAAAAATGGCAGGGTAAGAACATACCAACTGGCACCAGCGGGCTTGCAAGAAGCAGAGCAATGGCTTGCTTCGCAGCGCAGCGATTGGGAAAAACGCTTTAACCAACTCGATGCTTACTTAAATAAGATAAAGGAGAATCATGATGTCTGAAGCAACGACGGAAGAAGGTAAATTTGATCTGGTGCTGGAGCGTATAGTTGATATCCCGCCATCTTTGGTATGGGCTGCCTGGACTACGCCTGCCCATTTGCTGGAATGGTTCACGCCTGCTCCGTGGAAAACCGTGGATTGTGAGATAGACCTGAAAGCTGGCGGTATCTTCCGCACGGTCATGCGTTCGCCTGAAGGTGTTGATCACGACAATGCCGGTTGCTATCTCGAAGTCATCCCTGGAAAAAAACTGGTGTTCACCGATGCACTGGGGCCAGGTTTTCGTCCTACCGGCAATTCCTTCATGACTGCTATCGTTACCTTTGAGCCGCATGAAACGGGAACCCGGTATAAAGCCGTCGTCTTGCATAAAAATGCAGAAGACAAGCAAAAACATATGGAAATGGGATTCCATCAGGGCTGGGGCACTGCCCTCGACCAACTGGTCGCCCATATGAAAAAACTCAATTGACAGTACAAATGCCAGACTAAGGATCATATGAAGGCCCAGTTCGCCTTTTTACATACTTCACCGGTACATGTAGAGGGCTTTGATGCTCTGGTGCAGGAACTGGCTCCGGGACTTAAAGTACATCACCATGTTGATGAAAGCCTGCTCATCGCTGCCCAGCAGTTTGGCGCAACAGATGCTGCCGTTATTCAAAAAGTGGAGGCAGCGATGCATGCGGCTTCCACAAATTGTGCAACTGGCTATGTGAGCATGGTGGTATGCACCTGTTCCAGCATAGGCGGGATTGCCGAACGCATGAACGGGCGTTCAGGTTTGCAGGCGGCCAGGATAGACCGTGCCATGGCAGATCGCGCAGTCGCTTTGGGGCCGCGCATTTTGCTGGTCGCCGCGCTGGAAAGCACGCTTGATCCAACGACGGAGTTGCTGATGGAGTCGGCCAGGGCTGCAGGTAAAACGATAGAGATCAGCACACTCCTGTCTGAGCAGGCCTGGGGGTATTTCCTGCAAGGCGACAGGCAGGCTTATCTGCAAGCGATCAGTGATGCGGTCAGGCTGGCATTGCAGGATAAAACTGCTGACATTGATGTCGTGGTACTGGCACAGGCATCAATGGCAGCAGCGGCAGAAGAGTTAAGTGATCTGGGTGCCGAGGTGTTGACCAGCCCCCGGCTTGGTGTGGCACGCGCCATCAGTGCATTGACACATGCTTGATACAAGCTTGACACATGCAAACCAGGGACTGTGATTGCTAATTTCTTGCTAATGTCCCTCATAGATTGCAAACACAGCACCCTGAGGATCAGCCAGAACTGCAAAGCGACCAGTATTTGGAATATCACTCGGTGGCACATACGTCGCCGCACCCAGGGCCTGTGCTTTTGCAGCTGTAGCGTCGCAGTCTTCAACGCTGAAATAGGCCAGCCAGTGTGAAGGTGCCATGACACCATCTGGCAAAGCCATCATGCCGCCTATGGCAGTGCCATGTTGCTGCCACTCGGTATAAGTCATGGCGTCATCGCTGCCTGTGCTGGCATCCCAGCCAAACAAGGCTTTGTAATAGGCTTCTGCTTTTGCCGTGTCACTGGTATTGAGCTGTCCCCAGCAAAAAGCGCCAGGCTCATTATGTATGCCTACACCCGTGTTTTTACCCGGCTGCCAGATGTTGTGGAAAGCGCCGGTAGGATCTTTTAATACTGCCATGCGGCCCAGGTCATACACATCAAATGCCGGGACGACGACTTCACCACCCAATTCTGCGCTGCGCTTTGCCGTGGCCTCTGCATCTGCTGTCGATACATAGATAGTCCAGTGCGGCGGTACGCCTGCCTGCTGTTCCGGGTCCAGGGTATATGCTGCTGCGGCATCGTGACCCTTGAGCTGGAAAATCGTGTAATAGCTTCCCGGTCCCATCTCATTGTCCTGATGTCCCCAGTCGAACAGTTCGCCATAAAATGCTTTTGCAGCTTTTTGATCACTAGTGCCAAGTTCTACCCAGCAAAAGGCACCAGGTTCATGTGAGCTTACGATACTCATGCTGATATCTCCTTCAGTTTATGTCGGTTGGAAAACGATGGGTTAGGGCAGTTGTTCGGGGAGTGAAAATATAGCAGTGCAGCTCAGGAATTATAAGCTGCCCCACTAAAAATGAAATGGGAATCTGGATGGAAATATGCAGTTTGTGCGCTTGATAAAACTTAATGTTATGCTATCGCATATGGTTTTGTTGCGCACCTGCAATTTGCACTGGCATCAAAAGAAAATCCCTCAGCCCCTCTGTATTCATGCCGCAAAAAAAATCGCTGTTTTCACTACTCATCCTGACGACCTTGACAGCCTGTCAGCCTGCCGCAAAATCTGTAGTCAAGCAGATTCCACAGCAAGCCGCAATCCCCGCATTGAGCAAGGAAAATGTAGGTGACTTCGAGAATTACAGCGTGCTCAGCACGCAGGATGAATGGAAGATCATCACCTGGTCCGGCAAAGCGGTAAGCCAGCCCGGCAACAAGATCAGGGGTGGAATCTCAAGCACGGTCAGCATACTGAAAAAAGAAAAGCAAGCCTGGCGGGTCGTTTCGCAAAAGCAGTTTGCCGATAGTTATAACCCCCGCCTGCAGTTACATACCGAATTCACCCTGGCAGGAAAACCAGTCTTCATTCTCAAGTTACAACAAGGCGCAGCTTATGAAGAGTTGCAAGTGTATGGCCTGGCTCAGGGTGAATACAAGCTGCTGCAAGGCCTGGTAGCCGGGGCATTTGAGTGGACTTATGATGCAGCCGGAAATAAGAAATCTCTATTGGCAGTATCTGCAACACCAGGAGAGCAAGCAGCAACTTATCAATGGAATGGTCAGCAGTTCATGCTTATTAGCGCTGCTGAGACATCAACAAAATCTGCTGATTATGTCACAGATTAAATTTCGGAAAATGAAATCAAATTGAAACTCTCCGCTTATTTAAGCAGCGTAACTGCTTCGGTATTTTTTATAGCCTGTATTTCGTTCGGCGCAGATGCAATTGCGCAAACAGTCGCCATCACTATCGACGATGGCCCCAATCTGGAACAGACGCCAAGGCTGAGTCCTGAACAGCGTAACCAGGCCATGCTCAAAGCGCTGGCCAGACATGGCGTGACTGCTGCCCTGTTTGTCACGGCAGACTATGCAGCAAAACAACCCGCTGGTTATGTACTGGCCAAAGCCTGGGGTGATGCCGGACATGCTGTCGGCAACCACAGCATGAGCCACCCCGATTTGCATAGTGATAAAGTCAGCCTCGCACAATATCAGCAAGAAATACTGGATTGCGACGCCATCATCAGCACCTTGCCCGGCTACCAGAAATGGTATCGCTATACTTATCTGCGCGAAGGTAATACACCAGAAAAACGCGATGGCATGCGCAGTTTTTTGAAGCAGAATAACTACCGTAATGCCTATGTCAGCCTGGATACCAGCGACTGGCGCCTGAATGAGAAACTGGTAGAAGTGCTGGAAAAAAATCCCCAGGCAGATGTGAGTGCCATCAAGCGCGCTTACCTGGCCCATATACGCCAGCGCGCCGAAGCTTATCGCGCCTTATCCTGGCAATTGCAGGGGCGCGATATTCCGCAAGTCATGCTCATGCATCACAATCTGATCAATGCCCTGTGGCTTGATGATGTGCTGGCCCAGTTCAAGGACATGGGCTGGAAGTTCACGACCCCGGCTGCGGCATTCAGTGATTCAGTCTATCAATTGATACCAGAACGTTTGGCATCAGGACAAAGCCTGTTGTTATCCATGGGCAGAATACTGGGCTTGGGCAAGTATCCTGGCGGAGAGCGTTTGGTCGATGATGGAGATTTTGAGATTGAGCAATTGAAGCAGCAGGGTTTGTGATACCTGCGCTGTTATCCAGGAATACCTGATGGCTATCCAGATCCACTACCAAGACGACACGCGCGACCATGAACGTGACTACGGGAAATGGTCTGGGCTTTTGTTGAATGTCAGCAATGCCCCGAAACCCATGCTTCGTCTGCGCACGGCGGCAGGCAAGCGCATGCGCTTGGATGCGGGTGATCTGCCCATTTTGTGGGCGCAAATTGATGGTGATTATTATGAAGGTGTGCATGTTTATCGTAGCTTGCCACAGCATCAGGAGTGGTTGCCATCCATCAGTTCGGCTGAAGTGCAAAAGATCGCCTTGATGCCAGTAGAGCAGCAAAAAAAGCGATGGCTAAAGTATTTTGTGCAGGCATTGCATGAGACCAGAATCAACTGCCTTTCAGACGGGTTGTGGTCATTGGAGTATTGTGATGGCAGTCAGTCGTATGAGCCGCATTGGCGTGGCAAACATCGATTGCGCGATTGGCATGCCGGGGCAGGGGATGAGGACTTCCAATTGCTACAGGCACCTTGCGTGTATCTGGACTGGTGCCTGTCTGGCAGTGGTCAGATATTAAATGTGTTTGCTCCGCAAGCCAGGGATAGCGGGCGCATCAAATGGTGGCGCAAGCTCGCCAGGCTTGGACAAACGCCACCCATACTCGTCTGGTACATACACAGCCTCAGCGCTTACATGATATTGGATGGTCATGACCGTTTGCAAGCCTGTCTGCTCGAAGGTGTTCAACCTGCTTTTGCTGTCTTGACATCCTTTTATGAAGTGGCTATTCACAGTGACCCTGGACGCGAACAAGCCATCCTGCATCAGGTAAATCTGACAGCGGAAAGAATCGCCAAGGGCACAGAGAATAACCCGGCTAGCTTCGTCAATATGCAAAAATTGCTGGCACAGGCGTTTGATCGCAGACCAATGCGTCGCTTCATTACCCGCAGCTCGGCGACTTTGGATCCGCAAGCATGGGACGATGAGGTTGCCGCCTTCATGCGCCAAAAAGCTGCTACTTACTGTATTTATTTACGCGGCCTGTGATGAATCACATCAATTCTGTAAAGCAATTTACTGTTGCATTAATCTCAGCAAAATCTCAGTGAAATAGCGAAACACCGGATTGTATTCAATATTTGTATTAAAAATTGTTGCTCGCCATCACGCCTCCTCTCTTTGGTATATGATCAAATAGGGTATTACCGCTCTCTGCTGGTAATGACCTGCGCTTAGTCCGATATGTCATGCCGATATAGCGGGCCTGCTAAATACGTGCAAGCACACTCTGATCAGAAATGCCGGGTAAATATGAGTCTGGATAATTTGCACAAGAGCAATGAAGACGGTCAGCATTTGCTGGACCTGTATCGTCTATGCATGAATGATATTGCGCGCAATACTGACCTGACGGATAGTTTGCTTCGCATAGTCAGCAGCCTGGATGCCCATTATTCTGGTTTGCTGTCTGCTATAGTGGTGCGTGGTATTGAGACTGATCTGCTGCTTGCTTCAAATTTATCCCAGCCCTGCCTTGATGACATACGCAATATGCATGCAGTGGTCGAAGATGCATATCCAAAAGGCGCAATTCCTGAGCGCAGCAAGCAAGTCAGCCGGTTGCAGGAACTTGCGCAAGACCATGACCTGTGGCTGCTAGCTGAGATACCCATTTCCAATGATGAACACAGGCAGTCAGATGGCTTGTATTTTTTTGCTAAAAATGGGGCAATTGAAAAAAAGCCCGATCAGCATGTCTTGCAAGAGCTTGCAAGCCTGATCGCTAATCTCATACAACACAAGCACGCGCAGCAAAAATCCCTGCACGCACAGTCACTGGCTGAGCAAAGCCAGGCCAATATGTTGCGTATGGCACTGGCCTTAGAGGGTAGTGGCACTGGCATCTGGGACAGGGATGTGCCTGGCGGACGAATACATTATTCACCCGGCTGGAAAGCCATACTCGGTTATACCGATGCAGAAATTACCGGGCGCATAGAAGACAGTTATGCGCGCCTGCATCCTGATGACAGCGCCTATGTGCAAGCGACCATACAGGCACATTTTGAGGGGCTCACTGAGCAATATGTCGTCGAACATCGGGTGCGTTGCAAGGATGGCAGTTATAAGTGGATATCCAGCCGTGGCAAGGTAGTCAGCCGTGCGGAAGATGGCAGCCCCTTGCGCATGATAGGTACCACCACTGATATCACGGCCATGCGGGTTTTGTCGCAGCGTCTGCAAGAAAGTGCAGACCTGGTGACTTGCCTGACCAATGAAGTGCCAGGCCTCGCCTATCAATACTGCATGCAAGCCAATGGCGAAGAAAGTTTTACCTATCTCAGCGAAGGCATACGCGATATTTATGAATTAAGCCCGTTACAGATGCAGGAAGCCGTGGCGCTGATACACGCACGTATACATCTTGATGATTTTCCTGCCTACCGCAATGCCGTCCTGAAATCAGCCAGCAGGCTGGAACACCTGCATCTGGAATACCGCGTCAATCTGCCGCAACAAGGCATACGCTGGCGTCAGATGGATGCAAGGCCACGCCGCCTGCCGGATGGCGCTACCCTGTGGCATGGTTTTATTACCGATGTCACTGAACATAAACGCATAGAACAAGAGTTGCAGGAACTGGCGACCATCGATTTTTTAACGCAGATTCCTAACCGCCGTAGCTTCATGGGGCGCATGGAAGAAGAGCTGGCGCGCATGCAGCGCGGTGCTAGCAAGGCGGCAGCGGTATTGATGTGTGACCTGGATAATTTCAAGCTCATCAATGACACCTATGGGCATGCCATAGGCGATCTCGTGCTCAGGCATTTTGCCCATATCCTGCATGATGAACTGCGTAAAAGCGATTATGCAGGCCGGGTAGGTGGTGAAGAATTCGCTGTGGTGCTGGCAGGCACCAGCATTGCCGATGCCACCGTTTTTGCTGAGCGTGTACAAAAACAATTACTGGATACGCCAGTCAATGCGCATACCCATATTATTCCGGTCACGGTCAGTATAGGGATCGCGCTTATGCAAGCCAGTGATATTGATGCCGATGTCTCGCTCTCATCCAGTGACATGGCCTTGTATCGCGCCAAGGAAGCTGGCCGTAACCGTATTATTGTTGCGGCAGATTAAAACATTATTTTCTGCTTGCCAGCCATTGTGCCTTATCCATGGAATAAACTGCAGTGTCCATGTCATACCAGCGCTCTATGCCACGGTATTGCATGCCCAGTTTTTTCATGATATTTGCTGAACCATGATTGTCTTGATGGCAGACCGCGCACAAGGATTCTGCCTTGAGGTTTTCAAAGGCGAACGCCGCCATGGCCTGCGCGGCTTCTGACGCATAACCCTTGTTCCAGCTTTCCTTGCGCAGACGCCAGCCAGTTTCCAATGGGTTGGCCGGGTCGCGGCCCAGATGCTGTATGCAGCCAGCACCGATGACTTCATTGCTGTCTAGTTCTATGAAGCTCCACCAGGAAAAACCATATTCTATCCAGCGCGCCTTGATGCGTTCTATCATGGCCTGTGTGTCTTCTGGTGCGTCTGGTTTGCCAGTAATGTATTGCATGACTTCGGCCTGGCTGTTCATGTGGAACAGGCCATCAAAATGGCTGTCGTTCATTGGTTCCAGGCGCAGGCGTGCAGTAGTGAGTATGGTCATGATCAGGCGGCTTGTTGAAAATAGGACATACGAGTGTAAGCCTGAAATTCAACTCTTTCAAGCAGCACGCCGCATGACAAGCTTATGCATCATGCGCGCAGTACATCCCTGACAAATACGGTCAGGTCGGTTGATTGCGGCATGACCTTGGCCTGGTACATCATGTCACCGACAAAACCGCGATGGTAAGTAGCGTGATTGACGACGTGTAGCAGCATTTCCTGACAACTCATGACACCTTCGCCACCGCCAATAAAATTGAAATGGATGACGCGTTCGAGATCTTCGTCAGTCAGGTCTTTTGCGAAGTCACGGTACCACTGGTTCATTTGTTTGGATGCACTCCAAAGATCAGGCAATGCTGGTGTGGTAGCTGTATTGCGGTCCTGATATTCATGTTGTTGCCCTTGTAGATGCGCACGGAAGATATCATCGATGACATACACATGGGTCAGGGTATGCAGCATATTGCCAAAGCGGGTAAGACGGGGGCGCAATACCTCTTCTTCAGGCAGGGCACTCAGCATGGAAAACATCTTGTCGTCAGCCCAGGCCTTATAGTGGGTCAGCATGCATATATTTGATAACATCGTCATTCATATTCTCCGGTATGGGTAAACAAATCTGCCTTACGGATAGAATATGCCTGTTGAGATGCGGTCAGTAGATACAGATGTTTGCGATTCCGGCAGATACAAAAGTACGACAAGGGCCGAGCGGCACAAGAGCACAAAGACACAAAGACACAAGCGCACAAAATAAAAAGCCACCAGAACATCAGTCCGGTGGCTCTTGACCTCAGCATCTGCAAGCCGGGGCTTGCATCGCTTTATTTTTTGAACCTGGCTTCCGCAATGCGGTCGGCCACGACGCTGGTTGGCAGGCCTTCTGCATCTGCGCGGGCAAATACTTCTGCCAGGGTTTCACCGATACGGCGTACATGGGCAACCATGCCGTCTTCTGGAGTGTTCAGGTATTCATAGCACACCTTGATAATACCGCCGGCATTGATGACAAAGTCAGGTGCATACAAAATACCTTTTTGACGGCAAATTTCGCCCATCTCTGGTGTCGCCAGTTGGTTGTTGGCGCCACCGGCAACGATCTTTGCTTTCAGGCGTGACAGCGTGTCCGGGTTCAGGGTCGCACCGAGGGCGCATGGTGCATAGATATCGGCTTGCACATCATAGATGGCGTCGATGGCGACGACTTCTGCACCCAGTTCTTCTTGCGCGCGTTTCAGTGCACCCTGATCGATGTCGGTAACGATGAGTTTGGCACCTGCTTCTTTCAACTGGCGCGCATAGTCATAACCGACATGGCCCAGGCCTTGCAGGGCCACGGTCAGGCCATCAAAGCTATCACGTTTTAAATGGTGTTTGACTGCGGCCTGGGCACCAACGAAGCAGCCCAGTGCAGTGTAAGGGGATGGGTCGCCACGGTCACCCAGACCGGCAACGTATTTGGTTTTGCTGGCAACATTGGCCATGTCTGCCGGGCTGGTGCCTACGTCTTCTGCTGTGACATAACGGCCACCCAGGCGCTCCAGGGCTTCACCCAGGGCTTCAAACAGCGCAGGGGTCTTGTCAGTTTTTGGATTGCCGATGATGACGCTTTTACCGCCACCGATAGGCAGGCCAGCAACGGCGTTCTTGTAGGTCATGCCGCGCGATAGGCGCAATACATCACGTACGGCTTCGGCTTCATCTGCATAATTCCACATGCGGCAGCCACCCATGGCTGGGCCAAGATTGGTGTTGTGGACTGCGATGATGGCTTTCAAGCCGGATTTGGCTTCGGATGCGAACACGACTTGTTCGTGGTCGTCGAAATTGATTTCATTAAATACAAAGGCGGTCATGCTTATGGCTCCGCGCGGATCAACCAGACGAGCTGCCAGATCAGGCAGATGCACTGGTGCCGCAAAAAAAGTTAGTTAAATAGGTGGTGTTGTCATGCAAATAAAACTGTCTTTGATCACGGGTTGGTGCAATCAAAAACGCAGGGCGGTGATTGTGTCACGCGTGCGCAGTATAGGGGAATAGGGTGTGAAACTCAATCTTGCCAGCCAGCTACAAGCAGGGTTTTTGCTTATGCCGCAGCGCTGATTTGCGTCAGATCAAGAAGCTCTTTCATAAAGCGTTCCTGGGTCTTCAGGCAAAAACCGGCGGAATACGGATTCATGAAGCCATGTTTGCTGCCCTTGACCAGTTCCGCATTCTGATTGCGCTGTCGCAAGTCGGCCACCAGTTCTGCCGGTTCAAACGCGGCTTCTTGCTCAGCAAATATCAGGCGTGTCGGGCAGGCAGGCTGTACATCACGGTGATCGCGGATGCGCGAACCATAAAATAATACCGACTGTTGCAGATTTGCCATGGCCGTACTGGCACTATTGAGCCACAAGGCGCTGGCACCGGCGCTAAAGCCTATGGCATAACGCAGGCTGGATTGATGAGTCTGGATAAGCTGAGACAGATTACTCGCATAGGCAGCGACACCACCTTCAGCGATAAATGCATGATAGGCAAGTGTTTCTGCGGGGTATTGTGTTCTTTCGCCGGTAAAAGGCGAGGCGATCAGGCAGGGCAGGGGAAATTGCCGGGCAAAACTGGCAATCGCAGGCGTATTGCCAAAAACATCAGTCACAATCAACAAGACGGGTGGTGAAGCCGGAGCAGCCGGAGCAGATTTAGCCGCAGACACAGTAACAGACGCATTAACAGAAACAGATGCAGAAACAGACACAATAAGAGCTTGATAGATACGCAAGAGGCCGGAGCCTACCGGACTTGTGCAGACAATGCAAGAAACTCGCGGATATTTAGCTAGTATTTAGATAATGTTGCAAGCTGGTAATGTGCGATTGACACTGGTGTGCATGCTCATGGATACTTGGCAAGTTCTGGAACTTTTTGTTACAAATCAGCTTCTTAGTGAAACATTTACTATAAATATACGGAGAACCACCATGTTGCGACCCAGTCTGATTTTTCTTTCCCTTGCCTTGGCATTGACGGCATGCAGCAAGGGAGGAAAAGATGGCAAGGAAACGGACCAGTCCAAAGCCAGCGCAGGGTCAGCCAGCTCAAAGTCAGCCAGTGCCAGGATACCCGACAGCCCGCTGCTGGTGACAGAAGAAGATGTGCAAGTCATACAAAATAGTGCGCTCTCTTCGGGGCCAGTGATTACCGGCTCAATACAGCCAGAACGCAAGGCCGACCTGCGTTCCGAGTTATCTACGGTGGTTTTGCAAGTATTTAAAGAAAATGGTGAGGCCGTAAAGCGTAATGATTTACTGGTGCGCCTGGATGATACATCGATACGCGACAGCCGCAATTCGGCAGACGAAGCCGCCAGGGTATCGGCGCAAACGCTGGAGCAGGCTGAACGCCAGTTCCAGCGCCTGAAGACTTTGCGTGCCTCCGGCATGACATCAACCCAGCAACTGGAAGATGCAGAAATACGCCGCAATAATGCCCAGAGTGACCTGGTCGCAGCCAAGGCGCGCGCGGTACAGGCACGCCAGCAAATGCAACGCACAGAAGTACGCGCACCTTTTGATGGTGTGGTCAGCGAACGCAAAGTGTCAGCCGGTGACACCGCCCAGATCGGCAAGGAACTGGTCAAGGTCATCGACCCGACCAGCATGCGTTTTGAAGGTTTGCTGTCGGCTGACAAGGTAAATAATGTCAAGATAGGCCAGGCAGTCAGTTTCCGTGTCAATGGTTATGGCGACCAGCAATTTGCTGGCAAGGTCAAGCGTGTCGATATGGCCGCGAATGCTACCACCAGACAGGTAGAAGTGCTGGTGGCTTTTGCCGATGCAACGCCACCAAAGGTGTCTGGCCTGTATGCGGAAGGCCGCATAGAAACAGGTTCGACCCAGACCCTGATGATCAAGAGTACAGCCTTGATACGTGATGGCGACAAGGCCTATGCCTGGCGCATCAAGGATGGCATAGTGAAAAAAATCAGTATCGTGATTGGTGAACGTGATCCACGGCGTGGCGATTTTGAAATACGCAGCGGCCTGGTGGATGGCGACAAGGTCATACGCAATCCGATTTCTACCCTGGTGGATGGGCAAAAGGTAAAAATGGTTGCTACTGCAGGTGCGGACTTGCCTGCTGCTCCGGCCAGTTCAACTGCTGCATCTTCTGCACCGGCGTCGTCCTCTGCAACTGCCAGTCCTAAAGGGAAATAATCATGTTCCTTTCTGATTTCAGTATTAAGCGCCCCATTGCGATGATCGTCATTATCATCGCCCTCATGTGCATGGGCCTGCTGGCGCTAAAAAAACTCAAGGTTAACCAGATACCGGACGTTGAGGAACCGGTACTGGTGGTCAGCATCCCCTATCCAGGTGCATCTCCAGAAACGGTAGAGCGCGAGATTATCAACCGCCTGGAAAAATCGCTGCAAAGTATTACCGGCGTGTATCAGGTGCGTTCGACTGCGTTTGAAGGTCGCGCGCAAGTCGTGATCGTTTTTAACTTCAATAAAAATCTCATTGAAGCCTCGGACGAAGTGCGCAATGCGATTGCATCGGTGCGCTATAAACTGCCGACAGAAATGCGTGAGCCGATATTGGAGCGCAGTGATCCTTCGGCACAACCCATCATGCAGATGGCACTGTCATCCAGCACACTCAGTCATGCCGAGATTTCACGGCTGGCAGAAGATGAGTTGTCCGATAAATTTCGCGGTATAGATGGCGTTGCTACGGTCAGTGTGAATGGTTCTTTGCGTCGTGAGTTGACTGTGCTGCTGCATGCGCAAAAACTGCGTGAATACAATGTTTCCGTCGGTGAAGTGGTCACTGCACTGCGTAATCAAAATACCACCGCACCGGTAGGTAAAGTGCGTGGCAAGCTGGATGAACAGAGCATACGTCTGATAGGCCGCATAGAATCACCGGCAGAATTCCAGAATATCGTCATCAAGCGCCGTGGTACTGACCTAGTCAGGCTCGCGCAAGTGGCTGAGATTGCTGACAGCTTTGCCGAGATAGGCGGCTTCAGTGTGCGCAATGGCAACCCCAATGTCGGTATCTCCGTCACCCGTTCGCGTGATGCCAGTACTGTGACAGTCGCGAACAAAGTGCGGGACTTGATAGCAGAAATCAACAATACTCTGCCCAAAGGCAGCAAGCTTGAGGTGACGCAAGATGGCGGTAAGGATGCCCAGTCCAGTCTGAACAACGTTATTGAATCCCTGATGTTTGGTGCGGTGCTGACGATCTTTGTCGTGTATGTGTTCCTCAATTCCTGGCGTTCTACCCTGATCACGGCGATGAGTTTGCCGACTTCAGTGATTGCCGCTTTCATCGCGGTGTGGTTGTGTGGCTTTACCCTGAACTTCATGACCCTGCTGGGCCTGTCACTGGCAATCGGTGTACTGATCGATGATGCGATTGTCGTGCGGGAAAATATCGTGCGTCATATGGAGATGGGTTCAGACCGCCGCACTGCTGCCAGCAACGGCACCAAGGAAATTGGTCTGGCGGTGGCGGCTACCACTTTCTCTATCATTGCCGTGTTCATTCCTGTGGCTTTCATGCCCGGTGTTTCTGGTGAATGGTTCAGACCGTTTGCGTTGACGGTTGCCAGTTCTGTGCTGGTCAGTCTGTTTATTTCATTTACGCTAGACCCGATGTTGTCTGCGTACTGGGGCGACCCGGTCGGTCATCACCTGGAACCCAAGCGCGGCATTAGCCGGATATTGGCCAAATTCAATACCTGGTTTGATCATCAGGCTGACCGTTATGGCAATGTGATTGCCTGGGCTCTGCATCACCGTGTCTGGATGGCTTTGATCGCTGGCCTCAGTTTTATAGGGGCAATCGCTTTGCATGCGAGTATGGGGGGCACCAGTTTCTTGCCTGTGTCTGACAATGGGACCCTGGTGATTGATGTCCGCACACCGTCCAGTGCCAGCCTTGATTATGGTCGCATGAAAGTGGAAAAAGCTGCCGAGCTCGCCCGTACCATCAAAGAAACCAAGGCGACCAACAGTGTTATCAACGCTGGTGGTGGCCGTGTCTATGTCGATATCGGCAAGAGCACTGAACGCAAGCGCTCGGCCAGCGAAGTTGGTGTGGAGTTGCGCAAGCTGGTGGCAACCATTATCGGCGCAGAATATGTGGTGCAGGATGATCTGAGCAATGGTGCCAGAAAGCCGGTGCAAATCAGGTTCTCAGGCCCGGATTCAAGAAAACTCACTGAGATTGCTACCGACTTCATGGGGCAACTCAGCAAGGTGCCCGGCGCAGTGGATGTAGGCTTGTCTGAGCAAGATCCCAAAGATGAATTGCAGATAGAACTGGACCGTGGCCTGGCAAATTCCCTCGGCATCTCAGTCAATGATGCGGCCCAGGCTTTGCGTGTGGCATTTGCTGGCGTCGAGATTGGTGACTGGGTTGATCCTACCGGTGAAGCGCGTGACGTGGCAGTGCGGCTGCATCCAGATGATAGGATCAGCGCAGAAAATATAGAACGCTTGCCTATCGCCGTGGCTGGCAGCGACAAGATGGTACCACTGGAGCAAATCGCCAAAATCACCATGGGCAAAGGCCCAGCCAAGATTCAGCATACTGATGGCAAACGCATGATAGAAGTATCTGCGAATGCACAAGGCAAGTCTTCTGGTGAAGTCACAACCGAGGCTTTGAAGATCGCCAAGGCCATGAACTTCCCCACTGGTTTTGGTATAGAACTTGGCGGTGCAGCACGCTCGCAAAAAGAACTGTTCACGGAAATGACCATTGCCCTGGTCGCTGGCATAGGTTTGATGTACTTGATACTGGTCATGCAGTTCGGCTCTTTCACCGCACCTATTCCTGTCATGTTGTCCCTGCCTTTGAGCCTGATAGGTGTAGTGGTTGCCTTGTTGCTGACCAAGGGTACACTGAACCTGATGAGCTTTATCGGCATCATCATGCTCATGGGGCTGGTTGCCAAGAATGCGATTCTCTTGCTTGACTGTGCCAGGAAACGCGAAGAAGAAGGCTATGACCGTGAAGAGTCACTGATGTACGCTGGCCGCAAGCGCCTGCGTCCTATCCTGATGACTACCTTTGCGCTGATCGCCGGTATGTTGCCAGTGGCGATAGGCCTGGGTGAGGGCGGTGAGTTTTACCGCCCACTGGCGATTGCGATTATTGGCGGCACCATCACTTCCACCTTCCTGACCTTGCTGGTCGTGCCGACTTTCTATGACAGTATAGAAATCAGTGTTGACCGTATGGTCGCCAAGTTCCATCGCCGTGAATCGCGCTGGAATACCTTCTTTGCCTTCATCATGACATTTGTTGAAGCCCTGCTGACACTCGTCATGTTGCGTTTTATCTTCCGCCTGCCGTTCAGGCTATGGCGTAAGATCAGCGGCAAACCTGCGCTGGCCTGATGAAATGAATGCCCACTTCACAAGTGGGCATTTTCATTTTTACGCCAGATAAGTTAAGAAACGGTGGAGAAGGGGTGGAGACGGGGAGGAACAAATGTGCCGCAAAGGTGGTGCATATGGAGAGTATGTGAAAAATTATTTTGTCTGAATTTTACTCATAACCGTATCGTCATCAACTCATGAGTTTTTTATTTTTGCGGTGCACAAACCCAGTATCCATGCGGCTTGCAGCCTGGCTGCCGGTTTGAGTGACATAGCATTACGGTAGCTCTCTGACATCATTTCTACCTGATTGTTCAAGCAAGCTTAAAACCATAGCTTTTCTCTATCAAACGCGGTCGTTTTCAGGCTTGACTACCCCTGCACAAATCTGGATACTTCGCCCACTGTTTTTCCAGATATATCCATCTTATATGCTGGCAAACTTATCCATGATCCCAAAAGGCAAGCCTGTCTTTACAAAAGGCAGTTTGCCCAGGCTGTGAAAAAAACAATTGAACAGGAGAGACGAATGACTCAATCCGTGGCTATGGATGGCGCCGATAAAGCGCGCATGCCTAAGCAAATACCCTATATCATCGCCAATGAAGGTTGCGAGCGCTTCAGTTTTTACGGCATGCGCAATATTCTGGTCACTTTCCTGACGACCAGCCTGCTGCTATCCATGCCAGAAGAAATGCGTAAGGGAATGGCGAAAGAAGTGTTCCACACCTTTGTCATCGGCGTGTATTTCTTTCCTTTGCTGGGTGGTTGGCTGGCAGACCGTTATTTTGGTAAATACAATACGGTGCTATGGCTCAGCCTTGTATATTGCTGCGGCCATGCATGCCTGGCTATTTTTGAAGATAGCCGTAACGGTTTTTATACCGGGCTATTCCTGATTGCCCTTGGGTCGGGCGGTATCAAACCACTGGTAACATCTTTTGTTGGCGATCAGTTTGATCAGACTAACCGCTCTCTGGCGCAAAAAGTCTTTGATGGTTTTTATTGGATCATTAATTTTGGCTCTTTCTTCGCGTCCTTGCTGATGCCTTATTTCCTTGATGAATTGGGCGCTAGATATGCCTTTGGTATTCCTGGTTTGCTGATGCTTATTGCGACGATTATTTTTTGGTCTGGCCGTACCAAGTATATCCATGTACCACCAGCACCGCGTGACCCGCATTCTTTCCTGAATGTAGTGCGTACCGCACTGACCACGAATGTGCCAGGACAGGCTAAAACTGGTTATTTCATCGCAGTCGCTGGCGTGTTGCTGGCGATAGGCTCCATGTTCCTGATTCCTAAAGTCGGTATTGTCGCGGCGCTGTGCCTGGCGCTGGTGCTGGTAATGGGCTTTGGTGGCATGGGCACATGGATGCAGCTGGAGCGTGCCCGTGGCATACATCCTGACGTCGCGGTGGATGGTGTGCGTTCGGTATTGCGTATCCTGGTGGTGTTTGCTCTGGTGACACCGTTCTGGTCCTTGTTTGATCAAAAGGCATCTACCTGGGTGTTGCAGGCTGATCAGATGACCAAACCTGGCTGGTTTAAGTCTTCACAAATGCAGGCTTTGAACCCTATGCTGGTGATGTTGCTGATTCCTTTCAATAACCTGGTCCTGTACCCATTCTTGAAACGTAAAGGCGTGGAGTTGACTGCCTTGCGCCGCATGGGCACGGGTATCGCGTTCTCTGGCCTGGCCTGGATCGTGGTCGGCTTCATGCAAGTAGCCATTGATGGCGGCAATGCTCTGACCATTACCTGGCAAATCCTGCCATATGCCTTGCTGACCTTTGGTGAAGTGCTGGTATCCACTACCGGCCTGGAGTTTGCCTATAGTCAGGCACCGCTGGCGATGAAGGGCGTGATCATGAGTTTCTGGAATCTGTCTGTCACGATTGGTAACCTGTGGGTCTTGCTGGCCAATTCCAGCGTCAAGAGTGAGGCAGTGACTGAGCAAATCAAATCAACTGGCATGAGCGTCACTGCTTTTCAGATGTTCTTCTTTGCCGGTTTTGCCTTGGTGGCAGCCTTCCTGTTTGCCTTGTATGCACGTGGCTATACGATGCAAAACAATTACCGTCAGGCAAAATAAATTGACGGTATGATGAAAAAAAACCGCATGACTTTATTCATGCGGTTTTTTTTCACCTGTAATTTAGCGTGATTGGAATCAGCGCAATATCTCTGTCAGTACCCGTCCTTCAGAACCAGAAGGAGGGCGCACTCTTAACAGGTGGGCCAAGGTAGGTGCAATATCCATGACTTCTGCATACTGGCCATAAGAACCGGCTTTGAAAGGTTTGCCCATCAGTATCAGTGGCACGTTGGTGTCGTAGATATAAGGTGATCCATGTGAAGTGCCATGTGCCTCGGTAGCAAAATACCAGTAAGGTTTGGTGACGACCATGACATCGCCCGAGCGCTGTTTATTCCACGCACGTTGTACCAGTGTGCCTATGCGGGTACGTGGCAGATTGCCGTTTTCAAACTGGGTGCGGGTAAAGCTGTCAGCAATGCCTGGCACGCCCTGCAGGAACCTGACTGCTGCCAGTTCCACTTCTTCGCGCTTCAGGTTTTTTTGCTCCATGAGTTTGTAGTCAAGCAGGAAATGAGGATTCGACCATTTGCGCACCAGATCCTTTTGCCCGAACTTGTCCGACAGATACTGGTTCAGGTCTGCAGTTATTTTCTTGCTCTCCAGACGTTGTGCATCACGTTTGATGGATTGCGCAAATTCAGGCACATTTGGGAAACCGTGATCTGCAGTCAGCACCACCATGGTATTTTCCAGACCTATGCGTTTGTCGAGGTAGGTAAAGAAATTCGCCAGCATCCTGTCCAGCCTTTGCAGATGGTCATGTGACATGCGGCTTTCAGGGCCAAAGCTGTGATTGACATAATCATGGCTGGACAGGCTGACACCGAGTACATCCGGCACGCCAGTCGGATTTTGCCCCAGTTTTTCACCTTCGATGGCCGCACGGGCAAAGTCCAGTGTCATTTCATCGACATAAGGGCCAGTGTAGAGATCCTTGTAGTATTCAGCATCAGGTTTGCCTGACTTGCTGACGTATTTGAAAGGGAAGCGCTTGTCTTTTTCTTTTTGGTTGATGACCAGTTCGTCGTCGGCATCGTTTGCATATGCTGTATCCGGCAATAGCGGGCGCCATTCCTTGCCATAAAACTTGTCTTGCGGTTTTGCCGCCTGGAATTGCTGCACCCATTGGGGGTGAGACTTCATGTAATACGTAGAGCTGGCGAAATTGCCAGTCTTGCTCATGTACATATAAGCGGTACCGGTTTTGCCTGCCAGCAGGATTGCGCCCCTGTCCTTGCCGGACACGGTGATCACCTTGCTGTGCTCACCATTCGAATAGCGCAATTCATCACCCAGGGTGCTGACGCGCAGGTTGGCTGGCGACGTGCCATCGCTGGCCTTGGTTTCTTCGCCTATGTAGGTATATTGCTTGTCTTCAGTGCAATACACAGATTCCAGCGTGACCGGGTCTATCCAGTTATTGCCGATAATGCCATGTTGGTAAGGATAAGCGCCAGTCAGTACGGCAGTGTGGCCTACGGCAGTCACGGTAATTCCATGTGCCTGGTGTGCATCCGAGAACCAGGCACCCTGGTCGAGCAAGCGGCGGAAGCCGCCTTGTCCAAACTGGTCGCGGTAGCGTACTACTTGCTCTTGAGGCAGGCCATCAACGACCAGCACCACGATCAATTTGGCTTGCGCCGGTTTTTCAGCGACAGTTGCAGCCTGAACAGGCATGCTGGCAGAGACAGCGAGGCAGGTCAGTAAAAATAAGCGGCGCATGGGAAGAGGGATGCTGGACAGGGAATTATTCATGGTAAATTGTTGAATAGTTAATGATGGTCAATAGCAGGCAGTAGCGGTCGAGGCAGGAGCGATTCTGACTATGATCGGCACCCAGGCTAGCATACACTAAGTGATACATCTGACAGCTTGATGACAAAGTAAATCTTAAGCAAAATACATAAGCTTTTCGGCATGTATTCTTTATCTATTAAATTTAGCTATTAAGTTTTTGCTTTCAGTTTTCTTGTTGTTGCGCATCAAAAACAATCTGCCTGATCTTGCATTTTCTTACTTTGCTCATCATTGCCCGGCAGTAAAATGAAATGATGCTTTTCTGCATGTCTATCAATTGAAGCCGGACCTGATGGGATCATTTTTTGAACAAAGATAATTATCATACTTACCTGTTTGATATCTTGCCAGTCGCGGTGGCGATTGTGGTCGATGGCAAATTGGTGAAACTCAATCCCGCTGTAGTGCAATTGCTTGAGGCCAGCGATGAGCAGCTATTGCTGGGCAAGTCTGTCGATGAATTTGTCCACCCCATTGACCAGCCAAGGTCACAGGGGCGATTGAAAAAGCAGGGTGGTCACTGGGCAAATGCCAATAGCAAATTTCGCATACGTACCAGTAAAGGCAATTTCCGCATGTTGCTGGTGATTAGCAATGCCATAGAATTTGAAGGCAAGGATGCTGTCATGATCAGCGGCATGGATATGACCGAGCATAATGAAATGGAAGAGCAATTACGCCAGAGCGAATTCAATTTCCGGCGCTTGTTTGAAAACATGCAGGACGTGTATTACCGCACCGATGTTGATGGCATAGTACAAAAAGTCAGCCCGGCAGTCACTAAGATATTGGGTTACACCCCTGAAGAAATTGAGGGCAAGCCAGCAGCGGAACTATATCCGCAAATGGGCGACAGGGAAGCATTCAGAAAAGAGATCATGCTGCACGGCATGGTCAGTGATTTCCCTGGACAAATGGTCACCAAAGATGGCCGCATCATCGATATATCTGTCAATAGCCAGGCGCTGTATGACGATGAGGGCAATTATGCCGGTGCAGAAGGTATTTGCAGGGACGTCACCCAACGAAAATTGCTTGAGCGAGAAATGCAAAGATTGGCAACCACGGATTCTCTGACTGGCATTGCCAACCGCCGGGCTTTTCTTGAGCATGCCGAGCATATCTTCAAAAGCTGCCAGCGCTACCAAACCCAGATGACGCTGATGATGCTGGATCTGGATTTCTTCAAGGGCATTAATGATAAATATGGTCACCAGTCTGGTGATCTGGCGTTGATAAATTTTGCTGAGGCCGTCAAACTGGAATTACGGGAGTCCGACCTGTTTGGCCGTCTTGGCGGAGAAGAGTTTTGCGTGCTTTTGCAACAGGCTAATCAGCCAGAAGCCTTGCTCGTGGCTGAACGCATACGTGCCCATGTACAGTCTCTGCTGCTGAATTCTGCCGCTGGTGAGCCGTTCTCACTGACCGTCAGCATAGGCATAGCCATATACCGGGCCGAGGATGACCGCCTTGGCCGTTTGCTTGAACGCGCAGACAAGGCTTTGTACCAGGCTAAAAGTAATGGCCGTAACCGGGTTACCTGGGAGACCTAGAGTATGGTTTTTCCCGGTTGCCCACTACATACCGTACACTGTACACAGCACACTACAAACTGATCAGGCGCTCACACTCAAAATCAGTAACAGATAAATGAGCAAAGAACATCCCGCCACGAACAGCAAGGCTATCGTGCGCCACAGGCTGGCGGCTATTCCCAACTGATAGGCCTCACGTAACTGCCTGAACATATGCAAGGGTGGCACAAACACAAATAGTAGTACTGCTGTGGTGCTGAAGCCCATGGTATTCAGTATGGCCGTTGTCATCAGAAGCAGGGCCATGAAGGACAGGGAATACAGCGAAAACACCGCATGATCGAACATGCCATATCTGCGCTTGAAGATGAATAGCAGCCATAAAAACGGCAATGAAATAGGCATGAGCATGAAGGCAAGTTTCGATGCATTGCTCTTCATTTTGTATAAGGTCAATTCAGGTGTATTGACCGCATGCTTGATCTTTTCCTGTATGGATGGAAGAGATGAGGTAACCGTGACCTTTTGTTTTTTTGCCGCTTGCTTGGCCTGATTCTCTTCTATTTTTTTAAACAGTTTTTCATCCAGTTTTTGCGCGAGCTTTCCCACGCCCTGGTCTTTGTCATCGTCCTTTACCTGGCCATTTCCATCACTTTTGACGCCGAGTAATTTCAATGAGCTTTCTAGTGCGGTGATCTCTGACTTAAGCTCTGTGATGTCTTCATCCAGGTCTTCCAGTTTCGAGTCTCCTGCTGGCAGTTTGCTGCGTTCACTTTGCAGGGATGTCAGCTTCGCCTGATTCTCTTGCAAAACCCTGCTGATACCTTCTCTGGTATGCGGCTTGTCAGTAATACTCTCGAGCGGATTACTCGTCGTGAAAGAAAACACAAAGAACATCAAAAAGATCAAAAACAAAAACAGGGCCAAAGGTGATACATAACGTGTGCGCTGGCCATCTATAAAGTCGCGGGTCAGTTTGCCAGGAGACCAGATCAGTTTTGGAATCGTGCGCCAGGCCTTGGTCTCAAAGTGAAACAGACCATGCAAAAGCTCTTCTACCAGATGCAACAGGGATTTATGTATGTGTCCAGACTGACCACAGGCGTGGCAATAGGCCCCCTGCAGGGGGGTATCGCAGTTGGCGCATGCATGATGATGCTCTGTTGAGCCCGCCGCATGTGCGGCGCTCTTTTCTGCTTCATTGACCAGCACGGCTGCTGTTGCCACATCTGTTGCAATTTCCACATCCACGTTCATATGCTTGCTCTCTGATTTTTTTGATTATGCACGATGTTGAACTTCCCTCTGTCCGGCAAGATAGCACAATCAGGTGTGGATTTGATAATATGCAACACTCATTTTGTAGATAAAAAGGAGCAAGATGCGCTTGCCTCAATTACTGTTATGTTTGTCCCTGGCAGTTTCCAGCGCCGGTGCATGGGCGCAACGCGCTGCATCTGGCGAAGACTGCTTTTTCATTGGCGGCCAGGCAGATGCACGCACTTGTCTGGAACAACGGGTCAGGGACAGTGACACGCTGCTCCAGCAAACAGAAGCAGATACCTCGGCCCTGGTGTTACGCTGGGACGATACGCTGGCAAACCGTGGCCGGGTGCAGCGCTATCTGTTATCCGCAGGCAAGCAGTATTTGCTCTACCGTAAAGAACAATGTGAGCTGCAAGCTGCGCTCGCCGCTGGTGGCACAGGTGGCTCGCACCGACGCTACCTGTGCATACTGGAATTGAATGAACAGCGCATGCTTCATCTGCAAGGCGTCAAGACCTCATTGCAGCGCTGAGACACCGATAATGACTTGCCCGATACGATGTAAGTCGTGCCACGAGTGAACTCAAGTCACAGCCAGCCTGACTTCTTGAAGCGGTAATACAGATAAGCACAGGCCGAGAACATGATGCCCAGGGCCATGGGATAGCCGAAATGCCATTCCAGTTCTGGCATGGCCTTGAAGTTCATGCCCCAGATACCGGCAAAGGCGGTGGGTACCGCAAAAATCGCTGCACCTGCGGCCAGGCGTTTGTTGACTTCGCTTTCATCGATTGCGACCATGGATAAATTGACCTGTATCGCCGTGCTGATGGTGTCGCGTATGGTTTCTATTGAAGTATTGATGCGGTATAAATGATCATAGACATCGCGAAAATATTCCTGGGTATTTACACACAGGGCTGGCACACGCCCACCAAATAGCTTGCCGCAAGCTTCCATCAATGGTGTGACGGCATGTTTGACGATCATTATCTTGCGCTTGAGCTGGTACAGGCGCTGGATGTTGGCGCGCTCACTGCCCTTGGTGAAAATCTGTTCTTCGATGAGTTCCAGTTCTTCTTCCAGCGCTTCCACGACCGGGAAGTAACGATCGACCACGGCATCAATCAGGGCATAGAACACAAATGAAGAACCATGCTTGAGCAAATGAGGTTCGCGCTCACAGCGCTGGCGCACACCGAGAAAATTTTGCTGGCAACGGTTGCGCACCGAGAGTACATAATTTTCACCGACAAAGAGATTGAGTTCACCCGTGTGCAGCTCGCCTTCCAGCATTTCTACCGTATGGATGACGGCAAACAGCGAGTCGCCATATTCTTCTATCTTTGGCCTTTGATAACCGTGGCGCGCATCTTCTACCGCCAGCTCATGCAATTCAAACTCCACCTGCATTTCCTGTAATTCTTCGTCCGACGCATCGCGCAGGGCCACCCAGACAAACTGATCCTTATGCTTTACATAGTCGCTGATTTCTGCCACGGGTATGTCAGACAGTTTGCGACCTTCCTGATAAGTAACGCAGTTGATTAACATGTTTCAGTTTCCATCTTTTTGTTGGGAGAAAATAGACTCAGTCTGAGCCAATATCTGTGCCGTGTAAACTCAGGCGTGGCAGGATTCAGTCAGTATCGTAAGAGGTAGCATCATTCGCACGCCACCAGCGCTTATCGACCCGGAAATTGAAACGACGGCGGAATTGCAAGGGGCTCATTTGTGTCTCTCTTTTGAACAGACGGCAAAATGAGCTGTTGTCGCGGTAGCCACATTGTTCAACGATGGCGCTGACATCCAGCATGCTGATTTCCAGTAATTGCTTGGCTCTTTGTATGCGCAGTTTTTGCAGATACGAGAGCGGCGACATTCCCAGCACTTCATTGAAATAACGGTTGATCGTGCGTGGGCTGACGGCAGCGGCATGTGCCACGTCCTGCAGGTTGTAGCTGCGGCTCAGGTCTGCTTCCAGCCACACACGGGCCTTGAAGACGATGCCGTCGCGCGCCTTGGTGGAGAGCACCGGGTTCATGTCGGCGCTGATCTTGTAACGTTCCTCGCGATAATACGTAGCATCGATGGCGCTATTGGCCAACGCGTCACCGTACTGCAGGCGCATAACTTCATAAATCAGGCGGTAATTGCTGGCTGGCGCACCCGTGGTGAGCAGGTTGCCGTCAATCACCACCTCATGGCGTAAATTCAGCAAGACATTCGGGTAATTGTCGGTCAGCCAGCCACTCATCATCCAGCTCATGGTGGCCTGTTTGTGCTCAAGCAGGCCCGCTTCTGCCAGAAAACCTGTGGCGTTATAACTGGCAGCGATAATGCCGCCGGACTGATAACGTGCCTGTAGCATGGCTTTTTCTGCAGCACCGGTTTTAACCCGCTGGTCCAGTTCATAGATGCTACTTATTTGCAGGCCAGGCACGACGAGTACCGTTTGCCTCGCAGGCAGATATTCATCGGTGCCGTCAAAGCCGGGGTCCATCGTGTTTGTCAGCCATGGCAGGTGCAGGGCTTTGCCATGCACATCAATGATGCGCCAGCGAAATGGCAGCGCACGCCTGCCAGCCTGGCTTAATTTTTCAGGGTTTCTCAAACTCCAAAAGGTGTTGCCTGCCGTAATAGCATCAATGCTGGTCAGCATGGCACCAGGCATGCAGCCCTCCAGAAATAAGAGATCAAAGCGTAGCGGTAACATTTGATTACATAGATTTGCTTACAAGTCATGGCGGGATCAGCACATCGCTTGTCTATTTTAGCTTATTAATTTTCCATAAGCATGAATATACTTACTGCACAGAAACGATATTTCTGTTTCCAAACGGTGGGTGCGCACTCCACAGGAAAGGTTTTGTAGTCCCTCAAACTGCTTATACTTTGGATAAGATCATGCACTCACTTGCACAGACAAATACCATCATTGGTATGCCACTGGACGTCCCTCGTCATAATAAGGAAGATGCTTTCAAGCGGCAGACGCCACAGACACCAGTATATCCCTGGCCGGACAAGCAGATTCCGGGCTTCAAGGTCAAACTGGTCAATACCCGGAATGATAGAGAAACCATCGACATGCTGGTCAATGAACGCTTTTCCTCGCGTGGTTATGCCCACCCTGAGGCGAGCAAAGCCGGCAATATCCTCAGCTTGCAGGCGACTATAGAAAACCGCGTGGTTGGCACGCTCAGTGTGCAGTTCGACGCCGGTGAAGGCTTGCCGCTCGATAAGCTGTACCAGTTTGAACTGGACAGTTTGCGCAGGAGAGGTGCAAAGCTATGCCAGTTCACCAAGCTGGCGATAGAAAAAGAAGTCAAGTCCCGCAGCGTACTCGCGTCCTTGTTCCACCTGGCCGAGATCTGGGCATTACGGGTGCGTCAATACAACTATATCTGTATAGAGGTTAATCCCAGGCATGTGGCGTTTTATCAGCGCATGCTGAAATTTACTGTCCTGAGTGATGTCAGGGATAACCAGCAAGTACAGGCGCCCTCTGTTTTGCTAGGTATCGACTTGCATTATGTTGCCAGGATGATAGAAATTTTTGGTGGAAAACCAGAACTGGCTGACACCGAGCGTTCTTTTTACCCCTACCTTTTTTCCCATGAAGAAGAAGCCCGCCTGGCTGACCGCATGCAGGGCTTGAGTGAGCAATACAAATGAAACCGCAATTAGTACATCCTGCTCAGTCAGGTTCATCTTTTGATTACGACCAGGCTTTTTCCCGTAATCTGGGTTGGTTCACCGAGGCAGAGCAAGCCCAACTGCGTGGCAAGAAGGCTGCCATAGCGGGCATGGGTGGTGTAGGTGGTGCGCATTTGCTGACCATGGCCAGACTGGGCATAGGTGCTTTTCATATTGCAGACTTTGATCAGTTTGACTTGCCTAATATGAACCGCCAGGCTGGTGCCATGCAATCCACCCTCGGCAAGGACAAGGCGCAAGTCATGCAGACCATGGCCAGGGATATCAATCCTGAGCTGCAGATAGAAGTTTTTGCCCAGGGTATAGGGCCAGCCAATATGGATGCCTTTCTCGATGGTGTAGATATCTATATCGACAGTCTGGATTTTTTTGCCTTCGATACCCGCCGCGCAGTGTTTGACGCCTGCTATCGTAAAGGTATACCGGCTGTGACTGCTGCACCATTGGGCATGGGCACTGCTGTACTGGCATTCATGCCGGGCAAAATGAGTTTCGATGATTATTTCCAGATGCAGGGGCAGTCAGAGTTTGAGCAAGGCATACGCTTTTTAATCGGGCTGGCGCCGGCACGTCTGCATGGCTCTTATCTGGTTGATCCCAGCCGGGTGCGGCTGGATTTGAAAAAAGGCCCGTCAACCGTAATGGCCTGTCAGTTGTGTGCAGGTGTGGCTGCAACAGAAGCAGCCAAGATATTGCTAGGACGTGGCAAAGTGGTTGCTGCGCCACGCGGCATCCATTACGACGCTTACCGGCAAGAGTTGAAAAAAACCTGGCTGCCAGGTGGCAACCGCAATCCCTTGCAAAAAATTAAGCTGGCAATTGCCAGACGCATGCTGGGCCAGAAACTGGCCGAGG
Organism: Undibacterium sp. TC4M20W; assembly: GCF_049340245.1. Lineage (NCBI taxonomy): Bacteria > Pseudomonadati > Pseudomonadota > Betaproteobacteria > Burkholderiales > Oxalobacteraceae > Undibacterium > Undibacterium sp. TC4M20W. The sequence goes on from NZ_JBMPPI010000012.1 coordinate 118,222, forward strand.
CAGAAAGACAGCATGAGCCCGCTTGAATACATACTGGACAAGGCACGCTGGGCACCCAGCGGTGACAATGTACAGAACTGGCGTTTTGAAGTTGTCTCGGAAGACGCCTTCATCATCCGTGCCTTTGATACCCGTGACACGGTAGTCTATGATTTTGATGGCCGCCCCAGCCAGATCGCTCTCGGTGCCTTGTTGGAAAACATCAGCCTGGCTGCCAGCCACCAGCAGCGGCAGGCAGAGTTCTTGCGCATAGACAACGACAACCAGCAAGACAATAGCAGGGCAATCAGCTATCAGGTCAGGCTTTTGCCCGCTGATACCTGTACCGCTCATCCTCTGGTGGCAGAGATAGAAAAAAGAAGTGTGCAAAGGCGGGCATTGTCTACGCGGGCTTTGCAGCCAGAGCATCAACTGGCCCTGGAGCAGGCTGCAGGGGATCATTTCACGGTATGCTGGTTTGGTGGCTGGCGGCAGCGCTGGAAGATAGCGAAATTATTATGGAGTAATGCAAGAATCCGCCTGACCATGCCAGAAGCTTTCCCCACCCATAAGAAAGTCATAGACTGGGGTAAGCAATACAGTGACGACCGCATACCTGATCAGGCCATAGGCATGGACAAGCTGGGGCTGTTACTGATGCGCTGGGCCATGCATAGTTGGCAGCGGGTTAACTTGATGAATAATTATATGGCAGGCACCTGGCTGCCACGCCTGCAACTTGATCTGGTTCCCGCACTGTTTTGCGCGACGCATTTTATGATCGTGGCAAAGAAAGAGCCGCAAACGGTAGACGATTTTGTTGCTGCCGGTCGAAGCCTGCAGGGCTTCTGGCTGACGGCAAGCCAACTGGGAATACAATTGCAGCCAGAAATGACACCATTGATTTTTAGCTGGTATGTCAAGGCAGGGCGCACTTGCAGCGCTACCGCAGGCATACAAGAACAGATGCAAGAATTACGGCAAAACCTGGCTGCATTTTGTCATCCTGCCATGCTGAAAAACACCTGTTTCATGGGACGGGTAGGTTATGGCAAACCAGCACGATCGCGTTCCTTGCGATTAAAACTGCGTGATTTATGTCTTCCATCCACAGTCAGGCACAAGAATACTGCTTAGCTGTTTTTGCCGATCTTAAAGACTGAGGCCAGCGACAATCATCGTATAAATCAGCAGTGACAGGGCGGCAGTGCATAGCAAGGCTGCCGTGCGCCACAGGCTGGCAAAAAATCCCAGTTCATAAGCGTCGCGTAGTTGCACAAACATATGCACAGGCGGGACAAAGGCAAATAATAAACCAGCAATGGTAGTAAGATTGAGCCTTGCCAGGAGCGCAAGGCACATGAATAAAATACTCATGAAAGACAATGAGTACAGCGAGAATACGGCATGATCAAACATGTTATAACGCCGTTTGAATACAAATAACAGCCAGAGAAACGGCAAGGAAATCGGCATCAGCAGGAAAGCCAGTTTGGCCGCATTGGCCTTCATTTTGTAGAAAGTCAGGGCCTGATTCTTTCCGGCAAGGTCCAGGACTATTTTTATCCATTTCACCTGCGTAATGTCATATCCACTACTATTTTTTTTATCTTTCGTCTCTGCTTCCAATTGTTCTTTTTCTTCTTCTTTTGCAAGACGCTGATTTTCTTCTGCCAGGTTGGCCTCAAGCTTGCTTAGTTTTTTCTGGATGCTGTCCAGATCATCGTCTGGCAGTGATGCTGCCTGTTTTTCTTGCGGCAATGTGAGTTTGTTCAGAGTTTCTTTGGTCTCATAGATTTCCACTACCAGTTCATCCCTGGATTTGTAATTACCCTTCGGTCCGGTTAACGGGTCTTTCATCGTCAATGAAAAGACAAAGAACATGGCAACGATAAGGAATAACAACAGCGCCAGTGGTGATACATAGCTATGGCGCTTGCCAGCAATATATTCACGGGTAAGTTTGCCTGGCCTGAGTATCAGCGCAGGCAGGGTGCGCCAGAGTTTGTGATCGAAATGAAATATGCCATGCAAGACTTCTTCAAACATATGCGCCATCGACCTATGCACATGGGCAGGCTGGCCGCAAGACTGGCAATAATTGCCAGTCAACGTTGCGCCACAGTTTTGGCAGGCATGCACATGGTCTTGTTGTACCGCTGATGTCAGCGCTGGGGCATGTGCAATCCTGCCTGTGGTCTTGCTGTTTTTGTTGAAAATCGCTGGCTTCGATACCTTGCTTTTAGTCTTTCTGCGCATCCCGGTCTCTGCTTATTATCGTAATGGTGAATACTGAAACGGTTTATCCAAGCAAACTTGTGCTTTGCTTGTTCAAGCACGTCCTTCTTTTTGTTTTTCTACTTTCCTTTGCAACACAAAAATAGGCTGCGCCCACTCCGTATCTTTTTTCTTCTTGCTGGTAATCAGCGTCAGTTCTGACGGATCATAGACATCGGTATTATGTGTCAGCGGTGTCGTCATCAGGTACTGGGCATCGGTATTTTTCAGGAACTCACCCACCAGCTGGATATTGCGTATATCCAGATGGGCAAAGGGTTCATCGATGAAAACAAAGCCACCAGAACCATCGTCAGATTTCAGCAAGCCTATCAGCAGGATCAGCGACTTCATGACTTGCTGGCCGCCGGATGCTTCGCCGTCATTCATGCCTATCGGACCCTTGCCATCAAACTTGAAGCGCACGTGCAAGCCAGCCTGAGCCAGTTGTATGTCGTCATTTTCGAGCTTGACCGGGTCGGTATGCACTTCTATGCCCGCCAACTCACCGAGTTGTTTGATGTTCTTGCTGTACGACTTGATCGTGAAGCGCAGCCTGTCCATATAGGCGGCGCGGGCATTCACGGTGGCTTCTATGGCCCGGTTATTCTGGTAGCGACGCTCATCGGTTTCTGCCTGGCGGCCTTGCAGCAGGGCATTCAGGCGGGTGTACTGATCGACGACGGTGGAATCGGTTTCCCAGTCATCGCGCGCCAGGTTATTCGTCAGGCTGCGTATGCGTAATTCGATCTGATGGACGTTTTCATGTTCGGCCACCAGTTCCTTGCGGTGCGAGGCACGTTTCCAGTTATGTGGCAGGGTATGCCAGGTATCGCGCATGGCACGCAGGGTTTCAAACTGGGCCTTGCGTTCATCGGCATGGCGTTTTTCTGAAGCACGTAATTGTGCTTCCGCATCGGCGATAGCGGCCTTGGCCTGTTCCCATTTCAGGTGGGCGACCGAGCGTTGTTCGGTGGCGGCTTTCAGTAAAGGTGCGATTTCACCGAGGCGGCCGCCGACTTCCATGCGCTGTTGCTTCAACGGCTGGGTATTGCGGCTGGCTTCTTCAAATTCTGCATGGCGGGCACTCAATTCTTTTGCCGCATCCACACCTGCCAGGCGTGCCTTGTAGGCACTGATTTCACCTGCCAGCTTGCTGATCTGCATGGTCAGTACATCTTCTTGCGATTGCAGGCGCGGCAAAGACTTCAGCAAGGCTTCCAGGCGCTGGGTGCGGCCCGCATTACCAAAGCGATAGCGCGATACTTCAACGAACAGCGAACGGCCACCACGGCGCTCGAAATGGTAGGCGTCAGGCGTGATCCATTCCTGGTTCTTCGGCAACTTCATACCAAGCTCAATTGAGCCTACGGTATCGATGCGCTGCAGCTGTTCTATCAGCCAGCCCGGTGCCTGACCGGTGAAGTTGACTACCGACAGCAGACTCTGGTCCTTGACCACGGGTGCGCTGATACGGTCAGGCACGATGAAGTGGCTGTAGCGCTGCTTTTCACCTATACGGTAAGCGGCAGAGGCGTCTGTCGCCTTGTCCAGCAAGATGACTGAGGTATAACCGCGCAATACACCTTCCACTGCGGCCTGCCATTTTGGATCGGTGACTTCGACGATCTCTGGCAACATGCAATGCGGGATATTGGCATCCGTCAGGGCACGGCGCATCTGGCGCACATTTTCCGGATCGGGCAGGGCAGACTTACCTTGCAGGGCGGCGATGGTTTCCATCTCGCCAGCGATACGCTGGGTCAGTGCATCGCGTTCCAGTTTCTGGCGTGACAGCTCGGCTTCTTTTTTCTCCAGATCGTCAGCGATATTGGCGACATCGGCATCTGCTTCGGCGGCCAGTTTTTGCAAACGCGCCTTTTGTTCCAGCAGGCTTTCTTGCGGCTTCAGTTTGCTGTTGATCTGTCCCAGCTTTTCACGCAAGGATGATTCTTCTGCTTCCAGTGCGGCCTCTGCCTGTTTTGCATCTGAGACTTGCTGTGCCTGCTGCGCCAGGTGCTGGCGACGGTCAGACAGGGCGTGGTCCTGCGTCTTTAAAAAACGTTTGCTGGCACGCAGGGCCTGGCTGGTAGTGCCCGCTTTTTCCAATGCTTCATGATATTGCAGGGTAGGCAGTATCTCTTCCTGCAGGTCGCGCTTTTCCTTGTGCAGACCTTCATACTGATGGTAATTGGCAACGCGCAGGCGCAAGCCTTCCAGGTTGGTTTTTGCACCTTCAAGCTCGGTTTCAAAACGTTGCAATTCGGTTTCAGTATCACGCTGATGGCGCTTGGCGTCATCATAGGCATCCAGCACTTCCTTGTCGCCAAACACCTGGAACACCAGGTCCAGCAACTGACGTGGCGCGTATTCACACAGCTTATCAGTCTCACCCTGTTCCAGCGCCAGTACTTTACCCATGGCATTCGACAGACCTGCATGTGACAAGCGTTTGCGATAGCTTTCAACACCCAGCCAGTCATTGGCTTCCTGTATTTCTTCTATCTCGGTCTTGCCACTGCGCATGAGGTATTGACGTTTCCAGTCACCACCATTTTTTTCTATCTTGCAAAACAGCGTGACCTCATCTTCATATAGACCGGACATGCGGAAAGGGCGATTCGAAATCTGCGGCCCGACCGCGCTGTTATCGACTACCGCACGTATCCACGCGGTTTGCTGGCCAGAGTGGCGGGCATAATGCTTGTACGAACGCCCCATCGAACATTCGAGGCCAAACAGGGTGCGCAAGGCATCCAGCAGCGTGGTTTTGCCCGAGCCATTTTGCCCGGCGATGGTAATGATCTTGGCATCCAGAGGGATGTTCTTGATGCGTTGCCAATAATCCCAATGGACAAGTTCCAGCGATTTGATATGAAACATGGTGCTTATTCTTTTTCGGTATTGGTGTCGGGACTGGCTTCTATGCCCGTGCTGGTATTTGCACTTGCATCGGCAACGGGCGTTTCCACGCCTGCTTCATTTGTTTCAGCCACGGTTTCAGCTTCTGGCGCAACAACAGGTACTATGATGGCTGGCGTACGTGGTACCGGGATCTGGAAAATATCCGACAGCGCACCGTTGATGATACGGTCTTTCAGAGTATCGGTATCCATCAGCAAATCCAGTAGCGGGCCTTCCAAAATCAGGTCTGCCTTGCGCTCAATAAAACCTACGCGTGCCAGCTGGCCCAGGTTCATATCCATGCGGGTTTTCTTGCCCAGCTTTTCGCCAAAGTCTGCCAGCAGGGCGCGGTAAGAAATACCTATTGAAGTATCTTCTGCGCGCGGCATGGGTTTGTCTTTGCCGAACATATCATTCTGGTCTTCTTCAGCCAGTTGATGGGCTTCTTGTCGTTCACGCTTCGGCAAGATGATCAAGGACCACAAGACCACCAGCAAGGCCACGCCATCGCGGGCCAGGCCAAAATTATTGTTCTGCCAGGTCTCCTTGGTGCCAAATACCTTGGATTCGCTATCGCGTGTCAAAGCCAGGGTCACATAGTCGGCATAGACGTTATCGACAAACTTCATGCCGCAGGCTTTCAGGCGCGTGTCGATCTCGGTGCGGAATAATTCATCCGACAAGGCGCGTTTAACCAGCTTGTCTTCACGGCGCAGGGTCTGGTGCGCCAGCAAGCGGGCGATCAGGATTTGTGCATCTTCGGTCATGGTGTTTCTCTTGTCTGTACAGGTGGTGCAGATGGTTCAGATGGTTCAGCGTGTGCAGTTGACTTCGCTTTGCGTGTTGTCTGAGCCGTAACCACAGCATCGGGAGCGTTCAGGCTGGCGATGGACATGGCTGCGACATGATCATCATGCACCTTTTGCATTTTGTCTTTGGAATTGAAGACCAGCGGCAGGCGTGCCAGTATCCCGGTTGCACCCTGCAAAGCCGATTCATTGGGGTCGCCCAGCAAAGGCAGCATGGACGCGCGGTAAGACGCAATCGAAAAATTCGACGGTAATAAAATATCTTGCAGCGAGATCGGTTTGTCTGATGCGTCGGCCTCAGTCAGCAAGGCCAGCCAGTGATCCAGTTCATGCAGGGCGTCGCTATCATCATTGGCAATCGATGGTGCATTTTCACCGGCTGGCAAGGCACCAGCAAGTGCTGATACACGGTGGCTCAGCAATTCACTCTCGGCCACGTCTATCATTTCTGATGGCGTGATAAACATCGGTGTCACCGGTTTTGCCAGTGCATCGTCAGCCAGTGCAGCCAGGTCGTCTTTTTGCAGCAGCCAGGTCTTGATGTCGGTAGTTGATAAACCAGACTGACCCAGATGCACACGCTGGCGCTCAATCTGGTTCAGCGCACGTGAGAACATGCCCTGCATATTCAGCAAGGCACTCTGGGCACGGCCTATGGCTTGCGCCGCCCTGTGGGTGGCGGCATCGGCGCGACTGTCATTGGTGATGGCATGGATGATCTCTGAGCCTTTTTCTACCCAGTCACAGGCGGTATGCCATTTTTGCTGGGCTGTGCGCAACTGGAACTCTGAACCTGAGGCTATCGCATCCGAGAATTCTTCGGTCAGTTCTATCAGGCGGCCCAGCAAATGATGCAATTGTTCTACCGAGACTCCGCCCACGGCCTGGGCACCAGCAACCTGGGTGAGCATATAGCTCATCTCAGCCTGGTCATTATTTTCTTCAACTTGCAGCAAGGACTCTATCGCCGCCAGCACATTGCGCGCAGTTGGCGCAATGCGATAGACCGACTGGCTGGCATCCCAGATCAGCAAGCCGGTAGAGCGCAGGCGTGACAATACCGTCTCCAAAGCATCTGCTTCGAGATAACCGAGTTTGGCATTGATATCTGCCCGGCTCAGCGAAGGTGTTTCCACATCGGCTGTCAATTCCCGCAAAACCAGCAGGCGCAACAGTACACCGTTGAAACCACCATGGAACAAAGCCGTAAAAGCCTGTAATACAGGCTGGCCACGCTTCAGGGGGAATACAGCGGAAACGTCTTCGGGAGTAATACCAGGCTTGAAATAGGTCTGCAGAGCGAGATCGTCTTCGTTCTGAACCTCAGCGTCATGACTTATATTTTGCATGCGGGCATTTTAACCGCTTGCAGCCTGCTTGAGTATTGTCAGGATTTTAATTTTTGACAGTGTGCATCAAGAAAATGCTATCAGGCATAGTGCCAAAAATCCAGTTTCTTAATGCGAATACAAGTTTTGCTGCAATGGTTTATAAAATATGCCAGATATTGAGTTTTGTTGTGTTTTTGAAATTAGTGCAGGCGTGACCTGTCATAGCGGTGTTCTATGATTTGCAGTAGCAGCACTTCACGGTCTGTTTCATTGGCATGCAATAGACGTGTCACTGCTTTGCGCGGCACCTTGAAGTAGCGACGGCGGTTTGAACGCATATCCAGTGTGCGCCAGCCTTTTTCGGTCAGCCACTCCCATTGTTCATAGTCAATAGGCACGATTAATTGCATCTTCAGGCGTTTGTAGACAACGGTGCTGCCAAATGCCGGCTTGGGGCCAGCTGGCGGCAGTTCGCGGTCATGGCGTACTCTGAAGATAGTCCTGAAACCGTTTTTGATAACGTCAATTAACATGATGTACTTATTGAAATAGCAAAGAAAAAAATATGTGCCAGCAGGATTTGGCAATTAAATTCTGGTATCCACCATCTCTACCGGATGTCTGAGGATATTAAACTGACTCGCCACTGTGTCTGGAAGTGGAAGCAGACAGTACCAAAATTGAGGAAATATTTTAGTCGTATACCAAGTATTTCCTTTCATGTTCTCGTGTAAGTTTTTGTAATCTTTCAATTACCCCGTTACATTAATTCACATTTGACCAGGTTTCGATTAATGTATTTTTGATCATCGCCCTCATATTGTTCAGACGCCTATGCAGATGGTATGCGTTCAGCCGGCGAAAGAAGGTGAATAAACCGGGTGCGCGTCAGCAAATAAGGCTTAACCCGCAAATCGTGAGCAAATAGTTCATAAATGTAAGAAAATGGGCCAGATGCAGACTAAGCTTGTATCTAAACAAGGAGAAAGACATGAGCACGACATCCACTGAATTTGCCACTTTGGGCGGCGGTTGCTTTTGGTGTACCGAGGCGGTATTCCAGCAAATTCGCGGGGTATTGAAAGTAGAGTCCGGCTATTCTGGCGGGGCAGTGCATCAACCTACTTATGAACAAATCTGTACTGGCAAAACCGGGCATGCAGAAGTAGTGCGCCTGACTTTTGATCCTGCCATCGTCAGCTACCGGGAATTACTGGAGATTTTCTTTACCATCCATGACCCAACGACGCTGAACCGTCAGGGTAATGACACTGGTACGCAGTATCGCTCCGTGATTTTTTTCCATGATGCACAACAGCAGGCAACTGCTGAGCAAGTGGTCAAGGAAATGGCAATGGTCTGGGATGACGCCATCGTCACTGAAGTGAGTCAGGCACCGATGTTTTATATTGCGGAAGACTATCACCAGAATTATTTCCGCCAGCATCCAGAGCAAGGCTATTGCTCGTTCGTGGTGGCACCTAAAGTAGCCAAAGCGAGGAAGATGTTTGCCAGCAAACTGATAGGCTAGCATGGGTTGAAATGGTGTTGATTCAGCGCGTTCGCTGCATAAAAAAGGAGAGTTGCCGACTCTCCTTTTTTACGTAATCAACGCAGCTTGGTCCTGAGTGCATCCATCATCTTCGGTATGCTGTCTTTGCTCATGCTATCGACTATCCAGCCCAGGCCCATGGGCACGGGCCCCGGATCAGTGAATACCTGATATTTGACGACAGTCTTGCCGGGATTATCTGCCAAAGGAGTCAGCTCCCAATTGCCTGAGGTGTCGGCGATGGTTTCTTCCTGCTTCAGGCCTTCCCATGGCTGCAATTTCCAGCTCAGGTTGCATGTGGCAGAGCTGACTTTGGGTGTCATTTTGAGGCGGTATTTTTTCACTTTCCCTAGTGGCAGGTTCAGGGTGAAATCGACCAGGGCAGATTCATCTGGCTGGCGTGAGACTTTTGCCTTGGCGGTATTCGGCATGAAGCTGGGGTAATCTTCATACGCCTGTATGGTGGCGCAGACTTTGGCAACCGGGGCGTTCAGGATAGTGCCTGCTGCAAAAGTCTTGCCATTGCTGTCCGCCTTGCTCTGGTCAATTAACTGCACTTGTGTTTCAGTGAATTTGCTGGCGTCCAGTTGGGCGGCCTGTGTGCTCGATAGCGCCAGTAAACTCGCAGTGATACCGGTTAAAACAATTGCATGCTTCATGGTTTGTCGATACCTTCGCGTATTTTTTCTATGTTCACGTTTTTCAGATATTCCGGGATATTTTTCCACATGCTGTGGTAGCCATAACCACCTTTCATCAGCTCTTCCAGAGCCTTCTCTTTGCTCCAGGCCTGATACAGGATGCGGTACATCGCAGTCACCAGACCGGTACGGTCAGCGCCGTGCATGCAATGCAAAAGTACTGGCCCATCATTCTCTGCCGCCTTGATGGCGCGCAGAGCAGAGATGACATTCGTGTCATTGATACTCCAGGTATTGATACCTATGCGTTGCAGCTTGATATTGGAATCTTTGAATATGCTGGTATCAGAATGAAACGAGCGCAGGCTGACCACAGTCTTGATGCCGAGTGATTGCAATAGCGCCACATCTTTGCTGCCTAGCTGCGCACTGCGATAAAAGTCCTGGTTCACACGATATAGATTTTGCGTCTCTGCAACCGGAGTGGCCCAGTCTTCAGGCCTCACAGTTTGCGCGCCAGCCACAGTCGAAATCAATAGCATACCGGAGCAGGATAGCGTGGCCAGCCTGGCCAATGAAGTCCAGGTTTTCAGGCCAGTCCTGAAGCGTTTATTTCGCATCTTGTTTCGCGCCTTGTTGAGCATGTTGTTTGTACGAATAAATATAGAGAAAAGTCGCACCGATGAAGCCCAGCCAATAATCAGTGGGCACGCCCAGCAGCCAGTGTACATGCCAAGGCACATCATGAGCATTGAAGCGCGAGATGCCGTAGGCCGGGTTCATGACAAACCATAAAAAATCTTCTGCTACCCAGAATGTCATGATGCTGGCAATCGCACGGCATTCGAGCTTTGCTGACCATTGCTGCAGCATGGCAAAGGGGAAATGAAAAAACAGGGTGATGAAAGGGAACACCCAGGCGTGGTAACCCGTCATCGCCCGGCCACCCCAGAAGATATCGAGCAGCCAATGCTTTTCTATGCGCCAGGTAGGCAGGTTGGCGGCCCAGCCTGCGCTGCCTTCTATCTGGATTTCTACTTGCGCAAAAAATAGCGCCAGGATGCAGGCAAAAGCAAAGCAGGCCAGGAAGGGGGCGAATGCGTTTTTAGCTGAATGATTAGCTAAATTATTAACTGAGTTGTTAGCAGATATCATATTCAAACCAGAACTCAAACCGGTGTATCCAATATGGCTTGCAAGACCTGCGTTGCTGCCTGGGGACGCCCCAAAGCTTGCGCCTTGTCATGCATGTCGCGCAATTTATCGGGGTGTTGCAACAGGTAATTCAAGCGGTAAGCGAGGCTGACATCGTCATAGGCTTTCAACGCAACGCCCTGTTCCAGCAAAAAGTCAGCATTGCGTTCTTCCTGCCCGGGTATGGGTGAGTTGACGATCATGGGCAGGCCCATGGCCAGGCACTCAGACGTGGTCAGCCCACCGGGTTTGGTGATGACCAGGTCAGCGCAAGCCATGAGGCGTTCTACCTTGTCGGTAAAGCCCTGAGGCAGCAGGCGGCCAGGATAGCGCAAGGCGAGTTTTTGTAAGGCTTGCAGCGCAGGCGCATTTTTACCTGCGAGCACGATGAGCTGGAAATTGCCAGGCAATGACAGCAGGCGCTCAGCAACTTCATCCAGGCCGCCCAGGCCCGCACCACCGCCCATGAGCATAAAGGTTTGCAGCGCAGGATCAAGGCCAAATTCTGCTGCACAGATTTTCCTGTCCAGATGTTGCGTAAAGGCTGGCATGATAGGGATGCCCGTGACATGAATGCGTTCAGCCGGTATGCCATTGACGCGCATGCGGTCTGCCACTTCTTCGCTGGCGGCAAAATAGCCCGCCATGTGTTCATGCACCCACATTCTGTGCAAATCAAAATCGGTGACCTGTACCCAGACCGGGCAATGCAGCCTTTCTTTACGTAATAGACGGGACAGCATTTCTGCAGGAAGGAAATGCGTACAGACGATGACATCTGGCGCAAAATCAGCTATGGCCTGCAGCAATGGGCGGGCATTCAGACGTTCTATGCCACGTCTGAGTTTTTCCATGGTGCTGTCAGACTGCGCTTCATTGGACGCATGATAGAGATAACCCCACAGCGTCGGCGCTTTATTGACGAGCTTGATATAAAAATCAGTATAAATCTTGCGAAATCCGGCGGTAACAAAATCCATTACATCCAGATGCAAGACTTCAGTATCGGCGGGATAGGCCAGCGCGGTTGCCTGTATGGCCTGGGCGGCACGCTTGTGACCAGCGCCAGCGGATACGCTTAATAGCAAGATTTTTTTCTTGGGCATGGACTTTGGTGTCGGTAAAAAAACACCGAGGATATCATGCTCTGTATACCCTTATGCCAATTTGGGCGCCTGACTATCTCCTCAATACCTTCTCAAAGAGAATAGTCAGGGCTGTTGAACAGCTTTAAGGTTGCAGGCGGGAAATTTTCCATGCGCCATTTTCATCGCGGGTATAGACGATACGGTCGTGCAGGCGCGAGCTGCGGCCTTGCCAGAATTCGACGCGCTCTGGCAGCAGGCGGTAGCCGCCCCAATGGGCAGGGCGAGGGGGCTGATCACCAAATTCTTCCACCACGGCAGCCAGTTTTTGTTCCAGCGCTTGCCTGTCAGCAATAGGCTGGCTTTGTTGCGATGCCAGTGCACTTTGGCGGCTGCCCAGCGGGCGGCTATTGAAGTAGGTGTCGTTTTCTGCGTCGCTGAGCTTTTCTATGCGGCCTTCTATGCGTATCTGTCTTTCCAATGGAATCCAGAAAAACAGTAGCGCAGCATGAGGATTGTTCTCCAGGTCCTGGCCTTTGGCACTATCGTAATTCGTGAACCACGAAAAGCCGCGCTCATCAAATTCCTTGATAAGAACGATGCGCGAGCTGGGCTTGCCATCGGTATTGACGGTCGAAAGTGTCATGGCATTGGGTTCTGGTACATCAGCTTTCAAGGCTTGATCGAACCAGCTGGCAAACTGGCTGTAAGGTTCAGGCTTTACATCAGCTTCAGCCAGGCTGGCTTTTTTGTAGTCGGTGCGGATATCAGCTATGGACATGTATATCTTTCATATCATATTCAGAAATATTACAGAGTGATCTATGCAGCAATGCCACGCCTGGCCTGCATGGCAGCACCGAGGGCGGCCATTTGCTCATCAGAAAACAGACGTTTTGCCATCGGGGCGATCTGTGTTTCTTCTGTCTGCATGTGCTCGTTATACAGGGCTTGAAAGTCTTTTACCGCGGCCTCAGACAGATTTGCTGCACTTGCAGCGGCAATAGCAGTTAGCTGTTTTTTGAGCTGCTCCCATTGTGCCGCCATGTCTTCATGCTGGCTCAGGATTTTTGGTAGCAGCGAGGCCAGCAAGCTGGCATCTTCATCCCTGGCGGTCGCTTGCAGTTCAGGCAAGAGGTTGATTTCTTCATCTTCGTGGTGCAAGGGCGCCGCTTTGATAAAATAATTCAGGACAGATTGTGCCGCCTGCTGCGCATCCTGGTCTGCGCCGTGGCTGGGCAAGTGTTCCAGCAACTTGCCCATGGTCGCCAGTTGCTTGCGTATGCGGTCATGGCAATGCTTGAGCACTGCCAGGGGCTGATCAAAGCCTGGGGCGCTGTCGAATAGAGTATTCATGTTCACTTCACTTGTGTAGATATGCTTATTATGCAATAGACAGGCTGGCCCTGCTTGCGTCATATCAAATTCAGGCTTACGTGCTCTGTGCCATACAGATATATTCCCCGGCAATTGGTTTGATACGGCAGTCCTGCGGGCATATCGAAATACTTTCCTTCAAGTCTTGCATTTTATAGCCTAGTTGTTTTAAAAATGCCGGGACCTGGTCTTGCGGCATGCCAGATAAAAAGGATTCAGCTTTTTTCTTCAGCAAAAAATCGATGATCTTGCTGGCTGGCCGAAAATTGGGCTGGCCGTTGGCCTGAATCTCCATCCAGGTAAAAATCAATGCTGTTTTGGTGGCTGCCATCTGCATTTGTTTCAACAAACTGGCTATATCATCGCTTGTTAAATACATCAACAAGCCTTCTGCGATGAACAAGGTTTTCAGATCGGGATTGAATGCCTTGCAGTTGCTTAATACCTCATTCAGTTTTTGCTTACCCAGTTCGGCAGCGATGTAGTGGATGTGATGAGCTCCTGCTGCCACTGCTGCCCCCGATGTTCCTGCAGCAGTGCGCTTGACTGCCTGTGTTGCCGGGTGGTCGATTTCTATCAGTTTCAAGTCTGGATATTGCGTAGCAAGCTCCATACACAAGGTATCGTAACCGGCACCGAGCAAGACGATCTGGCGGCTACCGGCAATGATTGCGCGGGCGACATATTCCCTGATGAGTATTTTGCGCAATACATAGTGCTGCAAGATGCCGGGCAGGGTGATTTTCGCCGCTGCATAGGCAAGGCTGCGAAACCAGTGCCGTGCAGTCAGGCTGGACAGACGCGGGTGGCTGGCCCGCAATAAATGCTGGCCATGCGCCGCCATGGCTGCCGGTACCAGCCCTCTATAAGCCGGATCACGCGCCAGCATCTGTACCCCGGCTGAAACGATAAGAGCGGTGTTGCTGGCCTGATCTGTCTTCATGCTGCCTGCTCCAGGTGTTTTGCAAACATGGCCGTATGATGGCGTAACCAGGTACTTTGGAATAGCGATTCAGGATCAAGTCGCTGTTTGTACGCCAGGAAGTTTTCAAAGTTTGGATAGCAATGGCGAGTTTGCTCAACCGTGGCAAAGCGCCCATAGGTAAGATAAAAACTGCCATCGCGTTTGATAGCGAGATCAATCAGCCGGCGAAAAGCCGCCGCAGTTGCGGCGATGCCGCTTTCTGTATGTTCAGTATGCAGATTAAAAATCACGCAGGCATAGTCTTGCTTTGCCCATGGCAAAAAACTTTCTGTATCAGCTTCTATCAAACGCACGGTACCGTAGATGAGATCGACAGCATGCTGGCGAAAGTCCTGGGCGGCATCATGCATGAAGGCTGGCAGTGCAGCCCTGGGTACATATAATTCACCTATCATCTCCGAACCCTGGTGCCCGAGCATGTCGTCTATTTTTTTGTGATAGCCGTCAAGATAGGTTGTTTGCTGCAGCCTGTCGCTCCAGTAAATCTGACCTGAGCTGGCCATATAGTGCTGGGCATAACAATCAAAGGCGCGGCTCTTATCTACATGCGCGAGCATCAGCAATTGTTGCCATTGCTCATCGCTGAGAGCATGTTCTTCACGGATGCTGCTGGCCTCGGATACCGGGCAATAACAAGAGAAAACACCGCGCTGCAAAAAGTCAGGACTGGCTGGGTCAATGGCAAACTGAAAGTCACCATACACATAACCAGCATCCATGCGTTGCTGGAATGCCGGCATCAATTCATCGAGCGAGATGATGCTGACATCGCGCCGCATTTTTTGTCTTTGGCTCAGGCGCAGACTGACTTTGGTGATTACACCAAACACACCATAGCCACCTATTGCCAGTTTGAATAAATGGCTGTTTGTGTTGCGGTTGCAGTGTTGTAATCTGCCCTTTGCATCGAGCAGGCAGAAGCTTTCTACATCAGCGATAAAAGGCCGCATTTGCAAGCCCCGCCCATGTACATTCGCAGACAGGCAGCCGCCTATGCTGAGGTCATCGGCACCGGTCTGTTTTTGCCGTATGGCCCATGGCTGTGTACTGTCTTTCTGCGCTGCTTCCAGATAATCAATCAGGGCTGGCCATTGTATGCCAGCCTCTAACGTGATAATGCCCAGCTCACGGTCAAAGCTGAGTACCTTGTCCATGCCACGCATGTCCAGCAAGATGGCATCTTCTGCAAACTGTTGCCCACCCATCGCATGCCTGCCTGCGCTGATGGCAATTTTCTTGCCCTGGCTTTTGGCTTTCTCCAGCGTTGCGACAAGCTGGGGGATATTGCTTATTTCTATGATCTCGCTGACTCTGGTCAGGTTCAGTGCGGAATGAATGTCATTGACCGTGTTTGTGGTGTGGTGCTCGTGCATGCTTTTTCTCCTTGATAGAAGATTGCATTTTGCAATTCAAGGTATTGATATACAATCTAATAAAAATTGGTATTGAATATCAATACTCTTGGCGGTTTATGAAGCCACGTTCAGTTTTTACAGAAGACCTTTCAACACAGAGGCACAGAGGGGGTACAGAGGGGCACTGAGAAAAGCAAAGTACAACTGAGGTGAGTGCTCATGCTTTTCTCAGAGTCTCTGTGTCTCTGTGGTGAGCCTTTTGGTCTTGCCTTAATGCATACCATTCTATTTATCGCAAAAATGGACGCACCATGAACCTGACTCAACAAATCACGATTGCCCTGAAAAAGCACTTGAAGCAAAAAGGCCTGACCTATGCGCAACTGGCAGCGCATTTGGACATCAGTGAAGCCAGCGTGAAGCGTCTGTTTTCTGAATCGACTTTCACTGTACGCAGGCTGGAGGCGATATGTCAGTTACTGGAACTGGATTTCCTTGAGCTGGCCAGACTCGCACGCGGCCAGCAGGAACTCAAGGGAGAATTATCTGACTTGCAAGAGCAGACCCTGGCAGACCAGCCCAGGTTGCTGGGCGTTTTTTATCTCTTGCTGAATCAGTGGCAAGTCCGTGAAATCGCCAGGCAATTTGAAATTGCAGAAACCGAGTTATTGCAATTGCTGATGAAGCTGGAACGGCTGGAATTGATAGAGCTGCATCCACATAACCGCATCAAGTTACTGACCCATACCACCCTGCAATGGCGTGAGGATGGGCCTATACGCAGGAAATACCAGTCCAAAGTCATGGAAGAATTCTTGCAGAATGATTTTCATGATGAACAGGCGACTTTGCGTTTTGAGACCCGCGAGCTCAGTGCGGCATCGATTGCTGTTTTACAAAGAAAAATGGCACGGTTGCTGACTGAGTTTAACGAGCTGGCAGATATTGATGCTAGCTTGTCATCAGAACAGCGGCAGGGCATGGCCTTGTTGATGGCGACCCGGCCATGGGTATTTTCGCTGTTCTCTGATTTGAAGCGCAAAGCTGGCAGGTAGAGTCACGGTTGGAGCCGCATCAAGTAAAATAGCGCCTGCTTACAATGTCCAGCCTTTTGGCGCAATTTTCTTATGCAAGATGTAATAGATATCGATTTTGAACGCCGCTTTGGTGGCATTGCCCGTTTATATGGAGCAGCAGGTCTTGAGCGTTTCAAGCAGGCGCATGTCTGCGTCATTGGTGTCGGTGGTGTAGGTTCATGGGTGGTAGAAGCACTGGCCCGCAGTGCCATAGGCCGCATCACCATGATAGATCTCGACAATGTGGCAGAATCAAATATCAACCGCCAGATACAGGCCAATACCGACACCGTAGGCAAGGCTAAAGTCACAGCTTTGGCCGAACGTATCGCCCTGATCAATCCTTATTGCAAGGTGAACGAGGTTGAAGACTTTGTTACGCCAGACAATCTTGATGCCATGCTGGGCCAGCCAGGTTTTGATTATGTGATCGATGCGATAGACAATGTCAAAGCCAAGACTGCACTGATTGCCTATTGCCGCCAGCATGCAGTACCGCTGATCACCATAGGTGCAGCAGGTGGGCAGACTGATCCAGGCAAGATAGAAATTCGTGATCTCTCACGCACCGAGCAAGAACCTTTGCTGGCACTGGTGCGTAAGCGCCTGCGTCAAAACCATGGTTTCCCGCGTGGCGCAAAAAGCAAATTTGGGATTGATGCCGTGTTTTCCATGGAAGCGCTCAGCATGCCTGAGACTGCCGAGGTTTGCGAAGTTGGTGCAAGTGTCGATGCCAGTACTAATGCCAGTGCGGGTGTCACTGGCCTGAATTGCGCTGGCTTTGGTTCTTCCATCGTTGTCACTGCTTCTTTCGGCCTGATGGCAGCGGCGCAGGTCTTACGAAAGCTGGCTGCCGGTGATATAGACAATCAGGCAAAATAATTTTCACATTTTCCAAATTTCATACCGATATTTGCGTATGGAAACAATTCTTCATACTTTGTGGGGAAAATAGCTCAGCATTGTTGAATTACTTGTCATGCCTTGAGTTATTGCCTTTTAGCATTTAAAGTCAAATCACGCATCAGGCCCAGCCCTGATGCGCATGTCCCCGTTTGCCCTGTACTTTGCCCTGTATTTTGAATTAATTTGTCAGGCAGGCAATACGCTTAATCATGTTTCTTCATCATCCGCCCGACGTTACGGAGGCAAATATGTTTCAGGATATTCGCATCAGGACCAAGCTCATTTTCAGCTTCATTCTATTGTCACTGCTGGTGCTGGCGATAGGTTCTGCAGGGTTTCTGAGTTTGAATGCCAGCAATAATTCCATCAAGACTGTATATGACGACAGGCTGGTAGCGCTGGGCCAACTGGATGGTGTGATACGCTTGATCATGAGAAACCAGGTCATCACTGCCAAGGCCATCACCGATGATCCGGAAAAAGCGTCTGCCCACATTGCCGCTGTTGAAGCTGGCAAGGCTGAGGCGAGCAAGATCTGGGGTGAATACATGGCGACTTATCTGACGCCAGAAGAAAAAGTCCTGGCAGACCAGTTTGCGGCAAGGCGCAAACTATTTCTGGAAGAGGGTTTGAATCCTACTCTGGCAGCGCTGAAAAATAAGGACATGGATGCGGCTTCAAAATTATTCCATGGCAAAGTAGATCCCTTGTTTTTATCCATGAAAGAATCCATGGATGGGCTCATACAATTGCAGCTCAGCGTAGGCAAGTCTGAGTATGAAGCTTCGCAAAGTTTCTTCCGTAGCTTCCAGGTATTTGCGGCCTTGTTCATTGTATTGTCCGTGCTGTTTGCGTCTGCCATGGGTGTGTGGCTGGTGCGCAGTATTTCCCGCCCCTTGAACTACGCGATTGATATCGCCAACAACATTGCTGCTGGTGATTTGCGTCAGGATATCAAGATCAGTTCCAAAGATGAGGCAGGTGAGTTATTGCAAGCCTTGTTCAATATGAACCAGAGCCTGATCAACATTGTCAGCCAGGTCAGGACCAGTACAGACACGATTTTCACTGCATCGAACGAAATTGCCGCCGGTAACCTGGATTTGTCTGAGCGTACAGAAAGCCAGGCCAGCTCACTCGAAGAAACAGCATCATCGATGGAAGAGCTGACGTCAACCGTGCAGCATAATGCCGCCAGTGCTTCACAAGCCAATCAACTGGTGATGTCTTCATCTGACTTTGCCAGCAAGGGCGGCGATGTGGTCGGGCAAATGGTGAGTACCATGGGTGCAATCAAGGATAGTTCACGCAAAATTGTCGATATCATCGGCGTCATCGATGGCATCGCCTTCCAGACCAATATCCTGGCCTTGAATGCTGCGGTGGAGGCGGCCAGGGCAGGGGAGCAGGGGCGCGGTTTTGCTGTGGTCGCGTCTGAAGTGCGCAACCTCGCGCAAAGATCAGCCAGTGCTGCCAAAGAGATCAAGCAATTGATCGGTGACTCTGTGGCTAAAGTCGATGCCGGTACGGCGCTGGTGGATGAAACCGGCGTCACCATGGACCAGATCGTGACATCCGTCAAACAGGTCGCTGAGATCATGAGTGAAATTGCCGCCGCAGGGGGCGAACAAAGCCGGGGCATAGAACAGGTGAATGTGGCGATCACACAGATGGATCAGGTGACCCAGCATAATGCCGCTCTGGTGGAAGAAGCGGCCGCAGCTGCCCAGAGCCTGCTTGAGCAGGCAGATAATCTGCATCAGGTGGTGGGTGTGTTCAAGGTCGCAGGTCTGCCCGAGGGCGGCAATGTCATCAAGACCGGTAAGTTCAAAAAGGCAGAAGCCGCCAACCAAGACCAGCGCAAGACTTTGCGTCTGGGCTGAATAGCGGGCGGAATATTTACTTTAGTGCGGACTGCAAATAAAAGAGCCTGCCTGATGTTGATCAGACAGGCTCTTTTGTTAAGGCTAGGCTTAATTGTCGAGCTTGAAATTAAATTCCAGCAAAGTGGTCAGTGGCTTGGAAATCGGCGCGTATTTCCATTGAGACGCAGCAGCAATCACTTCCCTGTCAAAATGCTTGGGTGGATTGGCTTTGACAATTTCTACCTGCGAGACCTTGCCATCCGTATCAATATGCACGCGCGCGCTGACTACACCTGAGGTGATGCCTGCGCGTACTGCAGTGCTGGGGTATTTGGGCTGTACGCTGGAGACGACTTTTAAAGTCAGGTTTTCAACCGGTGCCGCAACTGGTGCAGGCTTTGGTGCAGCAGCGACTACTGGCGTTGGCGTTTCTACCGGCTTGGGGGCAGCGGCGACAGGTACCGGGGCAGGTGCGGTAGCCGTTGCTGATGCCGCTTTAGGCGCGTCTTTTACCTTGGCTGCCAGGGCTTTTGCTTCTGCTGCCGCTTTTGCATCCTTGGCGTCTTTAGCCTCTTTTGCTTCTTTGGCCTCTTTAGCTTCTTTCGCCAGTTTTTCTTCTTTGGCGATTTGCGCGGCTGACTTGTTGGATGCCATATCCATCCACTTCGTCACATCGGCAGTATCAGCATGTTTGACTGGATTTTTTACCAGACCAGTTGGCATGGCTGTCGATGAAGGTGCCTCTGGTGCACTGGCAACAGGAGCAGGCTCCGGTGTTTTTTGGCAGGCAGTAATGAGCAAGGCACTGGATGCCAGGCTGAAAGTGAGAAATGATAACTTCCCTGTTGTTTTAGTAACTACCGTTTTCATATTACTCCAGACAAAAGACCGTTTTTAAAGCTAAAGTTAAATCAAGCAATCGGCTATATCGCAGCGAACAGAATGTTCGCATGAAAATAGTGCATTTCAAAATAAATGCAATAAATTGGTGCAAAATAATTTTGCTCGCTGCGCAGGAAATTTTCACAAATCCGAACGGCTATCCTGCCATGGATGTAGGCACTTAGCAATATTCAAATCACAGATGTGATTGAAATCATGAAAATTCACCGATCAAAATGGCATAAATTTCGCATATCTATGCATGATTTATGCCAAATGCAGGCTAAATCATTTAATTGATAATAATTATGAAAAAAAAGCCAACTTCTTGCGAAGCTGGCTTATAGTATTGTTACGAGATTATGTTAATTTTGTTTAGTGCTAAACAGGCTTGATTCAGGTCAGGATTTTCCGAACACTTCATTCAATTGCTGGGTGACCCGGATGAAGGTCGTGCGCTTGGTCAGTTCCTTGAGTTTGTGCGCGCCCACATAAGTGCAGGCAGAGCGCACGCCACCGAGTATGTCCTGCAAGGTTGTTTCCACCGGGCCGCGGTAAGGGATCAATACTTCCTTGCCTTCTGACGCACGGTATTTGGCAACGCCACCTGCGTACTTGTCCATTGCAGCGCGACTGCTCATGCCGTAGAAGCGTTTGAATTGCTGACCATCACGTTCTACCAGATCGCCAGCACATTCATCATGACCAGCCAGCATGCCACCCAGCATGATAAAGTCGGCACCGGCACCAAAAGCCTTGGCCAGATCACCTGGTACGACACAGCCACCGTCGGCACAAATTTGCCCGCCCAGGCCATGCGCAGCATCAGCACATTCAATCACGGCTGATAATTGCGGATAACCCACTCCTGTCATCTTGCGCGTTGTGCAGACTGAGCCCGGGCCTATGCCCACCTTGACGATGTCGGCACCGGCCAGTATCAGTTCTTCAGTAATATCACCGGTCACCACATTGCCTGCCATGATGGTCAGATGCGGGTAAGTGGTACGCACTTTTTTGACGAAATTGATAAAGCCCTCGGTATAACCGTTCGCCACATCGATGCAGACATATTCTATGGCATTCTGGGCGCGCGCCATGACGGCACAGAATTTCTCAAAATCGGACTGGGTAATACCCATGGAATAAAAGGCTGTCGACTTCTTTTGCAAAGCAGAGAAATAGTCGACCAGCGCATCTTCATCATAATGCTTGTGCAGGGCGACCGATAATTGGTGCGGGTCCAGCGCGGCGGCCATTTCCATGGTGCCGGTAGAATCCATGTTCGCAGCAATGATGGGGATACCGTGATAAGTCTTGCGGGAATGATGGAAAACGAATTCACGTTCCAGATTGACCTGAGAGCGCGAAGTGAGGGTGGACCGTTTTGGACGTATCAAAACATCCTTGAAATCCAGCCTGAGGGTTTCTTCTATATGCATAACGACTCCATAATGCGTCTGGCGGACGCGGGAAGTGACAACCCAGGCAGCAAAGCTGACTAAGTTGTTGAGCCGTACTTGAGTATAGTGCAAAAAAATCCGGAATCATCATTTGAATTTGATATGGACCTTATCATCCATTTCATATTCTGGATACCCCGGATATTGTCAAGCTTATATGCTGGTCAGCTTGCCTTTTTAATGTGCCGCTAATGAGTCGTTAATGTGTGGTTAATGTGTGATTACAGCGCCCATGGTGGCGTGAATGTCTTGCCATCTTCCAGCACTGCCTCAGCACCTACTGGCAAGATTGCCACGGCCCTGAAATTCTCATCGCTGGTCTTGCTGATTGAAAAACGGGTATGAGCAGGTACGATCAGGCATGCGCCTGCGCTTAGCGTGTGATGATGGTCTCCCATGCTGACCTTTGCCGCTCCTGAAAGGCAGATAAATATCTCTTCACGTGTCAGTTGGTGCGCGACACCGGGTTTGTTGGCACTTAGTTCAACGATCCAGGCTGAATTTTCCGTTGAGCCACGGCTGGGTGAGGCAAGACCGATAAAGGTGGCCTCATGCATGGTAAACACTTTGGCGGATGATGCGTCGATCAGATTCATAATTTTCTCGTGTGATATAATTCACCAAAGATTATAAACTAAGGTGAATTAAATTACCACGCAAGCACATATTGATCTCGGCGTATTGCTGAATCTGGCTTTTGGCAGCTTCAAAGAACAATTGCATCAACATCTGGCACAGCAAGGCTATGCCGATGTCGGCAGTTCTTTCGGCTATGTTTTTCGTTTGCTGGAGAATAATCCGCAAAACCTCAAGCAGCTTGCAGAAAGCCTGGGGATGACCCCACAGGGCGCGCTAAAAATCGTCAATGATATGGAAGCAAAAGCCTATGTGCGACGTGAAGACGACGCTACTGATGCAAGGGTGAGATTACTGCACCTGACGCCGCGTGCACTGGCCCTGATGAAGGTGGCGCGCGCCTTTCACCAGGAGTTTGAACATCGTTTAATTGAGAGCATGGGCGCAAGCAAAATAAAAGCCATGCGCGCTGTGCTTGAGCAGATTACAGCGGACGCAGACTATGGTTTACCCAAGCTGCGCCCACTGTAAGCAAGTCTGGTATTCAGTGGCAGGCAGCCTGGCCTTTATCTACCAGTGTCTGCCCTGGAACAGGCAAAAATTCCCACTCGTAGGACTTGGCATGCAGAGTCAGTTTCAATACGCCATAGGTAGAATTGTCGCGTAACTCGGTTGTTCCCTTGGGCAGGAACATCGGCGTCAGCTTCGCACCACCGGTACCAACGACAAAACTGCGCATGCCATTTTTGTCGTCCTTGTCGCCATTTGCATCAAGAGGGGCAAAGCGTTCGTAATCATGGTCGTGCGCGGCCAGCACGATATCTGCTTTGGCTGCTGCCAGCATGGCCCAGGCTTCCTGCATATTCTTGTTATTGCCATGGCCGCCAGAGCTATACACAGGGTGATGCCAGAAGGCCAGGGTGCAGCTTTGTTTATTGCTGTCCAGTTCGTCCTTCAGCCATTTCAATTGTACTTGCATCTGGGCCTGGTCCAGATTGCTGTTGAGCGAGAAGATATACCATTTGCCCAACCTGGTCGCATAGTAACCGCGGCGATCCGGGCCAGCCAGTTCACCAAAATAATTGTAATACCCCAAAGCCTTGGGCATGCCGTAATCATGATTACCCGGTGATGGCAGGGTTTTTTCCTTGAAGCGTCCCCAGGTGGGTTCATAGCAGTTGCTGAACTCTTCGGGTTTGCCGACTGGATAAGTATTATCGCCCAGGGTAATCGTCCTGGCCGTGCTGTCTTTGGCAAGGCCGGCGGCAATCAGTTCTGCCGTCCTGGCAGCCATGCTTTCGACAGGTGGCCTTTTGCGACAGTCAGCAATATCACCAGCCACATACACAGTGGCGCTGACAGATTTTTCAACAGTTTTTTTACTTGCCGGTTTGGTCTTTTCGGCTGCATTTGCAGGCAAAATAAACAGCGTGGCAATACAAAAGGCCAGGATAGAAATACGCATGAAATTCTTTATTTGGTAAGGCTATGCCAGGTGCTGGCAAGAACAGGCGCGTATTTTACCTGTTCCTCCGGTTTGTCATTCAGTTTGCTATCAGCACACTATAGTTTTGCGGACCGCAAGCGCAGTGCATTGCTGATGACGGAGACCGAACTCAGGCTCATGGCAGCACTGGCGATCATGGGGCTCAGGAGAATACCGAACCATGGATAAAGCAAGCCTGCTGCAATGGGCACGCCGACAAAATTGTACGCGAAGGCAAAGAACAGGTTTTGCCTGATGTTTTTCATCGCCTGTCTGCTCAGGGCGCGGGCTTTGACTATGCCGCGCAAATCACCTTTGACCAACACTACATGAGCGCTATGCATGGCAACATCCGTGCCGCTACCCATGGCAATACCGACGTCTGCCTGCGCTAGCGCAGGTGCATCATTGATGCCATCGCCAGCCATGGCAACCACACGGCCCTGTGCCTGCAATTCCTGCACGATACGGAACTTGTCTGCAGGCAGCAAGTCTGCGCGCACATCGTCGAGCCCCAGTTGTTTTGCCACCGCCTGCGCAGTCCTGGTGTTATCACCCGTCAGCACGATGATGTGCATCCCCTGCTGCTGCAATTGAGTGATGGCCTCTTTGCTGTTGTTCTTGATCTTGTCTGCGACACTGAGCAGGGCCACAGCTTTTTGTGCTACTGCCAGCAGCATGACGGTATGTCCCTGCGCCTGCAGATCGTTGATTTTTGATTCAAAGCCTGGCAGCGCTATGGCATGTTCTTTCAACAGCGCAGGGTTACCGAGCAAGACCGTCTTGCCATCCATCGTGGCGCTGACACCCTTGCCTGTGATGGACGTAAAATCGCTGATGGCAATGGGCTTTGCACCGCGAGTCATTACATAGCTGACGATGGCATGGGCAACTGGATGCTCACTGCGTTGTTCCAGCGCCATGGCCAGCGCCAGCAAGTCTGCTTCTGATTCGCCGCTGGCAACGCTGAAGTGTTGCAGTGTGGGTTTGCCTTCTGTCAGCGTGCCGGTTTTGTCTATCAGCAGGGTATCGATTTTTTCCAGTCTCTCAAGTGCTTCTGCATCCTTGATCAGCACACCATCACGCGCACCACGGCCTATGCCCACTGTGACCGATATCGGTGTGGCCAGGCCAAGTGCACAAGGGCAGGCAATGATCAACACTGATACTGCAGCCATCAAACCATTCGCCATGCCCGGTGCTGGTCCCCATAAAGCCCATGCAACGAAGGCCAGCACGGCTGCTGCAATCACACCCGGTACAAACCAGCCGGATACCTGATCCGCCAGCTTCTGGATAGGTGCGCGTGAACGCCCGGCCTGGTTCACCAGATTGATGATGCTGGCGAGCAGGGTATCCTTGCCTATGCGTTCAGCCCGCATGCTGAAGCTGCCTTGCTGGTTGATGGTACCAGCACTGACTTTGTCACCGGCCTGTTTGCTGACGGGCAGTGGTTCACCTGTCAGCATGGCTTCATCGACATTGCTATGACCATCCAGCACGGCACCATCAACAGGGATATGCGCGCCCGGCTTGACGCGCAAGTTGTCGCCAGTCTGTACTTCATCAAGAGCAATTTTTTTTTCGCTGCCGTCAGCAGCAATGCGTATCGCCGTTGCAGGTGTCAAACCCAATAATGCCTTGATCGCTGCATTGGTTTGCGAGCGTGCCCGCAATTCCAGTACCTGTCCCAGCAAGACTAAAGTAATGATGACGGCCGCTGCTTCAAAATACAGTGGTGCCATGCCATCCATCTTGAAGGCGGCAGGCAAGATGCCTGGCAACAGCAATGCCACCAGGCTAAATATATAAGCTGCAGCAGTGCCCACACCTATGAGGCTGAACATGTTCAGATGCCCGGTTTTGAAGGAAGCCAGCGCACGCTCAAAAAATGGCAGGCCAGCCCATAGCACGACGGGCGTCGCCAGGAAGAATTGCAGCCAGTTGAACGCCGTCATGCCCAGCAGGTGATGAAACGATATGCCAGGCAACATGTCACCCATGGTCATGATCAGCAGCGGCAAGCTCAGTACCAGGCTGAATTTGAAGCGCCGCGACATGTCATCAAGCTCACTGGTATCTTCTTCTGCCGAGGCTTCCTTGGGTTCCAGTGTCATGCCGCACAGCGGGCAAGTGCCCGGGCCTACCTGCTCTATTTCCAGATGCATGGGGCAGGTGAAGATCGCATCTTTAGCTACTGGTTTTGGGGCAAGGCGTTTTGCCGGGTCCAGCCAGGCAGCAGGGTCTTTGCGAAATTTTTCTAGACAGGCATTGCAGCAAAAATAATAGCTTTGCCCATCATGCTCAAACTGGTGCTGGCTTTGGGCATTGACGCGCATGCCGCAGACTGGGTCTTTGTGTTCGCCATTGGCATCGCTTTGCATGGCATCGTTGTTCACTTTGCCCAGACCTATCACTTTCTTGGCCTTGACATAGTTTTGTGGCGCCGCATTGAACTTGCTGACGCAGGACGTGCTGCAAAAATAATAGGCGACACCTTGAAAACGGGCTGTCTTCTCATTGTTCTTGCTGACTTGCATGCCGCACACAGGATCAGTGTATTTTTTTCCCTGAACTGCAGTTGCCTGCTCGTCATGCTTGTGCCCACAACAATTGCCGCCATGCTCGTGAGTGGTGTGATCCTGGGTCATGAATGATGCTCCCGTACAGATAAAATGATATTGCCTTATCATAGACTCCGTACCCAAGAACAGAGTCAAGGACTATTTAATAATGTCTGATGCAGATCAATATACGATAGGGCAACTGGCCAAGGCAGCGGGCGTAGGGGTAGAAACCATACGCTATTACCAGCGCCGCGATTTGCTGCCCGTGCCCGAAGTAGCCAGCGGCTTCAGAACCTATCCCGCTAGCCTGGCTGAACGCATACGCTTTATCAAAAGAGCACAGGAGTTAGGTTTCAGCCTCGATGAAATTGCCAATTTGCTGATGCTGGAAGATGGTAATGACAGACAGTCCATACGCGATGTCGCGCACGAGCGTTTGTTGCAGGTAAAGGCCAAGCTGGCCGACCTGCACAGGATGGAAGATATGTTGACCGAACTGATACATCAATGCGCTTCATCAACTGAACAGGCGCAGTGCCCGATTATCCAGGCGCTGGCAAGTGATAAGCCGGCAGACGCAAAAGCTTGTCAGCATTGAGATGGATGGGCCGGGGCCAGACTTGCTTATTCTCCGCTGGCGACCCAGTCCGGTTGTTCGGTCTGTACATAATGGATCAAGGCATCAACGACCAAAGGGTCAAACTGCTTGCCGCTCCTGGATTTGATGTAGGCAATGGTGTCTTCGAGTGACCATGGTTCCTTGTAAGGGCGGCGGTGCAGCAGGGCATCAAACACATCAACAACCGCTACTATGCGTGCTGACAGGGGGATTTCTTCTCCCTTCAGTTTGCGTGGGTAACCCTGTCCATCAAAATGTTCATGATGACTGCCCGCAATTTGCGAGCCATAAGTCAGGTAACTGACGCCATCAACCATGGTGGCAGCGCGCGCCAATACGGTTTCGCCCGCCAGTGCGTGGTATTCCATAATGATGCGTTCATTTTTGTCATGCCCGCCTGCTTTCAGCAGCACGGCATCTGGCGTTGCCACCTTGCCTACATCATGCAGGATGCTGGCGATGCCCACCATTTCCATGAATTGCGGTGTCAGGTCAGCGGCAAAATCATTGCGCCGCTTGAGTTCATTGGCAATCGCATTGGTCAGCCTGCAAACGCGCTGCACATGGCCGCCTGTATCGGTGTCACGAGATTCTGCCAGATCGGTCAGGGCAACCACCGAGGCTTCCTGGGCTTTTTGTAGTTGCTCGTTGAGATAGCGGTTATCAAAGGCAGCAGCGATGCGGTCACAGAATAATTCCAGCAAGTCGCGCTGCATTTGCCCCAGTGGCCAGGGCGGTGTCACTAATATCGCAAATTCATGACCTTGTCTGGTGTGAATGAACAAGACATCGGCAGGATGCTGGAACTGGCTTTTCTTTTCGTTGAAGGCTTTTTCTACGATGGCGGTCCATTCGCAATCCTGTGGCAATTTGTCCAGGCCTGAAAAATCACTATAGGTACCGGTGGCCGCAATGATGCTGGCTTGCAGGTTGCCGCCAGGGTTACCTACCGGATTGCGTGACAGGCATAAAACGCCATCGGCACCAACATCGAGTATCGCACCTATCTGGTTGAGCACGCCACTGGCAAATTCCTTCAAAGACTTCAACTCATACAGGTTGGCAGACGCCTGCAATATGCGCGTCAAACCTATGCGGCTGCGCTCTATCGACACCAAGCCTTCATAGGCGCGCAAGGACGCGATGACGGTCGTGAACAGGCGCTGGGTAGTCAGCTCGGTCTTGGTTTTATAGTCATTGATATCGTAATCGACGATGACACTTTTCTCCGGTGCCTGGCCAGGCTGGCCAGTGCGCAGGACAATGCGTACCAGTTGATTTTTTAACTCTTCGCGTATGCGTTTGACGAGACGCAGGCCAGCGTCATCGGTTTCCATGACGACATCCAGCAAGATCAGGTTGATGTCGTTTTCTTTACTTAAGATATCAAATGCTTCAGATGCACTGTGCGCTGACAGTATATCCAGCGGGCGGCCCTTGAAGACGATATTGGAGAGGGCAAGGCGGGTTACGGCGTGTATGTCTTCTTCATCATCGACGATGAGCAGACGCCAGGGGTGTGATTCAAATGAGGCATCAAGCTGCTGCTGTGATTGATCATCCTTTTCATCTTCGATGATCCAGTCTTCGTCTGATCCCTGTTCGTGATTCATGCATTCCCCCGATCATTTGCACTGCAACATGACTTATGGAAAATCAATCGAAATGGCTTGTATCTCAGAATTTATTATGCCAGCAATTTCCCTTCAATGCCTTCAGGCATTATTTTATTTCCGTGGTATTTGACAGACATTTACATTACCACAAACCCAAGGGCAACTAGACAGGGGCTACGGCGTGCAGGTTCAGTCGATGCAATACCATATCAACTATTAATGTCTCGGCTTCTTCAAAGTCATTATTGTTTAATGGGCTATGACCGAGCACCAGGCTCATTTGTGCTGCAAAGTCAGCATACGACTGCGTCATCGCCCAGATGGAAAATAACAGGTGTGTCGTATTGACCGCGGCGATTTTTCCAGCCGCCATCCAGGCTTCAAAAACGGCTATATCTTTTTGCAATAAGGGCAGTATTTTATTGCGCATGGTCTCGGCATAGACAGGTGCACCGCTGATGACTTCCATCGCATATACGCGAGATGCCTGTGGTTGTTCACGCGAGAAACGCAGTTTGGCACGTATGTAATTGCCAAGCAATGTCGCCGGGTCATGGTCGGGGTCTGCCAGGATATTCATGCGTTCTAGCCACTGATCGAGTACCTGGTCCAGCACCTTTTCATACAGGATTTGCTTGGTCGGGAAGTAGTACAGCAAATTCTGTTTCGACAGGCCAGCCCGCTCGGCTATCGATGCCAGTGCAGTGCCTGCATAACCAGCTTCAGCAAACACCTCGACCGCCGCCTGCATGATGCGGGCTTGCAGCGCATCGCGTGAGCGCGTGAGTTTGTCTGGCGCTCTATCCATGACGCTGCTTCATCAAAAAGTTTTTCAATGCTTCATCACCGCTATAAGCGATATTGAAACGGAACCATGGGTGGTCGCTGGCGCGCAGGCTAAAGAATTCGTCCGGTGCCAGCAAAATGCCTTCCTGCAAAGCCTGGCGTGAAATCTCGCTGGCACTGGCCTTGCTGTCTTTCCAGCCCGCACTGATGAACATGCCGCCGCGTGGTTCTGCCAGTGGTGTCAAGCCTGCGGCCAACAGCATATCCATGCTGGCATTGCGTGAGGTTTCCAGTTGCCGCTTGAGCTTTTCCAGCATGCGCCGGTACAGGCGCGAACTGATTGCATGTAGCACCGCGCGTTCATTGATTTCAGATGTTGTCAAACCCGCCAGCATCTTCACCCTCAGCAATTCACCGATCAGCGAATGCGATGCGCAGATCGAGCCTACGCGCAGCGTAGGGGACAGGGTCTTGGAAAAACTGCCCACACGTATCACACGACGCAAGCCATCCATTGCCGCCAGCGAGGGTTCAGGCCGTGGGCATAGCTCGCGGTAAATATCATCTTCAACCAGCCAGAAGTCAAACTGTTCTGCCAAAGCCAGCAGACGGTGTGCCTGCGCCTGGGTCAGACTGGTGCCCAGCGGGTTTTGCAAGACCGTATTCACAAACATCAGCTTGGGCTGATGCAGCAGGGCTTTTTCCATGAGGCTGTCAAGGTTCAGGCCTTTTTCATCGCGGGCTATGCCTATCGGTATGCAACCGTGATGGCGTATCAGGGATAGCAGATTGCTATAACCCGGGTCTTCAACCAGTACAGTGTCACCGGGTTTGCACAGCGTACGCAGGATGAGGTCAAAGCCATGAGTAGCACCATGGGTCAGCAAAATCTGTTCAGAATCAACACTGAACAATTCCTGCGACAGGCTGCTGGCCAGATGCTGACGCAAGCTGGGGAAACCCAGCGGGTTGCCATAGCCACGCAGGCGCTGGGTAGGGATGCGCATGGATTGCTTCAGGGCATCCAGCAAGATGTCATCGCCATACCACTCTGGTGGCAACCAGCCAGAACCTACTGGCAGGGCGCTAGATACGCCAGAGTACAAATCCGGGCTTAAGGCATCCAGAGCACTTGGTATGACGGCTTGCGCCATAGGCTGCGGTGTACAGGCCGGTTTGGTGACAAAATAACCAGAACCGCGACGTGAACTCAGCAAGCCCAGGGTGATCAGGCGCTCGTAAGATTCCACAACTGTAAAGGTACTTACCGCATTGCATTTGGCAAACTGTCGTACAGACGGCATCTTGCTGCCCTGCGCCAGGTCGTTCTGACGCACCAGCCTTGTTACCTCCTGCACAATCTGATCGACCAGGCTGGCCTGACGGCTGCGCTCCAGTGACAGTTGCGGCCAGGCCGGGCTTTGCTCTACTGCCTGCACTTCTTTTACGGCGTCCATGCTTTTTACTCCTCGCTAGACATAAACTACATTGTGCAGTTGCACATAACTGTTATGCCTCGGCTACCAATACGGTTGGATGAAATTAAACTGGCTGTATATGTCATTACTGCATATGCTTATTTAGCATTTCAGCATATTTTTACCACTTGGTAAATTGTTTTCAGTGTCGAGGAGAAACCCATGCTCAGCAAACAACAACTCAATTCCTACTGGATGCCTTTCACGGCCAACCGTGACTATAAAGAAGCGCCGCGCCTGGTGGCTTCTGCCTCTGGCATGTACTACCGTGACCAGAATGGCCGCGAAATACTCGACGGTACGGCAGGCCTGTGGTGCGTGCCGCTGGGCCATTCCCACCCAACTGTGGTGAAAGCGGTACAAGATGCGGTCGCGACCCTGGATTACGCACCCGCCTTCCAGATCGGCCATCCGCAAGCCTTTGAGCTGGCAGAACAGTTGATAGACTATAGCGGCCACAAGTTTGGTCAGGTGTTTTATACCAACTCCGGCTCGGAAGCAGTCGATACAGCCATGAAAATGGTGCTGGCTTACCATCGCAGCCGTGGCGAAGCACAGCGTACCCGCTTCATCAGCCGTGAACGTGCCTACCACGGCGTAGGCTTTGGCGGCATGTCACTCGGTGGTTTGCCAGCCAACCGCAAACAATTTGGCACCTTGCTGGCCGGTGTTGATTACCTGCCGCATACGCATAACCTGGAAAAAAATGCCTTCACCCGTGGCCTGCCAGAATACGGCACACATCTGGCAGATGAACTCGAACGCCTGATTGCCCTGCACGATATCTCCACCATCGCTGCTGTCATCGTTGAACCGCTGGCTGGATCTGCCGGCGTCATCCTGCCATCAAAAGGTTATCTGAAACGCTTGCGTGAACTGTGCGACAAGCATGGCATCCTGCTGATATTTGATGAAGTCATCACCGGCTTTGGCCGCATGGGTACACCGTTTGCATCTGACTATTTTGGTGTGACACCTGACTTCATGACGACGGCCAAGGGCCTGACCAATGGTGTCGTACCCATGGGCGCAGTGTTCAGCCATCAAAAAATATACGATGCCTTGATGGAAGGCCCTGCAGGCATAGAACTGTTCCACGGCTACACCTATTCCGGTCACCCACTGGCTGTTGCTGCTGGTCTGGCTTCCCTCAAAGTATTCAAGGAAGAAAAAGTGCTGGAACACGCACAAAGCATGACTGCCTATTGGGAAGATGGCCTGCATTCCCTGAAAGGCTTGCCACACGTCATAGACTTGCGCAATGTCGGTCTCATCGGTGCGATAGAGCTCGAATCCATGCCAGGCAAAGTCGGTGCACGTGCCATGGCAGCCTACAAAAAAGCCTTTGCTGAAGGCGTACTGGTACGCACGACGGGCGACATCATCGCCATGTCACCTCCATTGATTTTGGAGAAAAAACACGTAGACCAGTTGTTTGGCAAATTGCACGACATTTTGAAACACCTCGATTAATCCGGCGAACATCATGACCACATATCAAGTCAATCATTACATCAACGGTGAACTGCATCAAAGCGTGCAGCCACGCTTTGCTGATATTTATAATCCGGCACTCGGTTCGGTGCAAGGCCAGGTCGCATTGGGCAGCGAGCAGGACGTTAATCTGGCAGTTGCCGCAGCGGCAAAAGCTTTTCCTGCATGGTCAAACACGCCAGCCTTGTCACGCGCCCGCGTGCTCATGGCTTACCTGAACCTGCTGCAACAGCATACCGATGAATTTGCCAATCTTCTGACCAAGGAACACGGCAAGACCCTGGCCGATGCCAAGGGCGAAGTCGCACGCGGCATAGAAGTGGTGGAGTTTGCGATAGGCATACCACAACTGTTGAAGGGTGAATATTCCGAACAGATCGCCCGCGGCATCGATGCCTGCAGCATGCGCCAGCCGCTGGGTGTCGTTGCAGGCATCACGCCTTTCAACTTCCCCGTTATGGTGCCAATGTGGATGTTCCCTATCGCGATCGCCTGCGGTAATACCTTCGTGCTGAAACCGTCTGAACGTGATCCATCTGCATCCTTGCTGCATGCAAAACTGCTCAAGCAGGCGGGTTTGCCAGATGGTGTTTTCAATGTCGTGCAGGGTGATAAAACTGTCGTTGATGCCTTGCTTGATCATCCAGAAGTGCAGGCTATCAGCTTCGTCGGTTCGACGCCAATCGCTCAGGCAATCTACGCACGCGGTTGCGCCAATGGCAAGCGCGTGCAGGCACTGGGCGGCGCAAAAAATCACATGGTTGTCATGCCAGATGCTGATCTGGACATGGCAGTCGATGCCCTGATGGGCGCAGCCTACGGTTCTGCCGGTGAACGCTGCATGGCGATCTCGGTTGCCGTCGCGGTTGGTTCTGCTGCTGATGCCCTGGTCGATGCCATGGCAGCGCGTGTCAAATCTCTCAAGATCAATAATGGCCTTATCCCTGATGCGGAAATGGGCCCAGTCATTACTCACGCCGCCAAAGAGCGCATAGAAAGCCTGATCGGTGACGGTGTGGCAGAAGGCGCGAAGCTTGTTGTCGATGGCCGCAACTTCAAAGTACCGGGACATGAACAAGGCTTTTTCTGCGGTGGCAGCCTGTTCGATCATGTCACGCCAGAAATGACCGTCTATAAGCAAGAAATTTTTGGCCCGGTATTGTGCGTAGTGCGTGTACCAGACATGGAAGCAGCAGCAGACCTCATCAACAAACATGAATATGGCAATGGCGTCGCTGTATTCACCCGCGATGGCGGTACTGCACGTGAATTCGTGCGCATGATACAGGTCGGCATGGTCGGTGTGAATGTACCTTTGCCTGTGCCCATGGCCTTTCATAGTTTTGGTGGCTGGAAGCGCAGCCTGTTTGGCGATCATCACATCTATGGCCCTGAAGGCGTGCGTTTTTATACGCGTGTGAAAGCAGTCATGCAGCGCTGGCCAGATAGTATTTCCAAGGGGGCAGAATTCTCCTTCCCTCAAAATAAATAAACGCGGGACTTACGAGAAAATCGCCCCGGCGGCGTTGCAGCTCCTAGCCGTACTAAAGTACTGTCTTCGTCGCTGCGCCTTGCTGGGACAATTTTTCGTAAATCCTAAAGTAGTAAATTAGCTGTCACGAAAATTGCTTGTAAAAAGAATTCTCAAGATCGATTGGAGCCACCATGTTGGAAGCCCTTAAGCATTTACCCCAGGCAGAAGAAAGTCAGGAAACGCTGCGTTCGCATTTCACTGATTTGAATCCGGCACTGAACAAGCGCCAGGCAGCGATAGAAAGTGACCGCTGCCTCTATTGTTACGACGCTCCCTGCACACGCATCTGCCCGTCAGAAATTGATGTGCCCAGCTTTATCCAGAATATTGCTGTCGGCAATATCAATGGTGCAGCCAAGGTCATCCTCGATCAAAACATCCTTGGAGCAAGCTGCTCACGCGTTTGCCCGACCGAGATTTTGTGCGAGCATGCCTGCGTGCGCAATCATGATGCAGAAGGTGCACCAGTCAAGATCGGTCTGCTGCAACGCTTTGCACTCGACAATGCAAAATTCGAACAGCATCCTTTCCAGCGTGCTGCCAGCACAGGCAAGAAAATCGCCATCGTCGGCGGTGGCCCAGCAGGTTTATCCTGTGCGCACAGGCTCGCTACATTGGGCCATGATGTCGTGATTTTTGAAGCAAAGGAAAAATCCGGCGGCCTCAATGAATATGGTATCGCCAAATACAAACTGACAGAAGACAGCGCCCAGCGTGAAGTTGAATTCCTGCTGCAAATTGGCGGCATCACCGTCAAGCATGAACAGGTACTGGGCCAGAACCTGCATCTGGCAGATTTGCGTCGTGATTATGATGCCGTCTTCCTGGGCCTTGGCTTGGGTGCCAGCCGCCAGTTGGGCCTGACAGGTGAAGATGCACCCGGCCTGATGGCAGCGGTCGATTACATTGCCGAGTTGCGCCAGGCAGAAGACCTGACTAAATTGCCCGTACCCAAACAATGCGTGGTCATCGGTGCCGGTAATACCGCTATCGACATGGCAGTGCAAATCGCCCGCCTTGGTGCAGAGCAGGTCACCCTGGTGTACCGCCGTGGTGCAGAACATATGTCTGCCACTCATCATGAACAGGACATCGCCAAAGCCAACCAGGTGCGCATCGTCACCTGGGTGCAACCGCAAGAAGTCTTGCGTGATGCCGAAGGCAAGGTCAGCGGCATGCGCTTTGCGCGTACCAAAGAAGTGGGCGGCAAATTGCAAGCCAGTGGTGCAACGATCGACATCCCCGCACAAGCCGTCTTCAAGGCCATTGGTCAATGCATGGACAACAGCAGCCTGGCGGATGATCTGGCAAAAGACCTGCAAAAGCAGAATGACAAAATCCATGTGGATGCCCATTATCGCACCAGCGTATCAGGCATTTATGCCGGTGGCGATTGTATCGCCGACGGTCAGGACCTGACCGTACAGGCAGTCCAACATGGCAAGCTGGCAGCGCTGGCGATTGATAATGATTTGAAAGCGAAGGTGTAATATGGCTGACCTCTCGATTAACTTTGCCGGTATCAAGGCACCCAATCCTTTCTGGCTGGCTTCTGCACCACCGACCGACAAGGCCTATAATGTCATCCGCGCTTTTGAAGCAGGATGGGGCGGCGTGGTCTGGAAAACCCTGGGTGAAGACCCACCACCGGTCAACGTTTCTTCGCGTTACTCTGCCCACTTTGGCAAGAACCGTGAAGTCATCGGCTTTAATAATATTGAGCTCATCACCGACCGCAGCCTGGAAATCAACCTGCGCGAAATCACGCAAGTCAAAAAAGACTGGCCAGACCGCGCCATGATCGTGTCGCTGATGTACCCCTGCGAAGAAGAAAGCTGGGCACGCATCCTGCCAATGGTAGAAGCCACAGGCGCAGACGGTATAGAACTCAACTTTGGCTGCCCGCACGGCATGCCAGAACGCGGCATGGGCGCAGCCGTAGGCCAGGTGCCAGAATATGTGGAAATGATCACACGCTGGTGCAAAAAGTATTGCTCACTACCCGTCATCGTCAAGCTCACACCCAACATCACCGATGTGCGCGTGCCAGCCCGTGCTGCCTTCAATGGTGGTGCAGATGCGGTATCGCTGATCAACACCATCAACTCCATCACGTCTATTGATCTGGACCAGATGATCGCCCGCCCCATCGTCGGCACACAAAGCACGCATGGTGGTTATTGTGGCAGCGCAGTCAAGCCTATCGCTTTGAACATGGTGGCAGAAATCGCCCGTGACCCGGCCACCAAAGGCCTGCCCATCTCAGGCATAGGCGGCATAGGCAACTGGCGCGATGCAGCAGAATTTCTGGCGCTGGGTGCAGGCTCGGTGCAGGTCTGTACCGCCGCCATGCTGCATGGTTTCCGCATCGTCAAGGAAATGACAGACGGCCTGTCGCGCTGGATGGATGAAAAAGGCTATGAGCGCATCAGTGACTTTGCCGGTAAGGCTGTCGCCAATACGACAGACTGGAAATACCTGGACATGAACTATGCTGTCATTGCCGAGATCGATCAGGACAAATGCATACAATGTGGCCGCTGCTACATCGCCTGCGAAGACACATCGCACCAGTCGATTGCGCAGCTGATCGCCGACAATGGCACCCGCAAATACGAAGTCATTAAGGAAGAATGCGTAGGCTGCAACCTTTGCCAGATCACCTGCCCGGTAGAACAGTGCATCACCATGGTGCCCCAGGCGACAGGCAAGCCATATATGAACTGGACGCAAGACCCGCGCAACCCGCGTGCTGTGTTGAAATAGGTTTAAAACCACTCACCACAGAGGCACAGAGACACAGAGGGTTCACAGAGAAAGGCAAGAGAGTTCAAGGCAGTTCAGGTCGATTGATCTGTTTTGAATTTTCAAGTGTTGTTAGATGTTGATGTTGGAACGAAGTTTGCTATAAATCTGCTATAAAGTAGATATATAAAGATCATTCAGTATCTGAGTATTGAGGCACAGAGAAGTGTAAGGTAACCATATGGTTTTCCTCTTGATTTTCTCTGTGTCTCTGTGCCTCTGTGTTGAGAGGTCTTGAATGTATCGCTAATTCACTTGCTGACACCTAATGGAGAGTATATGCAGACACAAAGCGGGCAACTTTGGAATGAGGATTTAGCACCTACTTCAGAAGCACAGCGTACCTGGCGCTGGTATCACTTTGCCGCTTTGTGGGTGGGTATGGTCATGTGTATCCCGGCCTATACACTGGCTGCCAGCCTGATTGAAGGTGGCATGTCGGGTTACCAGGCCGTGGTGACGGTGTTTATTGCCAATGCCATCGTGCTCGTCCCCATGTTGCTGATAGGCCATGCTGGTGCCAAATACGGTATCCCTTATGCCGTGCTGGCGCGCACCTCCTTTGGTGTACGCGGTGCACGTTTGCCTGCCCTCATGCGTGCCATCGTCGCCTGCGGTTGGTATGGCATACAAACGTGGTTTGGCGGACAAATGATTTATACCCTGGGTGGGGTGTTGATTGGACATCCTTTGGGTGGTGGCAATATTGCCGGTCTGGGCATTAATGCCGCACAACTGGTGTGCTTCCTGATTTTCTGGGCCATACAGTTCTGGTACATCTTCCACGGCATGGAATCAATACGCAAGCTGGAAACCTATACTGCACCTTTAAAGATCATTATCTGCTTCGTCCTGCTTGGCTGGGTCTATAACAAGGCGGGCGGCTTCGGCCCCTTACTGGATCAACCATCCCAGTTTGTTGAAGGCGGTAAAAAAGCCGGGCAATTCTGGAGCACCTTCTGGCCTTCACTGACAGCCATGGTCGGCTTCTGGGCCACGCTGGCTTTGAATATCCCCGACTTTACCCGTTTCGCCAAATCGCAAAAAGACCAGATACTCGGCCAGACCATAGGCTTGCCTGCACCCATGGGCTTGCTGGCGCTGCTGGCAGTGATCGTCACTTCTGCAACCGTCGTCCTCTACGGCAAAGCCCTGTGGGATCCGGTAGACCTCGCCAGCCGCATGACCGGCATTGCCGTATTGATCGCCTTGTTGATCTTGCTGATCGATACCGTATCCGTCAACCTGGCCGCCAACCTTGTTGGCCCGGCATATGATTTCTCGGCGCTGAACCCCAAACTGATTTCGTATAAAACCGGTGGCTATATCACAGCATCCATCGCGCTGATCATGATGCCTTGGAAGATTCTGGAATCTACCCAGGGCTATATCTTCACCTGGCTGATCGGCTATTCCGCCTTGCTTGGACCCATCGCTGGTATTTTGATCATCGATTATTACTTCATCCGCAAGACAGAAATTGATGTTAACGCCCTGTACCAGGATGAAGGCAAGTACAGCTATAAAAATGGCTGGAACATGGCCGCCGTGATCGCCTTTGTGATCGGCGTCTTGCCGAATATCCCGGGTTTTTTGAACGCTGCTTTCCCTGCCAGCTTCCCGGCTATTCCAGAAATATTAAAAACCATCTACACCTACGCCTGGTTTGTCGGCCTCGCCTTGTCCGGTGTGGTGTATATGGGTTTGATGAGTGGTAAGAAGGTTTGAATGTGCAAAATCACGGAGATATTAACGTAGGTTGGGCATCGCCTTATCTGCCCAACACTGGGCCTTTAAAAACGTATACGTTTGCTAGGGCCGAGTGTTGGGCTGGTGAAACGTAGCCCAACCTACGAAGGCCGCACAACCTACGAGAAACGACTCCTGTGATTTACACACCCAATGAATTAATGAAGGAACTGCCATGACCATCCTGATACGCGGCGGCACTGTCGTCAACGCAGACCGCGAATTTAAAGCCGATGTCCTCTGCGACAACGGCAAGATCATCGCCGTAGGCGACAACCTCGACGCACCTGCGGGTGCCGAAATCATAGACGCCGGTGGCCTCTATGTCATGCCCGGCGGCATAGATCCGCACACGCACATGCAATTGCCTTTCATGGGCACGGTCACGCAAGATGATTTCTTTACCGGCACGGCTGCTGGCCTGGCGGGTGGCACCACCAGCATCATCGATTTCGTCATTCCCAACCCGCAACAAAGTCTGATGGAAGCCTTCAATATCTGGCGCGGTTGGGCAGAAAAATCTGCCGGAGACTACTCCTTCCACGTCGCCGTCACCTGGTGGGATGAGACCGTCCATGCCGACATGGGCAAGCTCGTCAATGAACATGGCGTCAACAGCTTCAAGCATTTCATGGCCTATAAAAATGCCATCATGGCTGATGATGAAATCCTCGTCAAAAGCTTTTCCCGCGCCCTGGAACTTGGTGCCATACCGACCGTGCATGCAGAAAATGGCGAACTTGTTTATGTCCTGCAGCAAGAGCTCATGAAAAAAGGCATGACAGGCCCACAGTCTCACCCCCTGTCACGCCCGCCCATGGTAGAAGGCGAAGCCGCACAGCGTGCCATCGCCATTGCCAATGTGCTTAACACGCCGCTATATATCGTCCACGTATCCTGCCAGGAATCGCTGGACGCCATCACCCGCGCGCGTGCCCACGGCCAGCGCGTGTTCGGTGAAGTGCTGGCAGGCCACCTCGTTGTAGATGACAGCGTCTACAAGAACCCGGACTTTGCCCAGTCTGCAGGCCATGTCATGAGCCCGCCTTTCCGCAGCAGCCATCATCAAGAGGCTTTGTGGCAAGGCCTGCAAGGCGGCAATCTGCATACCACGGCCACTGATCACTGTACTTTCTGCGCTGCCCAAAAAGCCGCAGGCAAGGACGACTTCACCAAGATACCCAACGGCTGCGGCGGCGTAGAAGAACGCATGATGATCTTGTGGGATGCAGGTGTGAACACAGGCCGCCTGACGCCATCAGAATTCGTCAAGGTCACCTCCGCCAACTGTGCACAGATTTTCAATATCTATCCACGCAAAGGTGTTATTACCGAAGGTGCAGACGCCGACATCGTGCTGTGGGATGTCAATGGCACCAAGACATTGTCAGCCAAGACACAATTCTCCAAAGGCGACTTCAATGTCTTTGAAGGCCGCACCGTCAAGGGCATACCAACCCACACCATCAGCGGTGGCAAGCTGGTGTTCAAACAAGGTGAATTAATGGCAGAGATGGGAGCTGGGCGCTATATCAAACGCCCATCCTTCTCACCCATGTTTCAAGCGCTCAACAGAATGCGCGCATAAGGAGTAATGCAAATGTCAACCGCAAATCTACGAATCAATGGAGATCGCCTCTGGGCCTCATTGATGGAACTCGCACAAATCGGTGCCACACAAAAAGGCGGCGTCAAACGCCTGGCCCTGACTGATCTCGACAAACAAGGGCGCGACCTCGTCGTCTCCTGGGCCAAACAGGCTGGCCTCACCGTCACCATAGACCAGATAGGCAATGTCTTCATGCGCAGGGCAGGCAAGAACCCGGCACTGCCACCCATCATGTCCGGCAGCCATATCGACACCCAGCCCACTGGCGGCAAGTTCGACGGCAACTACGGCGTGCTGGCCGCACTCGAAGTCGTGCGTACCCTCAACGACCACAACATAGAAACCGAAGCGCCAATCGAAGTCGCCTTCTGGACCAATGAAGAAGGCTCCCGCTTCGTTCCCGTCATGATGGGCTCAGGCGTATTCTGCGGCGCATTCACACTCGAACACGCCTACGCCGCCAAAGACACCGAAGGCAAAACCGTAGGTGATGAGTTGGAGCGCATAGGCTACAAAGGCACAGAAGTGCCAGGCCAGCACCCCATCGGTGCCTACTTTGAGACCCATATAGAACAAGGCCCGGTACTCGAAGATGCCGACAAGGTTATCGGCGTCGTCCCCGGCGTGCTTGGCCTCTCCTGGTATGACTGCATCGTCACCGGCATGGAAGCCCACGCAGGTCCGACACCGATGGGCTTGCGCAAAGATGCCCTGCAAATCTCCACCAAAATCATGCAGGAAGTCGTCAACATCGGTAACCGCTACCCGCCCTATGGCCGTGGCACGGTAGGCATGGTGCAGGTTTTCCCCAACAGCCGCAACGTTATCCCCGGCGAAGTCAAATTCAGCATAGACCTGCGCAATGTGTCGTCCGAATTGCTCGACACCATGCACAATGAAATCCTCGCCTTCGTCGATAAAACCAGTAAAGACAGTGGCCTCAGCATCAGTGTAGAACGCGTCTCCTACTACCCCCCATGCCCCTTCCACCCAGACTGCGTCAACGCCGTACGCGAAGCCACAGCCACCCTGGGCTACAGCACCATGGACGTCGTATCAGGCGCAGGCCACGACGCTATCTACGCCGCCAGACTCGCGCCGTCTGGCATGATCTTCGTACCCTGCAAGGACGGTATCAGCCATAATGAAATTGAAGATGCAAAATCAGAACATCTGGAGGCGGGGTGTAATGTGTTGTTGCATGCGATGTTGGGCAGGGCGGGAGTAGTGGGGTAAGTTTATTTGAAAATATTCTGAGAGCATGTGATGGATGCTTGCTGTCTAATTTGAGGTGTTGATTTCTTCGTTTTTTATTAAAAGCATCTCTCTTCGGTTTTTAGCAGCATCATTTCATGCAATCCATACCGCAGCGCCGTGCGCAATCGCAAGCTCACAGGCGCTGATAATATTGCCCAGTCTATGCTGATAGGTTTGGTCATTATCTAAAGCATTCAGCAAGCTTATGGTTTCATTCTTCAACGTGACAACCTCACTCCCAAGTGCAAGAATATTCTGATGCTTGAGTGTGCATAGTAAAGAAAGCCCAAGTTCGACGCTTTTGAGTGATCCATATACTGAGCTTCGCCATATCTCAAGACCGGCCAATTCTGCTCCTGGTGATAAAGGTATTTCGCCTGAAAATTCTCCAGTCAATTCATCTACATACATTACCGAAACTATAAGGGTCATTTTAGTTGTTGCAAACTGTTTGCTTTTTGAGATTCAAGTACATTTAATTATGAAGTTGACTCAAGTTTAGTTTGGGAAATA
Source organism: Undibacterium sp. TC4M20W (assembly GCF_049340245.1). Taxonomy (NCBI): domain Bacteria; kingdom Pseudomonadati; phylum Pseudomonadota; class Betaproteobacteria; order Burkholderiales; family Oxalobacteraceae; genus Undibacterium; species Undibacterium sp. TC4M20W. The sequence goes on from NZ_JBMPPI010000012.1 coordinate 159,992, forward strand.
CTTATCTCTTCACACTTACCCGAAGATTGTTGCGACGAGATGGAATAAGCGATAGATAGACTCCAATGATTTGCACTCGCCTCTGTAACTATTCAAGGTGAAAATATAAAATTACTTCCTGAATGACGGCATAAAAGATCAAAGATAGTAGTTGTCTTAACACCTAAATGGGCTGCTGCATCAGGTAATTTAATTGAACTTTTGCTAAATGGAGCTGAAACTTCATTGGTTACAATTACACAATCTTTATGTTCTGCGGCATATGCAATCAACCAAGCATCAGCAGATTCAATATCAAGAAACTTTGCCTTAGCCACTTCTTTAAATGCCTTAGCGGGAGAATGTGCCCATGCAGATAAGGCACCCCATTGTTTAGCGCATTGGTTCGTTTTTAAAAAGAAGCTGCTTAAATTAGTCCGAGTAGCCCACTCGTATAAAACATCTTTATCTCCCCCTGACAAAAGTTCATTTTTTACTTTGTCTACACTAAATAAATTTCCGGCGTTATGCGCCTCGTTTATCCAAGACCAAAACACACCACAGAATTTCGGATTGTAGTGTAAATTTTTTGCGGAAATTAAAACATCAGAATCAAGTAGATAACGAGTTAGAGTTTTTTGCATAATACGTCATGACGTTATTAGGATTGGTATTTAGTAACTGTCCCGCTTCTCTAAAACTAATTCCACCCGTAGCGGCAAGGCGGGCAACTTGATTGGTTAAACGCCTACTATTTCTAATCGGTAATGTTCGATAGTAATCGCCGCCCTCTGAGTCTTTCGGTTTCGCTGCATTATTTCTAACAATTTGATAAATTTCAGAATATTTTTTGGACGGTATTAAACCAAGTTCAAATGCACGTCTAGCAATAACAAGTAAACTTACCTTAAAAGACTTTCTCGCTAATTCTAGCTTGCTGTTTATATCAACGTCGCGCTCGTCCCATACTTGTTTAAATTCTCTTGCCGGCACTAAAAATTCAGCTGCTACGGCATTGCATAAACGTTCTTGTTTATTTGCACTCTTTGTATCTGTATCTGAAATACCCGAGTCACCAAACCAAATGTGAGCTAATTCATGCGCAAGAGTAAATACCCAGGCTGCCGGAGCATCTGATCCATTGATGAAAATTGCAGGCGCAAATTTATCGCTTAGAACGAAACCTCTGAATTCCGTTACTTGCAATGCTCTTCGCCAATTATTTCCAGCTTGGCTATTTTTGAAAACCAATATTCCAGAATCTTCTGCTTTTCTAGACAAATACGAAAATACCGCATCCGAATTCGGCAGTCCTGCAATTTCAGCAAAGGAAATGCCCATCGTTTTTCGCATATCCAGTGCAACTTCCTCTATAGAGGATTTAGTGGAGAATTTCGCAACAAAGGGGAGTGGTTCAGCACCAAGACTCTTCAGCAGGTCTTTATACCAAGATTGCTTAAAATCTATGTCATCATACATCGCAAAGAAATCTTTGCTTAACGGGGTCGCATTAGAAATAGTACGGAAGTCGGCAATAGGATTTACTCGAGACTTTGGAGGCGTGTCCAAAAATAAATAGCCGAAAGGTACTCCTGCAAGATTTGCAAATCTTGCAGCTTGCGATTGGGTCATTTTTCCATATTGGATTTCTTCAAATTTCTTTTTGGAAATTTTAGACGCAATCTCACCAACCGTTTTACCGGATTGTGTAGCTGCCCATTCTAGAACTGCGGGCGAAAACTCTAACAAATCTTCCATTTACTTTGTTAACTCACAAGGACATGAGATTGATAATATCACAATTAAAATTCATGTAAAATTTTCATGAAAATTTGATAGATTCTGATTTTTTTAGAAAAGCTCATGCATTTCACATCAGCTTTATATCGGACTAAAGAATAGCATCCTTAACTTCTGCTGCTAAGTCTTTACTCTTGTTCGATTCTTTTTTTAAGAAAAACAATGAAATTGAGCACGGCTATATAAATTATCGTTATCTCAATATTAAAGAAATAAATGGCATTGCATTAAAATCTAAGATGAAAATGCAAATATCTGTATTTGATCTATGTCATTACTTACCTTCCCTCCCCGGAAAACACCCCACTATCGCATCCGCCACAGCCCTGACCCGCGCAGTTCTGGCAAGATCACCATGCATGACCAGCCAAACGTCGTAACTCTCATGACGCTCTGGCCACAGGCGGGTGAGCTGAGGATCGTTTTCTGCGAGGTGGACTGCAAGCTCGGCGATGCCCATGCCAGCGCGTGTGGCTTCCAGCATCATCATGGCACTGCTGACTTCCATGGTGACGCGGGCGTTGGTGATGGGCAGGCCACAGATTTTTTCTGCGTGGCGGGGGGCGATGCGGTGCTGATAGGTGATGATGTCGTGGCCGTCGAGGTCTTTGCTATCTGCTGTTACTTCGTGTTTTTCCAGGTAGGATTTTGCGGCGAACAGGCCCAGCTTGCGTTTGGTCAGGTGGCGGGTTATGAGGTCGGGGTCGGTGGGCCTGACGAGGCGCAGGGCGATGTCTGCCTCGCGCCGGGTGAGGTTGCTCAGTTGTGTTGCCGTGCTCAGCACGATGCGGATATCGGGATGGATTGCGTGCAGCTTTTGCATGGCGGGGATGACGAAGTGGCTGGCCATGGTGTCTGACGTGGCAACGCGCACCACGCCTGAAAGGCGGTTATCTATCCCGGCGATTTCGCGTTGCAATTTGTCCGAGGCTTTTTCCATCATCTCGGCGGCTGCCAGTACATGTTCGCCTGCCGGTGTCGCCACATAACCTGAAGGTGCGCGCAAGAACAGTCGGGCATTCAGGACTTGCTCCAGCGCGATAAATCGCCAAGAAAATCCGGGTGTCGTTTCAATCCATGATTAAGCCAGTCATTCCTGTGTACATATTGGTCAGGACTTACACATCGCCACACTATAAATTTTCCAAACTCGTAACAATTTGTAAAAATTGTTCTTGTGATCACTGCCCGAATAATGGATACTTTGCCAGCTTCCATTTGCTTTTCTGCCTTTTCTGTTCTCCCCCAATTCATTTTGTTTATTTGCAGTAATTCTCTACGTTGATTCTTTCATCAAAGGAAATATGCATGGCTTTGCTTGAGCGCGCGACTGAGCGCCACCTTCTTCACTTTGACCTGGCGCGGCATTTGCCAGCCCACACTTCTGACCCTTCTGATTCTTCTGACTCTGCTGTCACCGATTCGAATAGCAAGACCTTGCATGCTGCGGCTGGCACTGCACCCAGCTTCAAGCTGCATGTGGCGATGAATGAATATGATATTACGCCGCATACTGAGCAGTCGCTGGTTGAGGGGCGGCAGAAAAATGGTTTCTTGAAGATGGTGCCTGACGAAGTCGTCAGTCATTATGCCGAGGTGCCTTTGCCATCTGATGCGGTGGCGTTGATGTGGGTGACTACGCCTGTGATCGTCGATGGGTATGAGACCGAGCGCACGATTTCCATGGGTATCCATGTGCCGCGTGATGCGAGGTTGCGCGACGTGAGACGCAAGCTTTTGCGTGCTAATCCTGATGAGGCCATGCATCCCAAACTGGCTTATCGCCAGTTTGGGCAAAATTTTTTGTCGACACAGTTGCAGGCGTTGGAGGCCACGCCTGACCATATCGCCAATTACCAGGATGCGTATGAGACTGCAGTGGCGCTGCTGTTCAAACATCCTGAGCTGATCAATCTCAATCAAGCGGCGACTGAGGGCGGGCCGGTGACGGTGATCGAGGCGTGTATACGACGCGCCCTGAATGAATTCAACCTGCTGGTGCTGAGGATACTTGAGCATCCTGATGACTGGTCAACGGTCGAGCGCGTATATGACGGTGACCAGCCCGCAGTGGACGATGATGGCAAGCCGGTGTTTGCCATGGGTTTGCATCAGGATGTGCTTGATGCTGTTAGCAAGGCGCTGTCGCGGGCGCTGGTGTATGCCAGCCAGGCAGAAGAATTGCGCGGCCAGACCTGGTCTACCCAGTATGGCACGACAGATGCTGCCTATGATGGCAAGGTGCAGCCCAAACATAAACTGCGTGCTGAAAAACTGCGTGGCGCAAACGATGTGCGCTGGAAGCTGAAGAACCTGACGCCAACCGACGGCCTGGTGTTCGAGCCTGATGTGCGTTACCAGGCAGCACCTGCGGGCAGCAACTGGCGGGCCGAGGGTACATGGTCCAGCCGTGAAGATAAACCCGCGTATGCCTTTGATGAAGAAGCGCAAAAGGCGCTGGCCGACCAGAACCTGTTTGTCGTACTTGATGACATGACAGGGCCGCTGCGGGCCTTGCCTAATACTCCGGGCCATTATGCGGCGTTAGTTGTTTCGCCCAGCGGCAGATATGCCCAGGTTGAATGCATGCTGATGGGTGGCGGTACGATTTTGCAGTATCTGATCACCTCGAATGGCGTTGGCTTTGGCAAATCGTATTTTGCGGTAGGCAAAGTTGATGAAGCCAAGAAAGTGTTTCACTTCCCCATGCTGTCCAGCGGTGCCAATGGCAACCTGACCATCGTGGTGAAAAACCACTGGTTGCGCCATTTGTCTTGCTATGTTGAGTTTCTTGATGCCAGCGGCAAGGCCAAGGCACCTGAGAACTGGTCTTCACGCTTCCCCTTGCTAGACTCGGTGTTTGACGGCGACACCTATAAACGCTATGTGGGCATGGTGGATCCGGTAGAAACCATTATGGGTATCCCCCTGTCTGCTGATTCATCTCATTTCAATGTGCCGGTGCCGCATGATGCAGGCACCCTTCGTTTCACCTGGGGTGGCCTGGGTTGCGGTGCAAATGACCCGGTAGCTTGCCCGCCAGGCGTGATCATGACGGTGGTCATAGAAATGGCGCTGCCGACAATGTTGTTGGTGGCGGGCGCCGCCCTGACTGCCTCGGGCGGCATGATGAAACTGCTCAAGCAAAAGCCGGTCTATGGTGCTTTACTGGCTGCCTTTGTCGGGATGTATATCGGTTTTGCTGACAACCCGGCCAAGGCTGCATGGACAGTGGGTAAAAAGCTGCTGGTCGTGCTGGCCAAGGCAGGTCTTGGCCAGGTAACACAAATCATTGCCGAGATGATCGCCACTGGCGCTGCCAAGAAAGCCATCCCTTTTATCAACGTTGCCCTGTTACTGGCTGATATTGCAGCTACTGCGGCGCAACTGGCGCAAACTACCAGCGCCATACGCCAGTCACCACGTGCCCATGTTACTGAAGTCACCCGCAGCATAGACTTGCGCATCACGATCACGTCAAGCAAGCTGTACAAGAAATTCCCTGATCACCACCATCATTTGAGTGTGGTGATTGCTTATGACAATGGGGCGACCCTGCCCAAGCTGGTCAAGACCTTGCCGCCAGAAACCATCAGCGACGATATCTCCGTTAGCTTTGATGGTGTGCCTGCGGCGGGTAATTTGCGCGTGCTGGTATTCTTCTATGCTGAGAATGGCTGGCAATCGGGGCAAGGGGCGAGTGGCTGGCTCAAGGCCGAGGGCAGCAATGGCCAGGCTGTGCTGACTGTGCCACCTATAGAAATCGACATCAATGAAGTGCCGCTCGGTGCCTGGTCTGTGTATGAACACCAGGAAAAAATCGTCATGCAAAATGGTGAGCATGTCTGGCAGGCCGGGCCCGCACCGCTGGCGACGATGAAGTCGCCTTCCAGCCAGCATGGCATTATCGAGAAACTGCATTCCATCACCATGGCCCAGTATCCGGAAATGATAGGCTATGCCTGGAAAGCCACTGACCTGCACCTGCCGCCTGATGTGGCATCGCGGCCTGCGACCAATACCAGCATGTACACCACGCAAAACCTGTCGGTGTTGCAGCATCCGCAAAAAGCATATGCCACCCAGCATGTGGGCTTTACAGGTGGTGGTGGCATAGGCTATGACGTGGTGTCGCCTGATGATGGCAGTGGCCGCAATTTCCTGATCGACCCCAGCCGTGGTGTCTATCATGAAACCAATAATCCTGACGGCGGTTTCCATCTGCGCCGGGTGGCCCTGCAATATGGCCGCGTGCCAGAATTCAATGCCACTGCCAACCAGAGTTGGGGCCGTTTCCCGGACAGCATAGACCAGATGGTGGTACACCCGCATGGCTATGTATTTGGTATCAGCCGCAGCATTCACAAAATTTTCCGTATCAGCTTGTCTGCCCAGGCTGGCAGCGATAGCGTCTCACCGCTGGCTACGCTGATGTCGGGCGAGGGCAAGCGTCATGGTCTCATCAAGACACCGGTGGCGGTTACCCTGGCTGTTGATGGGCGCGTACTGGTGCTGGAGTCAGGCAATGCCCGCGTCCAGTGTTTCGACGTGAATGGCAACCCGGTCAATTACTTTAGCAACCCCGAGGGTAAGGCGCTGGCCAAAGTACCGGTGATGGCACTGCGCCCTGGCAAGCTCAACCTGCTTGATATGGCGGTTGAGGCCAAGGGCCACATCTTCATCCTTGGTCACACCGGCAGCGGTGCCAAGCCTGAAGACTACCGCATGGATTTGTATGACCCGACTGGTGTTTTCCTTGCCAGCACAGGCAATTTCACTGCGGCGCGTATTACGGTTGACCTGCTGCGCAACTTGTTTGCGCTCAATTATGAAGTGCTGGCCGGCAAAGATGGGCGGCCCGAACCTGGCATCAGCCACTGGCGTCCACCTGCACCCCCACAACATTGAGTCAACAGGATACAACTATGAAAACATTCGCCGGAAAATTCCAATTCCTTCTTGGTAATTACAAGCTCATCTTGTGGGAACAAAGGCTGGGCCTGATCACGAAAGACCGTACTACCATCCGCAAGAATGGCAGCGACACCTATGTGCCACTGCCAGCCGATGCGGGCAGTTTTCTTGCCATTGCCAAGGGGGATGGCACATTTGTGCTGCAAGCCAGCAATGGCGAGATTGTCAGTTTCAACGAGAATACCCCTCACCTGATTGCCACCACGCTTCCAACAGGCATGCCTCTCTATCATGTGCCTGTTCTCCCATTACGACTGACGCTTGAACGTTTACGTAGCCCTGTCGGTGGTAAAGTCAACCTGCGCTTTTATCTTGATAACCAGCATCCGGATAAAACAAAATTGTTCGACCTGATATGTAAACCACACTTCATCGAAGTGGACGATATCAATGGTTCTCGCTATCTTAGTAATCTCAATAGTACACCCGCAGCGGGAGACCAGAATGCCATCTGGACAGCGGTGCAGCTTGCTGATGGCGTAGATCAGATGCAGGCCAGCAAGACGGTCACGCATTTTGATTTCACGCCAGCTGGTGCTGCCATCGTCGAGTTGTCCGGCGAAAATCTGGCGGGCATCAATTTTGGTCGCGCCAATTTCAGTCGTGCTTTGCTCAAGGACACCATTCTTACCGGTGGCACCTTCAACAAGGCCAGTTTTAGTCGCGCGACACTTAGTGGAGCCGACTTTAGTGGTTCGGCTATGACTGGGGTCGATTTTACTTTCGCTACGATGAAGGGTACCAAGCTCAATACGCTGACCGGTGGTAACTGTGATTTTTCTGACTGTGACCTGCTTACGGTGATCAATAGTGCGCCACTGGTGCTAACTTCCACCGCTGAAGCACCCATGCGATTTGTGCGTAGCCAACTCAAGTATTCCCTGATAGGGAAGACCTGGAGCTATAAGATAATGGCTTATGCGAAGATCACGGACCTGCCTGCCACCATAGACGATCTGAACGCCACATTCACTGATGTTACTGCCGTTGACCTGAGCACGCTTAGCGGGGCCAGGGCCAACTTCAATAATGCCATCATGCGCGGAGTGAAGCTGTCGAATGCCAACCTGCCCAGCGCCCAGTTCAAGGCCAGCATCCTTGAAGCCACATTGGAACTGCCCGCCGCAGATTTCACCAATGCCAGCCTGACCGGTTGCAGCTTTGAAAATGCGCTTATCTCTGGTGCCAGTTTTTCAGGTGCGCGCATGGACGAAACAAAATTCGACGGTGCCACACTGCGCCTTGCCAACTTCAGCAATGCTTATCTGAAGGCTGTCAGTTTTAGCGCTGTAGAACAAAAAATGATGACAGGTGTTACTTTTACACGTGCCTTTTTGGTCGGTTGCGACTTCAGTAATGCTGACTTATCGACCTATGACACCATCGCAGTCAACATGACCGGTGCTTATCTGCAGGGTGCCAATTTCAATGGTGCCAAACTGGATGGTACTTTCTTGACTGATGCTGGTATTTCCGAAGGTGAAGGTAGTATCACCGTCAATATTGGTCAGATTACTTTCCCTGTCACTTATGAGGCGACGGAGATCGATCCAGAACTCTCCACCAGCGCCAATACCACCTGCCCGATAGGTGCAGCTGGCCCTTGTACTGGCAACAAAATGCATACCCACAAAACTTTTCCGACCTCGTGGCCACCGCCAGCGCGGCTCAAGCAGTTGCAGAAGAAACGGAGACAAACACGTATGAACAGGGATAAGCAGAAATAAGCAGAAATAAGCAAAGATAAGCAAAGATAAGCAAACAGGGGCTGACCAGTGTTTAAAGAGTATGGTGCAGATATAAATAAATAAGGTAATCCCCCGGCTCTGCCGGGGGACTCCTCAAGGTTTGACCTATACGGCGGTCGGTTTGAAACTTCTATCTCTACCAAAAGAAGGAGTTTCAAGATGAAAGAGTATCAAAGTTT